>JAEZJJ010000101.1 GCA_023436395.1 Bacillota bacterium | reverse complement strand
CCACTCTACGCTCTTAGTAGCTTGACCTATTCATGACTAGCACGTTTTTTGTGCTAGTATAAGAGACAGTTAATGAAACAAGCGATCTTCTTGTTGAATTTACTGTCTCTCACACCCGGAGGGTGTTGCTAGTACAGCTTTCAACTTTAATCGAAGCCCTTATTCCACGACTTTCTCTGGTCGTTTGTGCCTTGTTAATCAACTTTCGTTGAATACAAAGAATATTTATTATCGGTTAAATTGTAGATTTTACACCCTGACAAATTGTTTATAGTGCTTACGTTACGCACTTTAGTACATTTTATCGTTAGGCGCAAGTTATATTGCTATAACTTACAAATCTATAATTGTTGTAGTATTTGTTTTTCAAAGTACAAGTGATTACTTATTAGTAATCTTTTATTCGTCGCTTATGTTCCTTGCGACTTGTATAAGTTTACACTATTACATTACATAAGTCAACACCTTTTCTATATTTATTTTTAAATTATACTTTTAATCTATCTTCTCCTTACTAAATTGTACTTCCTTCCTTATTTATATAAATTCTTATCCTCTAAATTATTAGGGATGGGGCATAATTTTTCATCATTTTACTCCATCCCCTTTTAGCCTTTATTTACTTTTCACTTATCAAAACTTTCTCTATTAGCTTTTTAATTTGCATCCCAATGTACTTCAATAAAATAACCCATTAATTCATAACCTATTTTTTGATAGAGTTGCATGGCTGACTTGTTATCACCTATTACAGTCAATGTTGCTATCTTTTTTCCGTCTTTTTGTAATTTATCAAAAGCTATATTTATTAATTCTGAGGCAATATGCTTTCTTCTATATTCAGGAATAGTAAATATATTTTCTGTTGCACCTCTTTCTTCTCCTATATGCCAAATAGAAACTCCTCCTATTATTTTTTTCCCATCAGTCGCATAATAGGTCTTAAAATTCTCATCATTTGCTCTAAACATAAATTGATTAATACTATCTGCTACTCCTTCATTCGCTTGCCCTGTAGCAGCAATATATTCTTCTACCTTTTCTATATTGGTTTTGTCTAATTCATCTATTTGAATATCTTCTGGTAACTCATAATGCACTCTTTTATTTTTTAATTTATACTTAAGTATAGGAATACATCGTCCTATGTAAAATTGTTCTTTTAAGAACTTCTGTATTTCATTTATATCATCTGCCTCTATAAAACTCATAAGACATATCTTTTTAGAAGTCACTTCTTCTAATTGTTGTACTCTTCTTTTAGCTTGACCTAATAGTAACCTTAGGATATCTTCATTTTCTTCTATTGTGCAGTAATCAAATAAGAGTTTATGTTTATTTTTTCTACGCTTATCTTTAAAGCTCTCATGATAAGATATTGTCCCTACTCCCAATATATTTTCTGCATCATCTATAACTGTAAAACTCCTTGCCCTATCAAAATCTCCACAGTATTGTATCTGTAATGCTAAAATAAAATTTCTTTCTTCCACAAATTCTAAATCTCTCTCCTTAAATTCTCTAATCATCATTATTCATTCACCTTCCAAATCTCATCTATGTATTCTTCATATCCTTGTATGCGTTCATCAATTCTCCTAATGTAACTATAAGTATATTTTTTAAAGTACTTTCCCCAAAAACTTAATGCATTTGGATTAAGGGTCTCACAGTCTACTCCTAAATATTTCTTTCCCGAATCCTCCACACTCTTACATACATACTCCAATAATTGCTGAGCAATCCCCATACCTCTATATTCTGGAAGTATAAACATACCACAGATATTAACTATTTCTTCATGTGTCGTAATAAAGGTTTCCGCCTCATCTACTATTTGTATATAACCTATTACTTTTTGCTTATCTTTCACTACAAATATTCGTTGCAAATCAGTTGTACTTACATGAATAGAGTAATCTTTAATATTAGTAGGGAAGAAGGTAGGGGACTTACACAAATGTCTCACTAATCCACGCTTAAACATACTCACTTCCTCAGCATCTTCTACCTGTGCTACTCTAAAAATCAATTCATTATCCTTTTCACTTATCATACTTCTTTCACTTAACTTCATAATTGCATCAGTACATCTTATACCAAAGCCATTCATTACAAATGCCTTTCCTATTTTCTCATCTTCTGCATACCTACTTAAAGCAAGTGAGAATACATTATCTTTTGCTAAATCTTTTGCTACCTCTTGAAAAAGCCTAGATGCTAATTTGCCTCTATCTTGACCGCCAAATGCACTACCACCTAAAGGTGAGAATACCCCTTTTACATTTCCAAAACAACCTTCCCAAGGCCCCCAAAATGCAATGTATCCTATTACACTTCCTTGTTGTAACGCAACCTTCCCCTGTCCATTTTGAAATAATTCAGTAATCATTTCTTGTAGTTCTATTTCAAAGTCATATGGTATTAATTCATCATTTTTTCTACATGCAACTCGATATTCTTCCTGAGCTAGTTTACATGCTTCTTTAATATATTGCTCTTCTAAATTTTTAAATTCTAACATAGATTACATCTCTTTTCTTTACATTTTTTGATTTTCTTTATACCCTAACCCCTAAAATTGGGCACAAAAAAACTTGCCCATTGGCAAGTCTGTTTTTTTTTAGCATATATAATAAACAGAATTTACAAAAGGGGTTATTTTTGAGCATACAAAATAAGCCTTTGTATACTCCCTTATTAAATTATTCTAAAATCACCATATCTAAGTTTTTCATAATTCATCAACTCCTTTTGAAAATCTATTAATCTACTATAAGATGATAATATTTTAAGTAATATCACTTCTTATATGCTTATTATAAATCTACTCCCTTAATTATCAAACTTTTTTATTTAAAAATTAAATTCAAAATCATTGTACTATATATCTAGTATTTTCTAAATACTTCCTATGTGCTATATCAGCACAATATTCATAACGTACTGCTAAATCACTATTTAAAAGTTTTATTTTTCCTCTGCTTATTTCACAAACGAGCTTAAATATAAAAACATGTCTTCATTAGGTATATATTAGCCGTTGAAGGACATGTTTTAATGTTTCCTATTTAAATATCTGTATGTTCAATTAATCCATTTACTTCTTTTCTAATTGTAATAAATTGCTGTATGTCTTTTAAATCTAATGTTCTTTCATAAGGTAAGAAAACTGGTACTTCTTTTTTAATGGTTCCTGGCCTTGAGGTCATAATAAAAATTTTAGTGGAGAGGAAAACTGCTTCTTCTATATCATGAGTTACAAAAATAACTGTTGGTTTTTCCACTTGCCAGATTTGTCGCATTAAAAGCTGCATATCCGCTTTTGTCTGTGGATCTAATGCGCTAAAAGGTTCATCCATTAATAAAACATCTGGGCTATTAGCCAAGGCCCTAGCAATAGCTACTCTTTGTTTCATTCCTCCTGAAAGTTCCTTTGGATAACTGTTTTTGAACTTTTCCAGTTTAATAATCTTTAAGTATTTATCTACGATTTTCTCTTGTTCTTCTATAGGCATCTTTTTTAGCTTTAGCCCATATTTAATATTATCACTTACTGTCATCCACGGAAATAAAGTATAGGTCTGAAATACCATACCGCGATCTGCACCTGGTCCTATAATATCTCTATCTTTAATCACAATTTTCCCTGAAGTCGCTTCATCAAGTCCGCCTATCATACGTAAAAGTGTAGATTTGCCACATCCAGATGGACCCACAATTGAGATAAATTCATTTTCTAATACATTAATATTAACATTCTCCATGGCTACAATATCACCTTTAACAGAATGGTAGGTCTTATTGACGTCTTTCACATATATTTTACTATTTGCTAAGTTTGCTTCTATATGGCTGTTTTGCTGCGGAAGTATTTTTTTCTTTGATAATTGAAATAAACCCATTCTTCTCCCTCCTTATGCCCAATGAAATAATCTTTTATTTATATAGGCAAATATACGATCTGTGATAAGACCTAACAGACCAATGACAATAATACCTCCAAAAATAGCATCCGTTTTTATAAAACGCTGTGATTTAAGGATGGTAAATCCAAGACCACTATTAGCTGCAACTAGTTCTGCGCTCACTAAATATGTCCAAGCCCAGCCTATCATCATACGAAGGGTTTCCATCATCCTTGGTAGCATTGCTGGGATTAGAATTGTGAAAATTGTCTTATTAGTATTTGCTCCTAGTGTATAACTTGCATTAATAAGATCGTCTGGTACAGACTTCACATCATCCGCTATCATTAGTACTAATTGAAAAAAAGTACCAATAAAGATGATGGCAATTTTTGCTGATTCACCTATCCCAATCCATACCATAATAAGTGGTACAAAAGCTGGAACAGGCATATAACGTATAAATTCTGATAAAGGCCTAACAATAGCCTCTGCTTTTTTAAAGGTTCCTGCTAATATACCAAAAGGAACACCTAAGATAACAGCAAATGCAAACCCTAGTGTAATACGATAAGCACTAATGCTCATGTTAGCCCACAAGGAGCCATCTGCTACAGAAGAAATAATGTAATGAATGACCTTTGTAGGCGTTGGCAAGAAAATGGATTCTACCATGCCTAAATAGCTTAATATACTCCATAAGGCAATAACAACTATAAAAGAAGCAATAGCAAAAGTGGTGTATTTACTTTTGCCAATATCTTTTCTGATTTTAATTTTAATCATTAGTTTGCCCCCTTAATAAAAGTATCATCTAAAATAGCTGTTACATCCTCCGGTATTTTATCAATCATTTCTGTGGCTTTTAAGAATTCAGCTGATTTTTGCAACGTATAAGGAAGAGAAGTATAGCTAGTTCCTTCTTTAAAAGTTTCCTCATTCATAACTTTATCAAAAAGTGTTACCCCATCTAACATTACTAAATAATCTTCTTTTTCAAGCTCAGCACCTTTAATAATCGCTTCAATAAATGCATCTTCTCTCGTATCTAATAATTTCTCACCATCAAACCAAGATTGGACAATTTTTTGAACTACCTCACTATTGTTATCGATAATCTCTTGCCTAATAGCTAAAGTATCTGGTATTAAACCTGGCTCACTAGCTGTACTATAAAGCACCTTACCACCTGCATTAACTGCCATTGATAAGGTTGGTTCCCATAATACTGCTGCATCAATGCTACCTGCTATAAATGCTGGACCTGCATCATTAATAGTCATATTAGCAAAGTTGACATCATTAATACTCATGCCATTGTCCTCTAAAATTTTTAGGAAAAACATATGCTCTAAAGTACCAATCTCCGTGGCAACTGCTTTACCTTTTAAATCTTTTACACTACTAATGCCATCATGAACAACTAGACCATCTGCACCAGAAGAGTTATCATTTACTAAAACTATTTTAAAATCAACACCTTCATTAAGTGGTGCTATTGCATCAGAAGCCGCAATACAAATACCATCTACTTGATTAGAATAAAAAGCTGTAAGTGAATCACTATAGACTGGAAAATATTTGATTTCTACAGATACTCCATTCTTTTCAAAAATGCCTGTTCCTTCTATACCATACCAGCCATACCACCCTGACATAGGACTTACCCCTAAGATAAATGGATTTTCTTTAGTTCCCTTTTCTCCGCTGCTAGAAGTCCCCAAAGTAGCTGATGTACTACTTGTATCATTACTAGATTTTTGACTTAGGCTATTACATCCTGTCACTGTAAGCATCGTCCCCATTATTGTTATTGCTACTATTAAACTCGTTAAATTTTTTCTCATAAATTTGTCCTCCTTATTCTTGTAAATGACTTTTTCGTTATCCCCAGTTCCCAAGCCTTAGATAACAGCCTCATTGCCCTTTTCATTCGTTCTAATTCGGATAGCTTCCTTAACTGGTAGTACAAAAATCTTGCCATCTCCTGCACGATTTGTTTGATTAGTTTTAATAACCGTTTCTATAAGAAAATCAACATCTTCATCTCTTACATACATCTCAATAAGCCTCTTAGCCACTAAACGATGCTTAATGCCGCAATTCTCCTGATCCATATCATATTGAATTGGTTTTTTGCCCCTTCCAATAATCTCTTTAACAGTCATTGAATGAAAACCGGCTTCAACTAGAGCTTTTTTCGTTTTAAAATACATTTTTGGACGTAAAATAATCATCACTTCTTTCATTTGCCTTACCCCCTATAGCTCTTCTTTTCCGCTGCTAATTGTAACCACCTTCTCTACTTCTATTACAAAAATCTTACCATCTCCATAGGTTCCGCCATTTGGCGTTCTTGCTGCATCTGCTATAATTTTTTCTACTTTTGCTTCATCTTCATCCTCCACCACAATCATAATCATCTCTTTTGGAATCTCATCATAGTAGATATCTCCTACCTTTAAGCCCTTTTGTTTACCTCTTCCTAATACATTCATTCTTGTTGCAGCTAAATAACCTTTTTGCATTAAGACATCTAACACGTCTTCTACTTTTTCTGGTCTAACAATTGCTTTAATCATTTTCATAGTCTCATTCACCCTTCCTGTTATTTGACTTGCTTATTACTAGCTCATTGCATCTCTATCACATCACTCACTTAATAAGTGTAAATTTTCCTTCTGCAGTAATATCCTTTGCAGTTTTAGTGGCATAGTCTTCACAAAGAAAACCAACTACTTTTTCACCATCTTTTAGGGTGATGGTCCCCATGGTTAAAGGTTCACTTACGTTTTGCATAAAGGCCCCAAGCTTAGTAATGGAGATACCATATAAATCTACTTTAATCGCTTTTCCCCCTTCATCCACATGACACATTCCTGGTTTGACTGGCTTTGTATCTAGTGAATAGAGCTTATAAAAGGCAGCCGTCTGTGTGCTCTCTAAATAGTGCGCTCCTAATTCTATTAGCTGATTTTCTAATGGATAGCCTTTCTTGTGCAGACCACAAACTGCCACCTTCATTGTCTCTGAGTCTAGAAAAGCTTTTGCCGCGCCTAATATAAGGCCTTCTAAATCTGCCAATCCAAATATTGTAATACCAAAGGGTAACTTTGTTTCTTTCATCTTAGTTGGGATTGAAACCGCACAAAGATCCAGAAGATTACAATGATTGGTATAAAGCCCCATTTGGCTATTGGTTACAATGGGATTATTTCTTACCTCTTCTCTAGTAAACGTACCACCTACTGTTGGCATGATTAATACCGCATCTTTAAGTAGTCTTTTGGTTTTCATACGATAGTCCTGTAATTCATGAAGAGCTTTAAATAAGCTTTCTGCTGTATGCTCTGATTTACTACCAGACTTTAGTATGGTCTTAGTAACTGGGAAGATTGCTTCTGAGTGACTGTCTACAAACTCACCAAGATCTTTCCATCTTTCAGCTATCCATGGTCCATCGTACAAAATAGATGCTGCTTTTTGAAACATGGTATAGTCAATGTACTCTACTTCTATACCTAATCTTTTAATTCTCCTTACAGCTTCTTCCCATTTTCTCTCATAAACGACTTTAAAGGGACCATAAAAGCTAACACCATTTTTAGCTAAACATATTTTTTTAGGGAGCTGCTTATAAAGCATGTCATATACTCTAGACCATGCACATGTTTCATCAAAACCTCTAGCTACTTCATTAACTATTTCTGCATCTTCAAGGGAATTGGTAAAGACAGTCATACAGTCAAGGCTAGCACAAGCAGGCGCAACACCCTTAGTTGACCATGCCCCTAGTGAAGGCTTGTAGCCAACTAAACCATTAAGGGCTGCAGGCACTCTTCCTGAACCTGCTGTGTCTGTTCCAAGTGAAAAAGCTACCATCCCTAAAGCCACTGCTACTGCTGAGCCTGAACTAGAGCCTCCACTAATAAGATTTGGGTTTAATGCATTGTGTACTTCTCCATAAGGACTTCTAGTGCCTACAAGTCCTGTTGCAAACTGGTCTAAGTTAGTTTTACCTACTGGAATGGCTCCTGCATCAATAAGCTTTTGTACCACAGTAGCGCTTTCTTTAGGAAGATAACCATATGCCTCACAAGCTGCTGTTGTTTGAACCCCTACTAAATCAATATTGTCCTTAATAGCAAAAGGGATCCCCCATAGTGGATAGTCGCTTTGCTTTTTATCTTTTAATGCTTTAATATAACTTTGCATCATATCAAGTGAAGGGGGGACAATCCAAATATTTTTTTCCTTGTTAGCCTCTGCTCTTTTAACGATTTCTTCTGCTAACTCTAAGGGCGCTAATTCCCCATTTTTGTAGCTTTCTTTTATCCAAGTTATTGTTAGTTTTGAAGGGAAATAATTCATGGCATTACTCCTTTACTTTAATGGATACAGCTAACTTGCCTGCGTTCACTTGATCACCAGGACTTAGATAAAGCTTCTGAACCTTGCCTGTAAACTCTGATATAATAGGGAATTCCATTTTCATACTTTCAAGAATCATAAGTTCCTGTCCCTCCCTTACTTCTTCACCTTCTTGAACAAGCACCTTCCATATACTACCTGGAATATTAGTTCTTACTGCTTCACAGCCTTCAGAAAGCTCTTCTTCCACAATACCTGCTATTTCATGATGTTCAGAAATAAATTCGTCTAAACCTTGTTCTTTCCAGCGCTGTCTTTCAGCTTCAAAGGAAGCTTCTTGATGATCTTTAAATGCCTTACTACTTTCTTTAATCTCTTCTAAGAATTTTTTGTACTCTCCTAGATTAAAGGTCGTTTCTTCTATTTCTACTTTGAACTTTCCTCTTAAGAAATCCTCTCTGTATTGTAATATCGCTTCTGCTGATACGGGATAAAATTTCAATTGATCAAAGAAATTAAGTAACCATGGTTTATCCTTCTTAAAGTTTTCTGTTTCTCTAAGAGAATTCCACATTTGTACGGTTCTTCCTACAAATTGATAACCTCCAGGACCTTCCATACCATACACACAAAGGTAAGCGCCACCAATACCTACAGCATTTTCTGGTGTCCATGGTCTAGCTGGATTATATTTAGTAGTAACCATTCTATGTCTTGGGTCAACTGGGGTAGCTACTGGTGCTCCTAGGTAAACATCTCCAAGTCCCAATACTAAATAATTGGCGTCAAAGACAATACGACTTACATCCTCTATGCTATCTAAACCATTAATTCTTCTTATGAACTCTGGATTGTTTGGACACCAAGGTGCATTAGGCCTTACTGTTTGCTGATAACGCTCAGCAGCAATTTTAGTTTGTGGGTCATCCCATGAAAGAGGTAATTTAATGATTCTAGAAGGCACAGTAACATCTGTTAATGGTGGAAGCGCCTCATTGATTGCTATGACCTTATCTACTAAGTCTTTAATAGCAATCTTATCTGGATCAAAGTGGATTTGAAGTGAGCGAATACCTGGTGTTAAATCAATAATCGGAAGTCCTACTTTTTCTAGTTCTTGCATTAAAATATGTACTCTAAAACGAAGTTCTATATTAAGTTCCATTCTCCCATATTCTACAAGTATGTTTTCTTCTCCAGCTAAACGAATCATAAAAACTGTATCTGCTGCGAATCCTTTAGCCAATATAGCATACTCTGGTGTCAGCTTTTTATTAGGCTTAGGTAATTTAGGAATAGCGTTTCTAAACTTAATATTGGCATCTTCCGTTTTTCTAATAAGCTCAGCTTCTTTAAGAGAAAGCAGTTGGAAACGCACCTTATCTCCTGGATGAAGCTGCCCTATTTTCCAAAGCTCACCTTTAGCTGTTGTCACAGCACATACAAAACCTCCGAGACTTGGTCCATCAGGTCCAAGTAAAATAGGCTGATCACCTGTAAGGTCAAGGGTTCCTATGGCATATGCATTATCATGAATATTAGATGGATGAAGCCCTGCTTCTCCTCCATCCTCACGTACCCATTCTGGAATAGGCCCATTTAATCGTATGCCTGTTCTAGCGCTATTAAAGTTGACTTTATATTCTGAGTTAGTAAGTGTCTCTAGGTACTCTGGTTTTAAATATTCCTCTGTTGGTTGAGGTCCTGGAATCACACCAATTGTCCATTCATTGGTAAGTATGGGTTTATACTTGTCAGGAACAGATTCTATAGAATCGATTAAACAATTTTCTGTAACTCTTAACACATCTCCCGTTCTTAAAGTTCTTCCACCATGTCCACCAAATTTACCATCTATAAAGGTAGAGTTACTGCCCATAATCTTTGGCATATCAAAACCCCCAGCTACAAGTAAATAGGTTCTCATGCCTACCTTGCAGTCTTTGAACTTAAGAATTTGATTAGGCATGGCATGAATAACTTGATACATGCCAATAGGTACCCCATCTAAAGTCGGTTGCATATCAGCTCCGGTAATACAAAAGCTTATTGCTGCTCTAAATTTATAACTACCGCCTCTTAAGGTAAGTTCTAAACCTGCTAGACCTTCCGCATTACCTAATAAGCTATTGCCTAAACGAAAGTTGTAGCTATCCATAGGTCCACATGGCGGAACACCTACTGACCAATAACCAATCATACCTGGGTAATCTTGAACAGTGGTTTGTACCCCTCCATCCAGTACTTCTATTGCTTTTTCACTAGGTAAAAATTCTTTTAACATCCCTGTGAAAAGTAAGCCTTCCACATAACCTTCTGTCTTTAAAAGTGCTTTTAAGTACTGAAGGTTAGTAGTAATACCATATACTCTAGAATTTTCTAACACTTGATTCATTTTCAAAAGGGCATCTGTTCGGTCTTTACCATGTACAATTAATTTAGCCAACATGGGATCATATAAGGAAGTAACTTCAACGCCTCTTCTAATCCAACTCTCTACTCTGCAAATAGGATCAAAGTATACCTCATCTATCTTTCCCGAACTTGGCCTGAAGCCATTTAAACAATCCTCTGCATATACACGCACCTCAATAGCATGCCCATTTGGCTCTTTTATTTGCTGTTTCATGTCATAAAGCTCACCAGCTGCTTCTTTAATCATCCAAGCAACAAGGTCTAAGCCAAGTACCTCTTCTGTAATCCCATGTTCTACTTGAAGTCTTGTATTTACTTCTAGAAAATAGAATTTTTCTTGTGCTTCATCGTATAAAAATTCCACCGTTCCTGCACTTTGATAGGAGGCTTCTTTGGCTAAATCTTCGGCCGCTTTGTACATTGCCACTCTGACTTTTTCTGGTAGGTTTGGTGCTGGACTTTCCTCCACTACTTTTTGATTTCTTCTTTGCACTGAGCAATCACGTTCACCAAGTGCTACAGCTTCACCATAGGCATTACCAAAAATTTGCACTTCTACATGTCTTGATTTTTCAATATATTTTTCTAAGAATACACCTGCATTATTAAAGTTAGCTGCTGCTAAATAACATACCCCTTCATAAGCTTCTTTTAGCTCTTTAGAAGAACAGCAAATGCGCATGCCAATACCCCCACCGCCAGCTGTACTTTTTAAAATAACAGGATAGCCAATCTTTTTAGCTTCTTTAACAGCTTCCTCTACACTACTTAAAAGCTCTGTTCCTGGAAGTAAAGGCACACCTGCCTTTTTTGCAAGTGCCCTAGCAGAATGCTTGAGCCCAAATAACTCAATCTGCTTGGGAGTAGGTCCAATAAATTTAATGCCTTTTTCTTCACAAGCTCTTGCAAACTCTGTATTTTCACTTAAAAAACCATATCCTGGATGAATGGCTTCTGCTTTAGTCTCTATGGCTACCTTTAAAATTTTATCCACATCCAGATAGGTTTCTTTAGCTGTGCCTTCTCCTAGTAAAATAGCTTCATCCGCATATTCTACATGAAGGCTATCTTGATCAGCCTTAGAATAAACAGCAACGCTTGAGATTCCCATTTTCTTTAATGTTCTTTCTATCCTTACAGCAATAGCTCCCCGGTTAGCAATCAAAACTTTTTTAAACATAGACTCTTCCCTCCTCCAAATTTATTTTGTATCCCAAATAAGTAATCTAACTGGTGTAGGATTGTATGCATTACACGGATTATTTAGCTGTGGGCAGTTGCTAATGAGTACCATGGTATGTTCTAATGCTTTCATCTCTACATATTTACCTGGTGCAGATACACCCTCATCAAATTTTAATCCGCCTTCCTTGGTAACAGGTACATTCATAAAAAAGTTAATATTAGGTGCTAAATCACGCTTTTGAATGCCGCTATTGCTTTTAGCTAGCTGTAGCATAAAACTGTCTCTGCAGTTATGCATATCCATTTTTTCTCTAGCGTATCTCACCGTATTACTTTGAGAAGAACACGCACCACCTAAGGTATCATGGCGCCCTGTCAGATCGGCTGTGATTTCTAGTAGGGGTTTTCCTGACTCCGCTCTAAGAATGCTCCCTGTTGTTAAATAAATGTTTTGTTGCATGACAATGGTTGTTACTGCTCCATAATGATCTTCTGGATTCGTCATATCATAAAAGGTTGTATCCACTGCTTGATTACCTGCTATATCTAAAATGCGAAAAATTTGTCCTGGAAGAAGCTCATGCATCCAACCATCACCTGCATTTACTACCTCATCATAAATAGCATCTTCTATTTTTAAGTCACTTTCTTTTTTAATAAATCCATACATATGTAATTCCTCCTATTTCCCTTTATCTATTAGGCTTTTTCGCCATTATCATTTGTTACCTCATTTATAGACCAAGTAGGTTATAGTAATCCCAAGTGTTTTCAAAAGCTCTAGCATTTTCTGGTCTATGACTTATACATTCATCTGATAAATCTATGGGTGGTGCATCATACACCTCAACAGTAACAGGTACACTTGGATAAAACTCACTTGGATTAAGTGGATTAGGTGTATTGGAAAGAATAATGATTATATCCATCTCTGTTCTTAAGGTAACAGTAGCTCCTTCCGTGCAGTGACCTGCTTCATAATGCATGCTGCCATCTTCCTCTACATAGACCTTTGAAAAAAGGTTAATACATGGTACTAAATCCCTAAGCCCCATATTATTTCTAACTAGCTCTACTGCAAAGTTTTCTTCTCCACTTCTAAGCCAACCATTTCTTAAAGCTTGGTAGGTGGTGATTCCATACCTTTCATCTGTCATTCTTCTTGTTGTATAACCAGAAATCGTATCATGCCACCCCAAGCTATCTTCTACAATGCTAGCCAAAACTCTACCATTATCGCTCATTAGTACATTTCCCTTAGTTAAGTGTGCCGTATACTGAGCCTTTAAAGTATCTGGCATATTGTAACGCTCTGAGGTATCTCTCATGTTATAAAGTAATAAAGATACATTAGCATCTTTCCCTAACGCTATGAACTGAAGGTATTTACCTCTTCCAATATTACCTGACCACTTTTCTCCTGGTTTTAATGTTTTACTCCAAATCTTATTCATATTACTTACCACCTTTCTTTCCATTTCTTTCTTAAAAATAAAAGATGCAAGAGCGCTTTATAAAAATAAATGCGCCCTTGCATCTCGTTTTCTTGTATTCTTTTATTAATTAATAGCTTAATTCTTTCTCTTTATCTTCTCAATTAGCCTTTAGCATGATTTTACGCCAAAAAAATAGAACTTAAGTTACCTTTCTACTACTTAAGTTCTATTACTATCCATTTTGGTTTACTTTAATAATGCTAAAAGCTGTGTTCTGTTTTTAACCCCAGTCTTATTATAAATATTATAAAAATGCTTCTTTACTGTAGAAATGCTAATCGATAGCTTCTCACCAATCTCACTATTAGAGCATCCATCACTAACTAATTGCACCACCTCTCCTTCTCGCTCTGAAAGCTCATATTGCTTGTAGACTAAACTTAGCTTATTTGCTTTTCCTTCTATCTCCTTAGCACATAAATGATATTGAATATTTCTAAGGTGAAGCTTTAAGGTATCTAGGATATAAAGATCTTTGTCTGAAAAATCTCCCAACTCACTACTTCTAAAAAGATTAATAATCCCTATTATTTTTTCTTCTTTTAATAAAATAATCCCACAACCATAGGGGATATTTTTCGGCCTTAAGAATTCCCTATAAAACTCTGTTTTCTTTCTTATATCTTCTTGTAGTATGTCTGTATCTCTATAGGTCACTGTCTTTTTGGTAAAGTCAGATACATATTTAAGGTAGTCCACATGATAGTAATGCTTAAGGTATTCATCTACACTGTGATCATCACTAAAGATAAAACTAGAATGATTAACATCTATTATCTCTTCTTTATTAAAAATCAGATAATAACCTTGGGTATAGGGTATCAACATGCGAAATGTCTTTAATAATCTATCAGTTAGTTCATTAATATCCCTTATTTCGTACATATCTAATAAAATGTTATTCATAGTATTCCATTCGTTTTCTTTTAACATCATGCCTCATCCCCTACTCCCATTGTCTTTTCTCTATGTAAGACTAACTTCTGGATAAATGAGAAGCTAGTTTATACTTTTATAAAGTTATGTATTATACAATATACACTATGATAAGTATATATGACCTACGAATAACCTATATACCCAAAAAAAGGCGATATATCTCCTGATATATCGCCTTTGATATTATGATTATAACATATGTTTTTAGTTATTCAATATGTCTTGAGAATTTGCCTTTTAATTGTTGCTTTTACTCCTCGGGTATATTATGTATATATACATCTTTCTTGTTTGAAATGTTTTGTGGTGACTAAAGTTTATCAAAATATAATTCTATTATCCCATTATTTTATGATTTAAAAAAGGACTTATGTGCTCGTTCAATATATTAGGATTTTAGTAATTTACAGTGAGATAAATTCTTTGAAGTTATTATCAGTTACTTTTTCGTACATAAGTTTATGAAATAAAAAAAGACCAGACTTACTCTAGTCTTCTCATGAACTTTCAAAACAAAATAGTAACTCTCAAACCAGCGATTTCTTTCCTTAGAAAGGAGGTGATCCAGCCGCACCTTCCGATACGGCTACCTTGTTACGACTTCACCCCAGTTATTGGTTTTGCCTTAGACGGCTCCCTCCCTT
>JAEZJJ010000042.1 GCA_023436395.1 Bacillota bacterium | reverse complement strand
CTTATACATCCTGTTCACACTCCAAGAAGATAACCTTGTCCTTCTCTACGATATTCATTATCTTTACTGTAGACCCAGCTTCTACATGATTGTCAAAAAGATATCTAGCCAAAGGGTTGATCAAATGCTTTTCTATAACATTTCCAATTCCTCGTCCACCATTTGCTAAATTGCCAAAGGATTTATTCTTTAAATATTCAATTGCTGCATCACTGAATTCCAGGGTAATGTCTTTTGTATCCTTAACATTATCTGTAATTATTTTTATATGCTTATTCAGAATCTCAAGTGCCGATTTTTCTCTTATAAAATCAAAAACAACGAAGTTTTCTCCAATTCGATTGAGAATTTCAGGCCTACCCAGCTTTAATTTAAAATAATTACTAATAGAATCTATCATTCTCTTACTCATGTCCTCATATGACATATCCATGGATACATTCAACTGGCGTCTTCCATATTCATCTGTATCATAAATACCTAGATTGCTAGTAAATATAATAATGCTCTCAGAAAAATAAACCGTTTCTCCTTTTCCATCTGTCATTCTGCCATCCTCTAGTATCTGTAGGAACTTATCGAAAATGGAAGGATGGGCTTTCTCAATCTCATCAAAAAGTATAATGGAAAAAGGTTTCTCTTTTACTGCTTTCGTCAGCTGTCCACCTGATTCATAGCCCACATATCCTGGAGGAGCTCCCAATAACTTCTGGTCAGAATGTCCCTGCTGATATTCACTCATATCAAAACGAATACAGGCATTATCATCACCAAATAATAAATTAGCAACCGTTTTTGCCATCTCTGTTTTACCAGTGCCGGTTGGACCAGCAAAGAATAATATTCCCTTTGGCTTTGTTTTGCCAGAATGTTGAATGCCAGATAAATTGCTTACAGCACGCTTGATAATATCCAAAACCTGTGTAATGGCATGGTCCTGCCCCTTTATTCTAGAACGTATATAATCTTCAGCTCCCGCTATTTTTTCTTCCGGAATGTCATTCCAAGGATTATCCTTCAAGCCATATTTATACAAGTTTATAGCACTGGCTATATTATTTACTTCAATGTTTTCATTTTTACAGAGAATTTTTAGTGCATTAATCTCTACATTCTGGAATCCATCTGTCAAATTCACAAAATCCTCTTCGCAATCCTTAAATGTCTTTTCATCTAACCCTTCAGCCCCTGGAAAGTATTTTAATTGGGTATCTGCAAATTGCATGCGTACACTTTTATCAGGCTTCTGTATTGCCAAAGTCTTTACAAATGGATTGCCAAGATAAAACCATACAGGAACGTCATTGGCTTTTTCACATAGAAGAATAAAGATATTAGTCATGAACTTATCATTCTTCTTAACCTGGGTTTTTTTAAGAGAAGCCATCATTAATTTTGTATAGAAATCTCTTTCATTCTCGGACACATTATCCGCAGAAATTGCATATCTTGAGGCCATCATCATAATTACTACAATCGGGGTTTCTTTATTATCCATAACATTACGTACTATATCAGCAGCCTGTCCAAAAGAAACGTTCATCTTCTTATCAGAATTCATATTTTTCTTCTGTCCTGTCAGTTCTGCAAAACGCTCCATATCATCCAAACCGTATGTATTGTAGAAACCATCAACATGATTGTAATAGACTACACTTCCATAGCCCTTTTGCGTAAAATATTTATAAAGATAATTCTCCAAAGAAAGCATATCCCAGCGTATATCATTCTCCGTTTTGGTTGGATATGAATGCAAGTCATAGATATCTCCTTCTATTAAAAAAGCAGTTTTAATATCCAAAAAACGGTCCAGTTCCTGATGCCATTTTTCAATTTTCATCTGATTCCCTCCCAAAGCCTCTGCTCGCTCTGATTTTCACGTCGTCTTTTCGATTTGCATCACTTATTAGTTCTTAAGGTTGACTGTTATAAATCTCATCTATAAAGATTTCATCATTAACTGTATACACTGCCCTGATAAATACATCAGTCTCTTCTATTTCGCTGCATTCACCTGTTTGTAAATCCATGCAATATAAATGATAACTAGTAATGCCGCCATCATCTTTTTTAGGTCCAAACTCAGTGTAATAAACATGATTGTTGTCCCTTCCAACCACAATGCTATCCTTAATAAGTGAAGAGACTTTCCCATCTGTCAGGGAAATAGCAACCACCTGATTGCCATTCTGCGCTACTATTGTACTTCCAGCAAAAAAATGTTGGATATTTTTTGCGATATTTTCTTCCGAACCACCGTTAATTTTATATAGAACCAAATTTTCTTCTTCATCAAGATAAACTAATTGCCTACCATACATTGCAAACTGCTGAACTTTTTTATCAATTATTTTTATACTCTTTAAATCATCTGTTGTAAAAAGATAAACCGAGCTTTCATCTTCCGTATCTATATAGAAAACTTGATTTCCTGCCATAATAATTTCACCCACGGCATCCTGCCCTTCATAAATGACAGCTCCATCCTTTTGGATAATTAACCTTCCAGATTTTTCATCCCTGTAGGCAGCTATATTCCCCTTCTGGTTGAAATAACAGGTATTTACTCCACATGTTCTAGAAACGCCTGCTAATGCAGTATTGTTCTTTATACCTAACAGATTTGCCTCATACCAAAGATAACACTCCTCATTATCTGCTAAAATTCCATTCTCAAGAAGACCATTAAGGGTATCTTCATCTGTGGACTGCAAATAATTATTTATATTGGATTCATTCGTTGTTTTATCCTCATAATAAACAATTCCCATCAATGCTGCAATTAACACAGCAAAAACCAATGTATATATCCTGAAGGACCTTTTTCTTTTAGGGATATCCTTATACTGCTCTTCAATTTCATTAAACTGTTTTTCAAGTGTATCTTTCTCTACCGCCATAAATTTTACCCCTTTATCCAATATGCAAACAAAAGCAATGTATATATAGTCAATGTAGCAATTCTACGTGCGGCTACCTCTATTCCGGAAAATACCGTAATTATAAAACCACCTAATGCAGCTGGCAATCCTAAACCATTTATATTAATGCCTAAAGCAAAGGCTGTAACTATAACACAAGAAACCAATGTTATTATTATTTTTTTTACAAATATCTTGTTTTCAACAATTTGCATTTTGATGCGAATTGTTTCCTTTTTTCTATAGATATCTCTATATGAATGTCTTTTTTCATTGATTTCTGCTGCACTGATGCAATATGTATCTTCTTTCAACCGTTCGGAAATCTGTATTTCTAACATTTCAATGTCCTTCGAATCAAATACATTCAGCTTCTCATCCAAGGATAAAATGGTTTCTTTATCAA
Organism: Bacillota bacterium; assembly: GCA_023436395.1. Classification (GTDB taxonomy): domain Bacteria; phylum Bacillota; class Clostridia; order Lachnospirales; family Cellulosilyticaceae; genus Cellulosilyticum. The sequence goes on along the minus strand of JAEZJJ010000042.1, from coordinate 10,109 downwards.
AGACACTCCAAACGTTGTCTTCTGTGAGATTTGTAATATTGACTCCTGTCTCTTTCTGTTTTAATACGAAATCATATATTTCTTTAATGCTAGTATATTTATAAAAATCTGGAGTGAACTTACCATGTAAGGCACGAACATCGCCGAAGCAGATCACTGCATAAAGTTTACTAATACAGTCCTCAAGGAAAGGTATGATTTTCCGAACCTCTTGAAGTTGCCCGAATGATATCTCCTGTAGTTTTTCAGGAGCATAATACTGCATCATAACTTTTTCAGCACCTTGATAAACCTGAAGCGCCTTATATTCTGACATCTCCATTATTTCAATTACAAGTAACCGTTTCTTTACTTTGGCATCATTTGATTTACATGCCGATAACAGTGTGTATAGCTTTCCTGTTGAACTCTTTAACATTTTCTCATCTTCCTATACAATATTAGTTGTCAAATGCAGTTATCTGATCTATTCCTGTAAAATCAGAAATAGTTCTAGAATCTATTCCTGATATGATTTTTGTTAGAGATGCGGTAAGGTCCAACTTCTCAAATTGTGCTCTTACTGATCTCATAGCAAATGCACATTGATTTTCATCCTCAACACTGGCAATATACCCATTAAAGCAGACCACATCAACGCCATCTGTGTAGACAGATTCAAAAATTTCGTGTATAGTCCGTATACCAACGGAATAAAGGACATTCGAATAAAACGTCAACGCTTTTGCCTTTGTCATGAGTAACTCCTCTATTCCATCTGTACTTCGGTTGTAAGTATATTTCTCTGTTATCGGGAAATCATCAATGTCCGGAAATAAGAAATTTACTATTACTGTCTTCTTATCTTTTAAATATATAATATCGAAGTCATGTTCAAAATCTGCAGGATATTGGGATTTCGTAAGTACAATTGAAATATATCTCTCAACAGCCTCTTTATCTGATTCCTCAAAATGTTTTTTTAAATAAACCATCTCCCCATTATTGCGGTTTTTCTTTGTTTCAAAATCTGATTTCTCCTTTAAGTATTTAGCAATTGCTTTACCACGTCGGTTTTCATAAGCATCAAGTTCTTTACTATGTGTTTCCTTTATTTCAAATTTCTTTTCATCCATTAACAGCGATTTGAAGAAATTCAATTTATAAACACTTTGTACTTTTGGGGGGATCTCATCAAAATGAAAATCAGGAAATTTTTCACTAATCAATTGCTTGTCCCAGTCAATTCTATCGTCAACGTGTAGTGTATGGTCAATAATTCTCTGGAATTCATTTTTAACCTGGCAAATCTGATTATTCATTTCTTCAACTTGCTTTTCCTTAGCTTGTGCCTGTTTTAATTGTCTTTGACGGACTTCATTTATATGCTGACGTTCTTCTTCAAGACGAACCATTTCGTTTAATTCATACTGGGTTCGTGCTCTTAATTCTCTGCTCTCCCCAGTATACGAATTTGTTACCGTTTGGGTATATTGATACGTTGTTGTAGGGGTAGAATAGGTGTTATTTTGTCTATTATTTTCAGAACTGCTCTTGCTTTTACTAGATAAATTCTTTGTATAATATATTCCCGTTCCAGGAATAGAGGCATATAATCTTGTTCCTCTAGGGCCATTGCTTACACGTAATCCCTTTATACCCCCACTAATTCCCACACCACTTTTTGAAAAATTAAGTCGTAATCCGCCTCCAAGATTTACACTTTTTCTATAATTCCAGCCCATTGCTTATCACTCCTGTATTTTAGATGGAATACTGATAGCCGCATTTATGGTATTGTCTATTGTCGGCACAATATTGGAATTAGGCACCAAAATACCTGACACATCTTCCACACTTATATTTTCTATCTTAGTTGTTACAGTTGTATCTGATTTAAAGCCTGCTGAATCAGTTGCACTATAGTGGGATGTATTGCTATGAGAACTATGATTGCTATGGTTACTGTGTACAGATGAAGAATGGGATTGATGACTACTATGCCCACTTGCACTTGACCGATGCGAGCTATGGCTTCGGTGAGAGCTATGACTACGATGCGCAGCATAAGCATCTATATCATCTAGCATAAGTAAGCTTAACACTAAGACCATCGTTCCAATAGCTATGACTTTATTTCTGGTTATGTTTCCTTCTTCTTCATATATGAAATCACTAATTGATCTTTTGATTTGAGGAAAAAACTTATCTTCCATATTACCCTCCTACTGGGAAATACCAGTACATTGTCCATTAGACCAAGTAGTATTATAAGTAGTTGATACATTCTTATGGTACTTACATGTGCCAGATGGTTTATTGTTTAAAAATTTTCCTTCAAGATATGGAATGTCTGACGATGTAAAATGATAATTACCTTGACCATTCATTTTATCACCTGACCAAGTCCCATCATATCTATCGCCCTCACGCCATATATATGTTCCCGTTCCACTCTTCAAATTATTTATAACATTTCCCGAATACTTATCTCCATTACTATATGTAATGTGACACTCTCCACTAAAATCCCCACTTTTATATGTACCACTGTACTTGTCTCCATTTTTCAAAGTAGCTGAAAGCTCTCCTGTCGCCTTACCGTCTGACACATTAAAAATAAAGGCATCTCCATCTTTTTTTATGGTGAATGAGCCACTTATAAATTTATTATCTGAAAAGGTTCCGCTCAGCACATTTCCATCAGAGAATGTATAAATTCCCGTACCTGAGAGTTTATCGTCATGAAACTCTCCAGTATAGTTATTTCCATTAGTCCATTTCATTTCACCCTTACCATTCCTCAAATCAGAGGAAAATTCTCCAGTATATAAATCTCCATTAGACCATGTCAGCTTACCTGCTCCATCCCTTAATTGTTTAATGATTTCACCAATATAAATATCCCCATTATAATAATATAAAGTACCTGAACCGCTGATAAGGTCATCCAAAACTGATCCCAGGTAAATACCTTTATTCAGTTCTCTATACTCAAGTTTATTACTTTCGATCAGATTTGGGTCAGCCTTTTTCATATTATATATTAATGTATAAGAGCTGCCAAAACAAATTACCGCTATAAGTAAACCAATGAGAGTCAACTTATGTTTTACTTTATTACTCTTATCTACAACCATTTTTCAAATATCCCCGTACTTTCTGGATTTTCATACAGCTCTTCAAAAATAGTCTCTAGAATCCCTTTATATATTTGACATTTATAGTTGTTAGCTTCTCTTGAATAAATATTTTGCTCCATCGCATAATTAACTACCGGACAAACACCACAATAGGAATGAAATACACAGTCGCAGCAATTTGGAAGACTTTCCATTACTGATGCTTGACATGTTATCTTACACACCTTGGATTCCATCAAAGCCTGATAGCCAGATGTCCAGACATCTCCCATGCAAAAATCAGGAAGCCCCATTTCTGATAACATTCGTCCTTCATCGCAGGTATAAATCCTTCCATCATAATAATATGCAATTTGCCCTATTGCTGCCCCACATGGTGATCTCAGCTCCATATAATTATCAGCACAATGTCCTATTATTTTTCTTAAAAAAATACTAGCATGTCCTTCTACAAAGGGTTTTTCCGCTGTATTTAATCCTATTATATAAGACAAAGCCACTTTATAGAACTTAACAAACTCAACTGCGGTATATCCAATTTCATTCCAATGCTCTTTAGCATATCCTAGGGGAGTTAATGGCCTTAAAAATATGTAATCCAGCCCTAGTGATTGATATGTACACACAATTTCTTTAACATAAGCCAAGCTTTGTCTGGTTGTTGTTTGGATAGCTCCCACAATTATTCCTGCTTGCTGTAATTTTTTTATATTAAATACTACCTGTTCATATGTACCTTCGCCAGTTCTTAACGGTCGATTTTTATCGTGAACATCAATATTACCATCTAAAGAAGTAGATATATTAATACTATGTTGCTTTATAAAATCAATCATGTCATCTGTAAACAGAAGTGTATTGGTAACTATACTATATTGAATTTTTTTATCCCCACAATTTTCTTCCGAATACTCTACAATACATTTTATAACTGGAAAGTTAAGCAGTGGTTCTCCGCCTTGAAATTCAAAGGTCAAGTGCTGACTAGGGGATTGCAGCGCTATATCCACCGCTTTTTTTGCAGTATCCTCATCCATCATACCTTTATGAATATTCTCAGAATCCTGTGCCTGGCAGTACACACAATTCATATTACATGCATTAGTCATAACAAAAATATGAAGGCAGGTGCCATAAAAAACATAGTTCTTGTTATCTCTGTATGGATGAATAGCTTCTTGTATAAATACCTCTTCGTTTTCATCAAAAACAAAATATTTACTTTTCAACTCATTAATAATAGAATCATCCATCAATTCAAACTGCTCGTTAATTAAATGATTAAAATTTTTTTCATCAAGAAAGCAGAAAAAACTCTGCTCATTTGTTAGTAAATATTTATCTTTAAATTTTTCAAAGTTAAAATAATTATACCTCATCACTTACTCCATAATAGGCCTTACAGATGGCTTCATTAAATTTTTAGTAGAAAAGAAAAATCCTCCACAAATAGACTTCACAGCACACTTCTCACATTCATGCATATATCGAATTTTACTAATAGTAATACTTTTAGCTGCAATTGACCAGTATCCTTTGTCTAAAGCACACAATGGGAAATTATATAGCTGTGTATCAATGCCATGACAGATAAGATAGTCTATAGATCCTTTAGCCCTTCTGAAAACCTCATCATAATCAATCCATAAACTCTCCCTGTTGATTGCAGCGTTTCCCATCATCTCCATACCAATGAAATTAACACAAAAGACCCCTTTATAGCTGGCTACAATATATTTAACAGTATCATAAATACTTTCAATATTCTCTTTTGACACAACTATTCGAACCTCTACCTTTTGTTCAGCCATCAAAAGATTCTTTATTCCCCTATCAGTTTGCTCAAAGCTTCCTTCAGCTCTTGTAATAGCATCATGAATATGTGAGTCTGAGGAGTGCAGGGGAATGGCAAATGTTGTTCCTTTAGGTGTAACACTTAGCATTTCTCTCAAGAACCTAATATCAGAAGACGATCTGCCATTTGTCAGAACTTGAAAAGAAGCTAACTGAAATTTTTCTTTCGCCCTTTTCATAATTTCAAGAAAATCTCTTTTGGCCAATGTAGGTTCACCACCCGTGACGTTTATATACATGACATCATCAGATAAAACCTCAATATATTCCATTACCCAAACGCTTTGGCCTAGTCTTTCCTGTCGTCTCACACCTTCTGCAAGTGGGCACATTACACAGTTTGAATTACATTTATTGGTGACAAAAAAATCTATCTCTGGCTCGTCCATACAATGAAGTGTATAAACGATGCCATTACTTGATATAGAAAGAATCATCCTATCTGGTATATTAGAGAAATCTACGTTTCCTTCTAAAAATATGTTTTTATGGTCTTTTTCATAAAGTTCAATAGTATTACCATTTATTATTAACCAACCCCTGCTATCATCGTATAAATCGTTTACTTTGCTGGTGTAGACAACCAATTTGTCACCTAAGTTCCAATCATTAATTTTACCTAGCATATCAAATCACCCTACTCAAGAAATAAATTGCTGTTCCTAACGCAACAAATATGGCGAATGGTATCTTCCTTACAATTATAATAGTTCCTTCCCCATATTTGCTAGTTTCCCACCTTTTAATTGCATCGGATTCAATTTCTGTAATCCTAGACTTTATATTTTCCTCTGTACTTTTAGGAAGATTCTTAATAGCTGACTTCTGGAATTTCATAACTGTAATATATGAGAGCACCATTCCAGGCTCTACATTTTGTGTCTTAATGTTTTTATAATTATAACCACTCAAAACCCTCTTTAAGATTAAGGATATCAATAAAATCAGATAACTATTAAGCGACCACAGATTAAACTCCATATGCCAAGAACACAAAACATTAATAGCTAAAACAATAAAGATACAGTACCACTTCTTAAAAAAACTTTTTTCATAAACTATTACTGCTATAAAAATATTAACAAAATAAAAAGCAATTATATTATTATAATAAAAATCAGCCAACTTCATTCCAAGCACTAAACTCAATGCTCGTAAATATATAAAGCTAATAGCGTACGATTTCAAGAACAAACCCAAGCCCTTAACATTAATTTTGCCGCTATTAAAATATTTTTCTCTTTTTAAGAACTGTATAATACTATCTAAAATCACATAAATATAAGCAATCAGGAAAATCATAACCAGAATACCTACACCCGGAACATAGTATCCAAAGGAAGAACTATATAATCTTACAGGATATAGAGAAATAATACATATTAATAGTTTGCTATCTCCCGCTGCCCAAAATTTAAAGGCATATAAACAAATACATATACCTGCTACAAATGCCAAATTTATAAAATATATCTTTATCAACGATTTTACAAAAATACTAAGGTAAATAGCGTTTATTACAACACCTGTTAATGTAATTATAAGCAACGTTTTATTTTTAATTATTCCATTTTTTATATCAGTTAAAGTACCAAATACCCCCACTAATCCTATTAATGACATTAGAGCAGCTTCATAATAAACCACGTTTTATATCCTTTCACTAATTGGAAATCGAAATAAGATAATTTTCGAATTCTCTTATTGTTCTCTCTAGATCAAATCCGCATTTACTAAAAATGCAAATCCAATAAACACTGTCTTCCTTAATATCCACTTCACATATTCCCCCAAAAGCTTGAATTGTATATCGTATCTTTTTAAATTCATAAATACTTTTATTCAAAAAAATTCTATTCTCCATCTGTTGAAAACCAGTCTTTTAAAATTTCATCCGCTTTATAATCATCGCAATCATTATATTCCTCGTTTTCTTCATTAATCATGGTTGATGCCAATGCTCTCGCAACAATCATTTCTCTTAAATTTTTTGTTTTTATGGAGACTATGTATCGGGTTTGCTGAGCAATTAACTCATTTTCAAACTTCAAGTATAATAGTTCTTCTGCTTCATCTTCCTTAGATAACAAAGAAACCAAATAATAATTGTCTTCTTCATCAAGATGAACATACATGCTATCTGTTAAAGCAAATGCTGCCTTTAATAATGCCTCTAATTGATAAATGTTTTTAGAATACTTCTTCACTTCTGTACCTCATAGATTTTATTTTAATCGCTATATTTTTTTAAAAAATTCCCTCCAACAAAATGTAGTTTATAAGTACAACATTCCTACATTCTGCTCATCACAAACTAATGAATCCATTATAACTATTGATATTACAATGGATATCCCCGTGTTACATCCATTATGCTTTCGACTGCATTTTATTATGCTTTTTATTACACTAAACATTTATCACGTTTCAACATTAAAACAGCGATCGGCAAAAATATCACACTATTAAAATAAAAATATCTAAAATTAGGTCCGCATAAAAGGCACATGGTCAATAGGTTGTATACCATCATTGGAATAATCAGCACCATTTTTCTATATTCTCTGAACTTTATGGAATTTAAAAGTAATACAAGTATAATCAATACCATACTTCCCACATTCCATATAAAAGTTGCAACCAAGTCCGTATTACATATTTTTATAATCACGTTAACCAATCCATTGCAGAAATTATTATAATTTTCTACAATACCATATTCATTTTCTTCAACGTAGACATAAGGCATCCATTTGCCATATCCCCAAATTTGCCATACGACCCTTGTGTTTTCCTTTATAGCCTTATAGCTTGTGTCAGGGCATGCTTGTATTGTTTTAATAGTCAAATCCAAAAAACGACCCAGGGATTCATCAACAAATAAATCCCCCCCTCCAAACTCCCATTTGCAGGAGTCCCATTCTCCAACAATGTAATTATCTACCCAACTGGAATTATCAGCAATGTCATATAGAAAACTTCTTACTTCCTCCGGGATGTTTTCAGAGTCATTGACCAATGCATTTGCCATAATTCCCATGGGAACACCAACCGCTTCTCCTATAACATTATTATGCTGCGTCACATTAAGATATTTAAAAATTGGTCCCTCAACCAATACAATACAGCTACATAATAGTATAAAAGAAACTAAAACGCTTTTTATCTGTTTTTTATATGCAATCATCAAAACAATAAACACGGGAAAAGCAAAGAAAATACCATTATGGCGAATTAGTATCATTACCAAACAATCTATTGTCATCAAACACACATTTCTAGGATTCTTCAGCCATTCTCCATTTGATAGGTATAGTTTTATCAAAAAAATATATGCCCATATTATTGCAATTGTAAAAGGAACATCCTTAAATAAGCAGGCATTATTTAATCCAATTGCAGGATTTACAGCAGCTGCAACAGCTATTAATGTTATAATTCTTATGGAGATCCCCGCATTATACAAATCAGTTAATAGACGTGCTAACGAAAATGAAAAAAAAAGTATTTGTGTAAAAATACAAAGTGCCAGACTATCTGCAATTCTGGTTACAAGCCAATAAAAAGCAGTTGTTAAAATAGGATGCCAATTATTTAATTGTGCAAGTCCATGAGCCTGGTCCCATTGTCCAAGAGCATCCAAATTAAATCCTCCCGGATAATATGCAAGCCAATAAATTATCTGTCCAACCAGAATAATCAGAAAGCAGCTTCTAAAAGCCTGAATTGAACTTATTGTCCTTGGTTCTTCAACCAAATAAGACCACCTTTCCATTAAGAAAAACAATTGATTGAGTAGTAAAAAGCTCACCACCCAAATCAACAAAGCCACCCAAAGAAACTTATAAGTATTAAAAAGGCTAAAATAAACAGCCCATGTGATATATAGCGAAACTAATACTGTAACCACCATATATACTTTATCATTGGAAAATCTACTTTCCTTAGTGGTATTTCGAATTTTTATTGACATTCCAAACCCTCTTTTTGTCATTATTCCCGTAAAATATCATCAATCAGCTAAACTTCAGTCAACGTCGAACAATTAATATTAGAATAATAAAGGTGACTATTTTTTTAAAGTGTTTCGCATCAATAACCGAATCCAAGACTCACTAATCTGATCTAACTTTAAAGGTAATCTATTGTCTATAATATCAATTCATTAATTCTTAACTCGTTTTAGATAGAACTACATATAAATATCCTAGTTTATATGTTAATTTTATATAACTTACATCTTTGTCAATGCAATTACTTATCCAGTTCCTTGTCTTGACACTTCTCTAAATCTGGTTTTCTGCCGTGTATACTGAGTTTTTCTTTTGCCATTACTATACTTTGGAATCGCATAGGTGAAAGTGTACAAACTTTGATACAACAATTTCTAGATACAAGTATATTAATATACCATTTCTTCATAAATTGTAAATATCCTGCACATTATTAAATATTTATAACAATTTAAATATATAAGCTCACTTAGTAGTAGTATTCTCTTACATTTCTTACCCGTATTTCATCACAAAAACGACCCCAAAGGTTCTTTGCCCTTGGAGTCGTTGGCTTTTCTATCATGTAAGTTAAACATAATAGCCTATATAGTTTTATTAATAGTTTATTATTTCCCCATAACATAGCAGTACACGCACCCGTGCCTGCATACCATCCCGCTCTTGTCCTCACGATATATGCCTATATCCCTGCTATAGGAGCAGCCACACTCTTCCCTCTGGCCCTTATCCTTGGACTTTCTCACCCTTCCTCCGAAGAGGCCCTCTAAGAGCTCCCCGTCTATGCAGCATCCTTTTCTTATGCCATGCACATTCTCAAGGACAGGACATGCACAGGAATATATGGTCAGGTCGTATTTATCGGCAATTCCGGCCATGCTGCTAAAAAACTTAAGCTCCTCACCTTGGCTTAGATCCTTATAGTCAAGCCCGCTTTTCTTAAGTCTTGTTTTTACATGTTTATAAAGGGATACATATGAGGTGGTTATTCTACCGCCTTCCATGCCAAGTGCTTTTAAATCCCTGCACAGGGCTTCGAAAGCCTTTAGCCTTGCCCTCTCGGGAACGTCATAGTCTGGTTCTGTTTCCCCTTTGGTGGATATGATAATGGGATCAAACC
>JAEZJJ010000005.1 GCA_023436395.1 Bacillota bacterium | reverse complement strand
TCCCATATTCTTACAATACGTGTTGTATTATCTGCATTTTTAAAAAGTACATTATTATAATCTATCCCTGTATCTACAAATCCTACAATAATGCCTGCTCCTCTTAATTCCCCATAGGGATAATTATGAAATTGTAGGATATTGGAGGCACTTAAGGCTGGCATGGCACTTAAGCCATACAAAACAGGTGTTGTCACAAAACTTATTGTACTTCTTAATCGTTCAAACTGCTCTCTAGCTTCTGTTGTATCTGGTACTTCTATAGTATAAATATTAGGTGCAATACGGATAATCTCTAAGGCTGGAAAATTACTGCGAAAAACCTCTATATCCACAAAATTATCTATGATGTAATTGTTAAGTATATATTGCTCAACTGCCACATCTATCACCTCTCTAAATAAAATGCTCAAAATCTAATACTAGACCTTGAGCATTGTATGTTCATTATTATATTTATGTTAGTCATCCCTTAAATATTAATCTTTAGTTATATTTATTAAGCATTTAATATCTTAATTTTCCATGGGTGACAATAATTTTATCAATAGTTTTACTGCACTCTGATTTGCTATATTTTTCATACCCTAGTGGCAAAGCTATATTATGCCCTTTACACAGGCCTTCTAAATACTTTTTCTGTTTAGCTGTCATAGGCTCTATATTAGGAACTTCCCATCTCATAGCTTCTGGTTTAAAAAGCTTTGCTTCTTCTCCTTCAAAATCACTTTTAAGCTTTTCAAATAACTCATAAGTTGCAAAAGCATCATCATAAGCTCGATGGGCATTTTCTAGAGAAATCCCATAGTACTCACATAAATCTCCAAGCTTACGACTTGGTAAGTGAGCTAACATTTTTCTAGAAATAACCAAAGTGTCTACGCCCCTTTTTTCAAAGGAGAATCCAAGAGCAGTTGCCTTAGCTTTAAGCATTCGATAATCAAATAAAATAATATTATGCCCAACGAGAGGAACCTTATCACAAAATGCAATAAAACGTGGCATAACTTCTTCAATAGGTGGTGCATCTACTACCATCTCATTAGTAATCCCTGTAATAGAAATGATATACTCTGATATGACTTGTGTCGGTTTTACTAATTCATTAAATGCCTTTTTTACCTGTCCATCTTCTATATAAACAGCACCAATCTCTATGATTTCACTCTCCAAGGGATGGGTACCAGTTGTTTCTATATCTACAACAACATATTTATTCATCATAATCTCCTTTAATACTTTTAAAAGCATTTTTTATCTCTTCTATTGTACATCACCTACTCTAAATTGCAAATAGACGTCTCTTATCTCCCCTGAAAAATTTTTTATAAATTAGCTATCATAGTATACTCTAGTATTCTCCTTTATCTAGTTCTTATTTTTCCATTTTTAAACATTGACAAAAAAGATAAAAATACTCTCTTGCCAAACATCTATGCAAGATATAGTATATATTTAAAGTTATGATTATATATATAGTATAGTATAATATAGTACGAATATATAATAATATCAGTAGCAAGGAATAATTGAGTATGTATAATTATATTTTAAGGGGGAGTAAGATGCAATATTATGTTATTAAACGTGATGGTCGAAAGGTCATCTTCAATGCCACAAAAATAGAAAATGCTATTTGTCGTTCTGCTAAAAATGTACCTGTAGATGTGCCGATTAGTGAAATCACCTCAAAAGTAACTACACGTATACAAGACCTATATAGTTATGAAATTACGGTAGAACAAATTCAAGATGTGATTGAAGATACACTCATGGATTTAGAATTAGAGGCGCTAAAAAATTCTTATGCTAACTACCGTAAAGAACGTACACGCATACGTGATTTAAAGTCTGAGCTCATGGATACTGTCCATAATATTGGTATTGAAACGGATAGAGATAATGCAAATGTAGGAAATAATTTTTCCTCTAAACTCCTGCGTATTGCAAGTGAAACTAATAAGTGGCATAACCTTTCAAAAATGCCTAAACACCTAGCTAAGCTTCATGAACAAGGTGATTTGTATTACCATGACCTAGATAGCTATAATCTCACCACAAACTGTCTACACATTGATACAGGTAAAATATTTGAAAATGGTTTTAATACAGGTTACGGAACTATTCGTAAACCTAAACGTATTGAATCTGCTGCAGAACTCAGTTGTATTTTATTGCAATCTTCTCAAAATGATATGTTTGGCGGACAATCACATGTTAATTTTGACAACGATATGGCCCCTTATGTCAGTCTCACTAGAGAAGAGATTAAAAAGGAATTTGCACCATTAAAGTCTACTTTATCTGAGGATGAATTTGCTTCCTTTATAGAGGAAAAACTTATTAGTAGAGTGCGTCAATCTATGCAAGGTATCGTCTATAATTTAAATACGATGCATTCCCGTGCAGGCTCACAAGTTCCTTTTAGCAGCCTTAATATTGGCTTACCTCAAACTCAAGATGCTGCTTTAGTATGCCAAATTTTCTTAGAAGAATATGAGAAGGGCCTTGGAAAAAATGAACAACCTATCTTCCCTAATATTATCTTCCGAGTAAAAAAGGGAGTTAATCGTGGACCAGGTGCCCCTTATGAGTATCTTTTTAAGCTAGCCTGCAAGGTAGCTAGTGTACGTATGAACCCTACCTTTATGAATATTGATGCTGACTTTAACCTCAAATATTATGAAAAAGGTATTCTGCCTGCTACCATGGGTTGCCGTACTTATGTTTGTGCCAACATTAATGGTCCAGAAGGTCCTAATCGCCGCGGTAATAATGCACCTACTACCATTAACTTACCCCGTATTGCCCTTGAAGCTAATGGCAATTTAGAAGCATTTTGGGTACTACTCGATACGAGGTTACAATTAGCTAAAGAATCTTTACTTCATCGCTATGAAGTCCTTAAACGTCTTAAAGTAAAAGATTTACCATTTGTCGTAGGAGAAGGCCTTATGTTAGGCTCTGAAGGATTACGTCCTAATGATTCTATTGATCCCGTCTTAAAAAATGGCACTTGGTCTATTGGCTTTATTGGCCTTGCTGAGACATTAGTAGCCTTAGTAGGTAAACATCATGGAGAAGATGAAAGGGCTAGGGAATTAGGTTATCAAATCATCAAGTGTTTCCGTAATTTTACTGATAAAACTACTCGAGATACCAGAATGAACTGGAGTTGTTATGCTACGCCAGCTGAGGGACTTAGTGGAAAATTTGTTATTCAGGACCGTGAACGTTTTGGCACTATTCCTGGCGTAACAGATAAAGATTACTATACTAATAGTTTTCATGTACCTGTGGGTTACCAAATTTCTATTATTGATAAAATTCAAATTGAAGCACCATTTCATGCCATGTGTAACGCAGGACATATCAGTTATATCGAAGTAGATGGTTATCCAGATGCCACCACCATTGAGAAGATCCTTACCTATGCCTATGACCACTCAAACATTAGTTACATTGGCATCAACTTCCATTTGAGATATTGTAAAAATTGTGGTACCTCTGTGACTGACTGTGCTAAAACTTGTCCAGACTGTGGTAGTACCCATATACAAGGGATTAGCCGTGTTACAGGATATCTTAGCTTAGATGAACGCTTTGGCGGTGGTAAATCAGCAGAGAGAGCAGACAGACTCTCCCATGATGAAGCACATAAAAATACTTATACAAGCGTATGAGTCAATTACAAGTCGCTGGTTTTTTAGAACATTCTACAGTTAATGGAGAGGGCTTTCGAAGTGTTCTCTTTCTGTCTGGGTGTCTTCACGCTTGTCCTGGCTGCCATAACCCAGAAATGCAAGACTTTCAGTATGGTGATTTAGTAGAAGATACTAACCTCTTAGAAGCTATTCTAAAAAACCGACCTCTTATTGATGGGGTGACCTTCTCCGGGGGAGAGCCTTTTGAGCAGTCAGAGGCCTTAATTCCATTGGCTACGGCCATTAAAGAGGCAGGACTTAACCTGTGGTGTTATTCAGGTTATACTTATGAAAAACTTATAGAAGACCCTTGTAAAAGTAAACTCCTAAAATTAATTGACGTCCTAATAGATGGACCATTTATCTTAGCAGAGCAAGAGGAACATTTACTTTATCGAGGCTCCCGTAATCAACGTATTATTCATTTACAAGAAGGTAACATTCTTAAAATCATTGAAAGTGATTCTCCTGTCTAACTTATGCCCCATAAGCGTCTTTAGCTTTTCAAAAAAAGAACATATCAGTTCACTATGATATGTTCTTTTTTGAAGCTCACTATTTACCTTTTCCATTGGAATACAATAATCCCACCAATCATAATGAGAAAGCCAACTAATTTTGTCCACATAAAACTTGCTTTTTCTGTGCCAAACCAACCTAATATTTCAATCAAATAGGCAGCTGACATCTGAGCAATCAAAATAAGCATAACTGCATAAGCTGGCCCCAATTTAGAAATGGCAACAATAACTGTATAGGTAATCCCTGCCCCTAGGACACCTCCTAACAGATACCATTTATTCACAGTTTTAAGCCCTTCTACATTAGCATCACGTACAAAAAATAGTACCGCCAAACAACATATAAAAGCAACAAAATGCACAATACTACTTGTAAACCAAAGACCAGATTTTTCTGTAACTCTTGTGTTAAAAACACCTTGTACACTCATTAAAAGACCAGATATAAGCGCTGTAATAATACTAATAAACATATCCTACTCCTCTTCATTTTATTAGGATTATTGTGCATCATATCTGTCTTTTTATGCTTCATCACATTTTAAATTTTATTAAGTCAATGTATAAAAGCAGCCTTTCTTAAGGGCTGCTTTTCTTCTTATGTAGGATTTATAATAAATGAATATGCTTTCCTTCACAAATATCAATCATTTCTTGTGGCCATATAGAGGCTTGAACTTCTCCTATATGTGCTTTTTGTAAAAAATACATGCAAATTCTAGATTGACCAATACCACCACCAATAGTATAAGGTAATTGTCTTTCTAATACACCTTTATGAAATGCTAAGTTTTTGCGATTTTGGCATCCTGCAATCTCTAATTGTTTTTCCAGTGCTTCTTCATCTACACGAATGCCCATAGAGGATAATTCAATGGCACTCTCTAATAATGGATTCCAGAATATAATATCTCCATTAAGTGTCCAGTCATCATAGTCTGGTGCTCTACCATCATGTCTCTCACCATTAGATAAAGTGCCACCTATTTGCATCACAAATACAGCCTTCTTTTCTTCACAAATCTTATTTTCTCTTTCTTTCGCTGTAAGTTCTGGATAACGATTTAGTAATTCCTCAGCTGTTACAAAGTAAATCTCTTCTGGTAACCATTTTTCAAGAATAGGATATTCTTCAGTAATGAAATTTTGTGTTCGAATAAAAGCTCTATAAATTTGTCTTACTGTTTTTTGTAAGAAATCTACATTTCTCATGTCTTTTGTAATGACTTTTTCCCAATCCCATTGATCTACATAAATGGAATGTAAGTTATCTAATTCTTCATCTCGACGAATGGCATTCATATCCGTGTAAAGTCCCTCATTGATCCCAAATTCATATCTACTAAGAGCCATTCTTTTCCATTTCGCAAGAGAATGAACCACTTCTGCTACTGCATAATTATCATCTAAAATATCAAATGAAACAGCTCTTTCTGTCCCATTTAAATTATCATTTAATCCTGTTTCTGGTTTTACAAAAAGTGGTGCAGATACTCTTGTTAAATAGAGTTCATAAGATAGGGCATTTTCAAAGTAATCCTTTAACTTTTTAATAGCTACTTCAGTTTCTCTTAAGTCTAATTTGGCTTTATAACCTTCTGGAATTTTTACTTGCATGACATATACCTCCTTTTAAATATAAAAAACCTTCTTCCCTTATTCACAAAGGGACGAAGGTTATTCGCGATTGCCACCCTAATTGATTTTAGTAAACTAAAATCCTCTCCATAACGTACAGATTTCTCGATACGTTTTAGATATAACGGTCTATCCCGTCTAAGTCTACTAAGCCTATGACTGTTCGATTAGCAACTCCAAGCTGTTCTTCCATCTTTACCTTGTTACCGATTTTCAGCTCCCTCGGCTCTCTTTAAACCTTAGTAAAGATTTACTCGTCTTTTCATCGTCTTTATTTTTTAGATTTATATAATCATTCTAATTATACAAAAATAATTTGTCAAGTCAATTTATCGTATTGTTACAATATATAACTTTCTACTTTAAATTTTCAATTTGAAAATCAATAGGCGTTTTACCCATTTCTACTAAATACGTATTCACTTTTTTAAAATGATTACATCCGAAAAAGCCATGATAAGCAGATAGTGGACTAGGATGAGCTGCGGTCAAAATTTTATGTTGCGAAGCTGTAATCAATTCTGCCTTCTTCTTAGCAGGTGCCCCCCATAAAAGAAAAATGATAGGGTCATTTCTCTCATTTAATAAACTTATCACACGATCAGTAAAAATTTCCCAACCTTTTCCTTTATGAGATTGTGGCTTTCCTGCTCTTACAGTAAGTACTGTATTGAGTAATAGAACCCCTTGCTCTGCCCATTTCATAAGATATCCATTATCTGGTATATAGCATCCTAAAGTTGCTTGTAGTTCTTTATAAATATTGACAAGAGAAGGAGGTACCTTTACACCTGGCTGTACAGAAAAAGCCATGCCATGAGCTTGCCTCGGACCATGATATGGATCTTGTCCTAAAATGACTACTTTTACATCTTCATAACTTGTTGTCTTTAAAGCATTAAAAATATCATGCATACTTGGATAAATCGTCTCTGCATTGTATTCTTCTTTTAAAAATTCACGTAGTGCTTGATAATAAGGCTTGTCAAATTCATCTATGAGTTTTTCATCCCAACTATTATTAAATGTTACCATCTTATCTCTCCTCTTTTGAATCATCTCTTCAAATATATCATATTTTTCTATATAAGACCATTTTTCACTGTTTATCATTAATTATACATATATTAATCTCTATTTAGACATAAAAAATGCTGAGTGATCTTTAAATAGATAAACTCAGCATTTTCTTTTTTCGATATCTTCTATGAAAATAGAGGGGTAGATAAATAACGTTCTCCCGTATCTGGTAAAAGCACAACAATTTTTTTACCCTTATTTTCCGGTCTCTTTGCAATTTCTGTAGCTGCGTAAAGGGCAGCACCTGACGAAATACCTACTAGCACACCTTCTGTTTTTGCAAGTTTTCTGGTTGCTTCAAAAGCCGCTTCATTACTTACACCTATAATTTCATCTACTACATCTCTATTAAATACACTCGGTACAAACCCTGCACCTATTCCTTGAATCTTATGTGGACCTGGTTTCCCTCCAGAAAGCACTGGAGAATCAGCTGGTTCAACAGCCACAATTTTGACTTCTGGTTTCTTTTCTTTGAGTATACTTCCTACACCTGATATAGTCCCACCTGTACCAACACCAGCTACAAAGATATCCACTTTTCCATCTGTATCATTCCATATTTCAAGAGCTGTTGTTGATCGATGTGCTAGAGGATTTGCTGGATTATTAAACTGTTGTGGTATAAAGTATGGCGCTTTTTCCTTAGCAAGTTCTTCTGCTTTTTCAATGGCCCCCTTCATTCCTTTTGCCCCTTCTGTAAGAACAAGTTCTGCACCTAAGGCTTTTAATATATTACGACGTTCTATACTCATTGTATCCGGCATGGTTAAAATAAGTTTATACCCTTTTGCCGCGCAAATATAGGCTAGCGCAATACCAGTATTCCCACTTGTTGGCTCAATAATAGTGGTTTCACTTGTAATAAGTCCTTTTTTCTCTGCTTCTTCAATCATATAAAACCCAATACGATCCTTTACACTACTTCCTGGATTAAAATATTCTAATTTTACAATTAGTGTAGCCTCTAATCCTTCATTTCTTCCATATTGTCCTACTTCTAATAAAGGGGTATTTCCTATTAGTTCTGTAATATTCTTTGAAATCTTTGCCATCTTCATTCCTCCCATTTTATATATAATACATTAATATATCTTTTTGATTAAGCTTCTCATACTCTTTCATCAAGTCCTCTAAAGTGATATGATCAATGACCTGACATATTGCTTCAGTAATTTTATTCCAAACTTGTTCCTGTAAACACTTTTGCATACTTATATAAATAAGAGAGACATTATCCTTTATTTCCTCTTCTTCTACTATGACAATCTCTCCTTCAATAGCGCGAATAATTTCTCCCACTGTGATATCGCAGCTACGCCTTGCTAAGATATAACCACCTTGTGCCCCTTTGATACTTTTTACAATACCTGTTTTTTTTAAACTAGAAAAAACTTGTTCCATATAATTAGCAGATAACAACTGTCTTTGTGCAATATATGCTAAAGGTACTTGATCTCCTGTTGAATGAACTGCTAAGTCTACCAATGCGCGTAAACCATATCTTGCCTTTGTGGATACTTTCATAGTCCCTCCTTCATTCCTAGTATTTCTCTATGTTTTGTAGTATATTCTTTTTATATCCTATTGTCAACTTAATTTTCTTAAAATTTTATTAATTATCCAAAAAAATCTCTGCAAATCTAAAGGTGAGGTTTAAGCTTACTTTTTCAATACTTAAATCTCACCTTAATAAGGTTATTTACTGTCATTCATTTAACATTTAAAAACCTTCTCCAATAACTTCATGTAAATTTTGTACTGTCATAAAGGCTAAGGGATCTATTTTAACAATTTGCTTCTTAAGTTCTATAAATTCTCGTCGGTCTATAACAGTTGCAATTACTTGTTTGGGTGCTTTACTGTAAGCACCTTCTGCCTTATAGGTTGTAGCACCTCTTTTTAAAGTTTCTAAAATATAATGATTAATTTCTCCTACTTTTTCTATCTCTGAGGGTACAATTAACACATAGCGTTGCACATTAAAGCCTGAAATCAAATAATCAATTAAGTTTGTTGTAATAAGTACGCCTAATGCTGCATAAAGCCCTTTCTCAATTCCAAAAATACCTATTGCTAAAAGTACTACTGTCATATCTGCAATCATTAAGGCAGTCCCAATATTAAGACGTATATATTTTGTTATTATTTTCGCAATAATATCTGTTCCTCCTGATGAAGCCTCTAAATTAAATACTATTGCCTGCCCAATTGCAATAAACAAAGCCCCAAAAATAAGTAAGATCAATAAATCATCACTTATAGGTTGCCAATTAGGCCAAATAATTTCTAATATTGTCATAATACATGATACGGATATACTACAGATTAAACTTCTAAACCCAAAACTTTTTCCCAGCATTATAAAGCCAATCATAAACATGATACAGTCTAAAATAAAAATGATTACACCAATAGGAACTACAGGAAAAATAGCTTTTAATACAATAGCTAATCCACTTACTCCTCCTGCTGCTAAATTAGATGGTGCCCAAAAAAAATAAAGTCCTATAGCAATTAATAATGCACCTAATATAATTCCTATATATTCCTTTATTGACTGCTTCATTTAATCAACTCCTCAAGCTTTTATATTCATCAGCTTTTCTTTTTCACTTCTACTCATTTGTTTAATAGCATATTCTCGTTTTAAAGCCTCTGTTTTCGATTCAAAACTTTCTTGATACACCAACGTAACAGGCGTTCTTCCTTTTGTATATTTTGCACCTTTCTTGTTATTATGTGCACGGAAACGTTTTTCTATGTTATTGGTATAACCTGTGTAATATGTATCATCACTGCACTTTAATATATAGATATAGTACATAGTATCTCCTTTTTTCTTTAATTTATTGATTATCATTCTAAAAAAGAACTCCTTGTATTGATCACATGGAGTTCTTTCTTGAGTATTTTACTTGATTATTTCGTCATATGATGAAGAGTGCTAAATAATTTAGTTGCCTTATCTTTGTTTACTGCAAACTCAATTTCACCATTAGTACGTAATATATAATAATTAATATCATAAGGAATAAGCTCAATTTTATCTTCTTGCCCATTTGTCATCTTACAGGTAATTGTGATTTCTGCTTTTCTTTCTTCTTTTTGCTCAATTTCTGGATTTTGAAGCGCTGCTTCTATCCAAATACTACTATTTAATACTGTCATTAATTCTGAAATTTGTTCTTTAGTTAATTCCTTATTATTTAAATACCCTATAGGCTGAGTAGCAATTTGTCCTTCATTTTTATCCTTTAAACTTAAAGTATACTTACCTTGTGGATTCTCAAGTATGATTTCTTTATTTCCTTGTAATGTCATTTCTAATACTTCCTTTTTAATCATACTAAAAGGCTTTAAACTTACAAGTTGCTCCAAAACTTCTTTGTTTATAGCATAAGCATAGGGCTTCTGATTAACTCTTCCATAAACCCTATTCCCTTCCATCTTACTTAAACTTAATGACCACTCATTATTAAGAGTTATTACCACCTGTGGTTTGGATAAGCCGTAGTCTTGCGTATCTGTTATTATTCCTGCAAAACTTTCTGCTTTCATACCTCTTAATATTTCCAAAATATTTTCTAAGACTTCTGATTGGACGCCATAACTTCCTTTATAGTAGTCTACTAAATACCATTTGTCATGACCTAAATCATTTACTTTTTTTAGCCCGACACTTTTTTCTCCCTTTAAATCAAAAGTTATGTCTTGAATTTCATCTACACTAGGTGCATTTAACTGAGCTATTACGAAGCTGTTTGGATCTTTTAGAAATTTTTCTTGTGCATTTATAGCCACACCATATACCCCTTGCATACGGTCAGTTGCTACATACAATAAATCTTTATCTTGTATACTCTTTCCCACTTTAAAGATTTGACTATTATTCATCTCATCATATAAAGTAATTGTAACAGATTGTTCATCAATGCCATATATACTTTCATCCTGTACCTTATGTATGATTTCCTTACTTTCCATACTTCTTAGATCTGATAACCATGAATGTACACTAGACCAATCATATTTTAAATCCTTATAAGCTGAATTAAACCATTCTTGATCTTGCCTTTCTAAAACAGTCGTTTGAGTGTTCTTTATTTCTATACGTCTTACATTTCCCTCTAAGGAACAAATCTTCTGAGTAACTTCTTCCTCTTCTACAGTCTGCCCCATAGCCTCTTTGCTTTGTGAGTTATAGTAGCTTATTCCTGCTCCAATTAAAATGATGCATAATAACAGGACTATGCCCATTTTTTTCTTCATGCCTTCTTCCTCCTATTTACTACCGATTATGAATTAATCTACGTCGTTACTTTATTCTTCTAACATTATTAACTTCTACTTATAAGCATAATACTATATAATAAATATATAAAGTTATTCTATAGTATTTAAAAGAATTCATTGAATCCCGTCTTTTCATCATATTAGTTTATCATTATAACACTTATTTTGTAAATAGTGGATTCCCGACTATAACAATATACAATATTTAATATTTTAAGATTCATTTTTTCATTATCTTCTTTTCTTTCTATTAAATTCAGTCGATATATAATTAAACAAGAAAATAGGAGGTCATCTATTATGCAAAAAATAATTATACCTATTTCAAAATGCATTCCTGGAATGATTACTGCTAATCCTGTTATTGATTTAAAAACAGGTAGTACTATTATATCTCAAGATCAACTTCTTA
This sequence comes from Bacillota bacterium, assembly GCA_023436395.1. GTDB lineage: Bacteria > Bacillota > Clostridia > Lachnospirales > Cellulosilyticaceae > Cellulosilyticum. The sequence goes on along the minus strand of JAEZJJ010000005.1, from coordinate 51,984 downwards.
CCCCTGAGCATATAGAAAAAATTCACAATTTCGTACACACAGATATTTGGGTTTACTTAGATTCCTTTGATAAAGTCTGGAATCTTCCTGCTGAGACCATCGAAAATTATAAAAAATATACAAATGTTTTAACCACATTAATTAAACAAATAGATGAAACCTCAGACTCTCCTTTAAATATTAAAGATTTTCAGGCCTTATGTGAAGTTTTACCTGCCGATTTTACTGCTAATTATAGCCTATTAGGGTGTACAAATCTTATCGAACAATTAGACTATACAACTTATACCCACAGTTTAAATGTGGCTTTTATTTCTATGCTCATTTGTCGTTGGTGTAATCTAGATAACAGTCTTATTCCTTCTGCTATTAAGGCTGGCTTACTTCATGATATTGGTTTACTTAATCTCTCCTTCAATCCTTTTGATACTTCTATTGTAAGAACTGCAGACCAACAAGCTGAATATGAAAATCATCCTATTTATAGTTATAATATCGTAAATAAATTAAAAGACTTAGATCCCATTATTCCAAAAGCTATTTTAGCTCATCATGAACATTGTGATTCTAGTGGTTTTCCTATTCATATCTCCTCACCTTATATTAATTTACTAGGAAAAGTATTAGGTCTAGCAGATACCTATGATTTATTACGTCATACGCATCATATCTTTGATACCCTTAAAATTCTACTAGTTGATTTACTCCCCAAATTTGATCCTAAACTCTTATTACCTTTCTGTTCTAATCTTGCAACGTATTATGTGGGTACCTTCGTTATTTTAAATACAGGTGAAATTGGTGAAGTAGTTTTTGTTAATCCCCAATGCTTCTATCGCCCTATTATAAGAATTAACGATCGTTTCATCAATCTCTATGAGAATAATGAAGTTTCTATCATTGCTATTAAATAATTCATTCCCACAGTTTAATCTGGCTATAAGGCATGCCTATATCATTTACCTTATAGCCTATTTTGATTTTAACTAAAATATAATTTTTATTTTCTTAAACTAAAAAACTCTTTGTCCCATATACAATAAAAATTAACTTTATAGGATATTAATTAATATTTAAAGGACGTGATTTTTATTGAAATATAATCCACGCATATCCATAATTTTCCTTGGACTACTCTTTGTGCTAGGCCTTATTAGCTTAAACTTTTTCCAAAGGCAGGCTCATAAATCAGCTAACACCATCCCACTAACTGACAATTGGGCTTATTGTTTAAATCAAAAGGCCTCTGTTCCACTGTGCATCCCCGCACATTTAGATTATTTTCAAGTAGGAGATACGATAGACATCTATACTACACTCCCTATCTCCTCCATAAAAGAACCTTATCTACATACAAAATTTTATTTACAGTATGTAAAAATTTATCTAGATGATGAACTAATTTATTCTTATAATGGAGATATGATGCTATCTGGAAATTATAAAGTAGGAAGTGGTCTATTAGTCATTCCTTTACCTACCAATTACGCCAACAAAACCTTACATATTCAATATATTCCTAGTTTTAATAGTATTACTAACTATATTTTCCCCATTTCACTAACTAATCATAATCTTATTGAAACGATTTTGCATAACAATGCAACGACACTTTATCTCAACGCCTGGTTTTTATTTGCGGGTATTCTGTGTATTATGTATAGTATTTATCTTGGTTACCTTAAACAATCTGATTTGAGTTTTTTCTTTATTGGCTTATTTGCCATTATTGCAGCCATTTGGTTTTTATGCAATACGAAGTGTCTACAACTGATAACACAAAACCTAGCTTTCATTCATCAGTTAGAATATCTTTGTTTTTACTTTATTTATATTCCCCTTTGGCTATTCTTCACTCATATTGTTAAAGAGCATCGGCTAAAGCGTTATTGTATAATATGTCTTATACCTTCTGTCGTCTTTTTCTTAGTAGCTATTATTTTATACTTATTAAGGCTTAAGGACTTTTTTCATTTACTTATGTTTTATCATATCTTAGTAATAATGAATGCATTATTAATAAGTTTCCTTTCAGGCTTATTAATATATAAAAAGCATCCTTTCAGTCGCGGTTTACTGATAGGTATTTTATGCCTAATTTTAGCTAGTTTTTTAGAAATCCTAAAATTCTATTTGACAAATATTAAAATAGCTTCTTTTCTTAATTATGGACTTATTCTCTTCTTTTTAAATGTGATTTATGCAGCCTATCATCCTTTTCTTCAACCTACTAAGCCCCTTAGTTTTTTAAGGCACCATAGATAATACCTATTCTTGGTACTCTCTATGGTGCCTTATTAGTTATCTAATACTTCTAAATACTTATTAAGAATGTCATTGGACTCACACTTCTCTCCAGAATAATAAAATGTAACCTCTGGAGTTCTTTGGGTATGCATTAACTGTTCACTCTCTATTAGAGCTTTAAGATGCCTAACCGTGCCTTCATTCCCATCATAAATAGCAATGTGTGCTGGAAGATATTCCTGAAGTATTTTTTTAAAATATACAAAATGGGTACAACCTAGTACAACGGCTGTTATTTCCTGTAATGGATACTCTTTAAGCTTTTCTTCAAAATAAGCCTTAAGTTGATGGCTATCAAACATAAATTGCTCTGCAAAACCAACAAGTTCTGGTAATGCTAGGGTACAAATTCTTTCCTCTTCCCCTAATCGATTCACTAAATTTTTAAATTTTTCTTCCTTGAGGGTAAGGGGTGTAGCCGTTACTAATACTTTTCCTTCCTCATGATGGGTTAATGCTAATTTAACTGCTGGTTCCATCCCTATAATAGGAATATTATAGTGACTACGTAATGTTCTAACGGCAATGCTAGTAGCTGTATTACATGCAATCACAATAGCATCTACATTTTGACTTATTAAAAAAGTAACAACCTCATTCACATAGTTGAATACTTCTTCTTTTGTTTTTGTCCCATAGGGCACATGCTTATTATCTGCATAATAAATATAATCAACTTGTGGTAAGAGCTCTAAAGCTGTCTTCAATACAGTAATGCCTCCTACCCCTGAATCAAATATTCCAACTTTCATGGGTATCACACTTCCATCTCTTGTAATGTCCTTTCTATTCTAAACTATTTAGCACCTCTTGTTAATACTCTACTTACAAAATCTAATAAATTTATTTATCTTCCATTTATTATAAATTTATGATAAACATAATAGTATGTATATTAAAAGTATATTATAATTATATAGTGTAAATATTTATCTTTTCTTTTATTATATAAACCTTTGACTAATATTTCTATTAATTACTTACTTCTTTTTAATATAAATCATCTTATAGGAGGTCTACTCATGGCTACTATTTATCTCTATGCCTTAGGTACTGGGTTATTCTTTTTATTCCTAAGCTTAATTCTAGATGGATTAAGTGATTTATTGCATGGACTTAGCTTCTTTGATTTAAGCGCTCTACCAGGTTTTTTACCTATTACTCCTTTGGAGATTTGTGCTTTTTTAGTTGGATTTGGTGGAATGGGATATACTCTATATACCATATCTTTTCTTCATTTGTTCTTTGCTATTTTGTGTGGCGCACTTCTTTGCTTCTTAACCAAAACCCTCATTGCTCAACTCAAAAAGGTAGATAGTAGCGCCCTTACTGAAGCTGACTTAATTGGTGCTGAAGGCAAAGTTATAGTAACCATTTTTGAAGGAAGCATAGGCAGTGTTGCCCTTAATACAAAACATGGTAAGATTTCTTATCCTGCACAAAGTGCTGGTTTAATCCGAGAAGGCACCGTTGTAAAAGTTCTTGATGTCCAACAGCATATATTAATCGTTTCTGATGATCCTACTTACTTTCTAAATCATCGATTAATGAAATAGTGCTTTACTAATTATTGATTAATGGTTTTCCTGTTGCTATCTTTAAGTATATTTTAGATAGATATATCTTATGAAAGGGTGAGGCTATGCCAAGTATTATTTCTTCTTTACCAATAGGTATTATTGGTATTATTATCGCTGTTATTTTAATTATTGCACTTATCTTAAGTATGTGGAAAAAGATTCCTCAGGATAAGGCAGCCGTTGTCACAGGGCTAAAAAAACGTGTCATTACTGGTGGTGGAGGTATTGTTATTCCATTATTTGAACGTATGGATACCATCTCTTTAGAAAGTATGAAATTAGATGTCAAAACTAATGGTGCTATGACAAGTCAGGGTGTACCTATTAATACGGATGGTGTTGCTGTTATTAAAGTCCGAAATGATAGAAACTCTATTTTAGCTGCTATTGAACAATTTAATGCTGTTAAGGAAGCTCAGACTGTACAAACCATTAGTGATGTTTCAAGAGAAGTACTTGAAGGTAAATTACGTGAAATCATTTCCAAACTTACTGTAGAAGAAATTTATAATGACCGAGAAAGTTTTGGTTCAAAGGTACATGAGGTAGCAGGTACTGATTTAGCAGAAATGGGCCTTGAAATTAAAACTTTAACGATTAAAGACATTTCTGATAATAATGGCTATTTAAAAGCAATGGGTGAAGCACGTATTGCAGAAGTTAAGAAAAATGCACAAATTGCTGTAGCAGAAGCTAATAAAGAAACACAAATTAAGACGTCGGAAGCTCAACGTTTAGGAGAAACAGCTTCTATTGAAGCTCAAACAGCTATTGCTGAGGCTAATAAAATTAAAAATATTAAACAACTCAATTTTGAAAAAGAACAACTTACTGCTAAAGCTGAATCAGATGCTGCATATAGTATCCAACAAAACATTACCCAAAAAACCATTACAGACACTCAAATGGATGCAGAAGTCCTTAAACAACAACGTTTAAGAGATGTAGAAGCTGAAAAAATTCAAATTTCTATTGTGGCTGAGCAAAAAAACATTGAACTTGCTGAAAAGAAAGCTGCTCGTAAAGAAAAGGAACTTCTTGAAACCATTGTAAAACCAGCTGAGGCACATAAAGCCAAGGAACAATTAGATGCAGAAGCTTTAAAATACAAAGAAATAGCTGATGCTCAAGCCCGTGCAGAATCCGTGCGCTTAAGTGCACTAGCAGAAGCAGAAAAAACCAAAATCCAGGGTCTAGCCGAAGCCGAAGTTATTCGTCAAAAAGGTCTTGCTCAAGCTGAAGCTATTAAAATGCAAGGTTTAGCTGAAGCTGAAGCTATGGAAAAGAAGGCCGAAGCTTACGCCAAATATAGTGATGCTGGTAAGATGGAAATGCTTGTACAAGTGCTTCCTGATATTGCTAAAAGTATTGCTGAACCAATGTCTCGCATTGAAAAAATTATTGTTATGGATGGTGGTGGAGATAGCCAAGGTGCTACCAATGTGGCACGAACAGTAGCAAGCACTATGGCTACTGTTATGGAGTCTGTAAAAGAAATGACAGGATTTGACCTAACAGATGCTATGAAAGCGCATACATATGATGCTGCTGTTACTAAAAATGTTAATATGGATATGACTCACTCAGGTGGTCCCTTCCTTCAAACATCAGTCTCTACCCCTCAAGCAGAATAATTCAATAGAATAGGGAATACATTTCCTTTAAATCAAAAAAGTATAGGTTTCATCCCTGAATCCTATACTTTTTTGATATGGTTTAACATTTAAATTAAATCTTCATAGATTACAATATTAGTACTTTCTTTCCACTCTTTTACCTTTGCCTCTACGATTTCATTTTCCTTTTCTACCATTAAATTTTCTAAAATCTCATCTTTTACATCTTTAAATGGCTTTGTCACATTTTCTTTGTTCACATCTGTTACTTTAATTAAATGCCAACCAAACTCTGTTTTAATAGGCTCAGATACTTGACCCTCTTCTAACGCCTTAGCACCTACTAAAAAGTCTGCATCATAACTTGTACTATTATAAGGGATATATCCTAATAAGCCCCCTTCATCTTTAGTTGCATCGGTTCCGTATTCATGAGCTAATTCTTCAAAACTTATACCACTATCATATTTCTTTTTAATTTCTTTTGCTTCTTCCTCTGTAGGTACTAAAATATGATACATGGTAGCACCTGCTAATGTTGTGAAACTATCCTTATTGCCATCATAATAACTCTGAGCTTCCTCATCCGTTACTTGAACATCTTTCGTACAGGCTGTAATGACATCACCCACAATCAAATCTTCCTTAAGCATTTGTTTAAGTTCCTCTAATGTCATACCACTCGTTTTTAAAGCTTCTTCAAAACCTGCCTCATCATCATAATCCGCCTTAAGAAGTTCTAACTGCTCTTCTACATCCTCATTAGTTACATTCACATCATAGTCCTGAGCTTTACTAATAAGTAGTTGAACCTCTACTAAATAATCAACTAATAAACGCTTTTGCTCTTCATAATAGGCCATGGCTTCTTCATTGGAAGTATAATCCTCACCATATTGCCAAGTCATTAAAGTATTAAGATATACCAACTGTTGATCTAATTGTTTTTGGGTAATTTTTACATCATTTACAGTTGCTATAACTGTATCTGGTGCATTGGTCTTTATTTCGGTATTTGGAGCCTTTTTATGACATCCTATAGCACTTATACCTAACAAACCTGCCATAAGCAGTACAATTCCTTTTTTCACTAATTTCATGATGTCCTCCTATATCTTCAAGCTTTAATATCATTGTAACGTGTATATGTGATAATAAGGTGAACACCTCTTGAAGATTAGGCCAACTTTAGCTCAAACCAAAAGGTAGTTCCTTCTCCTACTTGGCTTATGACGCCATACTGAGCTTGATGCGCCTCTAATATTGTTTTTACAATTGATAAACCTAATCCTGTACCTATTGCTGCCCTCTTATGTGTTTTATCCACCTTGTAATAGCGTTCCCATATATATGGTAAATATTCTTCACTAATGCCTTCTCCGGTATCAATGACTTCAATTCTCACTTGATCTTCTTTTAAAATCTGTTTAACAGTAATATGTTTATCTTCTCCTGCGTAGTTAATGGCATTATTAATTAAATTATACATTACTTGTGATAGTTTTAATAAGTCTGCTCTTATTTCTATTTCTCTGGTATAGATAAAATCGATAGTATAACCTTCTTTAGCTGTTAAGGTATTATAACGTAACAATAATTCATTGATTTCTTGAGTTAAATTAAAGCGAGTATACTCTAGCTGACTGGCTCCAGCTTGAAGCTTAGATAAGTCTAACATATCATTAACCAATCTCGTTAAGCGTTTTCCCTCATCGACGATAACTTGTACATTCTCTGGTGTATTTTCTGTTGGTAAGTCTCTCATTAATTCTGCATAGCCTGTAATTAACGTCAGTGGTGTACGAAGATCATGGGAGACATTTGCTATCAGTTCCCTTCTTAGCTTCTCAGTCTTTGTAAGTTCTATAGAGGCATAACTTAGTGTATTCGATAGCTCTGCAACCTCTTTATAACCTTTTTCTTCAAACACAACAGCTTCATCTCCCAGGGCTAATTGCTTTGCTTTAGCATTGATTTGTATAATAGGTTTTGCAACTTTTTTTGCAATAAGAATAGCTAAAAAAAATGCAATGACTAACATGGCTAAAGTGACATACACTAGCTGTTTTCGAATTGTACTTACTGTAGCATCTACAGGTGCAATCAAACTATTGATTAAAAGAACATATTGCGTTCCATTTTTAGTTGTTAGTACACGGGTATAAATAACTGAGTCATCTTTATTTCTAAGACTTACAGGCAATCTATTTAGTGAATTGCTGGGATTTTCTAAGCTCTTTGCAAAATCACGGTAATTAAAATAGTAGAGGAGCTGTCCACCTCTCTTTTGGGCATTAAAGCCAGCTAAATAGTATTCTAAATTTGACATACGATAAATACTACTATTACCCAACTCATCTTTCTTGTAAAGTACATCCCCCTCTATATTAGTAAGGACTATACAAAGTTGTTTTCTACTAGAGAGATTATCTAGTAGTTCTACTAAATAATCTTTTTCTAAGCTTGCTTCTATTTTCTGCCCTACCTCTTTGACTTCATTAATTTTTATATTTTTATAAAAGGATTCTAAAAAAACAACTTGAAAAAGCCATAAAATAAGTAATAAACCTGCTACAAATGCTACTAAGTATCCAAATAATTGCCATTTAATACTCCACTTATTTTTCTTCAAATCGATATCCCACTCCTCTTAGTGTCACTATTAAACGTGCATACTCTCCTAAACTTTTACGAAGTAATTTAATATGGGTATCTAATGTGCGATCATCTCCATAATAATCATATCCCCATACATTACTAATTAAATTTTCTCTAGATAAAGCTAGTCCCCTATTTCTCACTAAATAAAAGAATAACTCATATTCCTTGGGAGTCATTTCTATATTTTCTCCATCTATGCTTACAAGACGTGCATCAAAATCTACCTTAAGTCCCTTAAAACAAACTATATCTTTATTATTTGTTTCTTGATTTGCTCTTCCCCTTTTAATAATTGCACTCACGCGCATCATTAATTCTTTTGGTGAAAATGGTTTAACCACATAATCATCTATCCCTATCTCAAATCCATGAATACGGTCATATTCCTCCCCCCTTGCAGAAAGCATAAGAATAGGAGTATCTGTAAATTTCCTAATTTCTTTGCAAGCTGAAAAACCATCTAACTCTGGCATCATAACATCCATAATAATCAAATCAAAAATATCTTTTTTACACTTTTCTATAGCTTCCATGCCATCTTCTGCTTCTACTACCTCGTGCCCTTCAAAAGTAGCATACTTCTTAATCAGTTCTCTAATCATCTTTTCATCATCTACTACTAATAATTTATACATATTAACCTCCTTAATACGATAAATGGGTTTTGCCTCTACACTACAACAAAAAGGCGACAACTGTCACCTTTTTATCATGTTAATTGAATGCTATTCATATTTTAGTTTTCGCTGACTTTAGCTTGCTCTGGTTTAAGCTCTGTTAATTTCAGTTGAATGTTTACAAATTTGCCTTTTCTAGAAACAGTTACTTTTACAATGTCACCTATTTTATGACCAGACAAAATATTAGAAATATCTCCTGTACTCGTAACTTGTGTATCTTCAATGCCTACAATAAAATCTCCTTCTTTAAGACCTGCAGCACTTGCATTGCCGCCTTCTGTAAGACCTGCAACATAAACACCTGTTTGGTTTAAACCGTATTGCATTGCAGTTTGCCATGAGTCTACATCCACCACCTTAACACCTAAAGCTGGGCGACCTGATACATAGCCATTTTTAATTAAGGAATCTGCCACTTCTTTTACTTTATTAACAGGAATAGCAAAGCCTAAGCCTTCTACATCAGAAGCTGTTGATTTAGCCACAACTAATCCTATAAGCTGACCTTGACTATTAAATAAACCACCACCAGAGTTTCCTGGATTAATTGCTGCATTCGTTTGTAATAATCTCATGGTACGACCACTAATTGAAATCTCTCGGTCAAGGGCACTGATAATGCCGTTTGTTACTGTTCCCCCTAGTTTTCCTAATGGGTTTCCAATAGCAACAGCAGTTTCTCCCACAATTAACTTATCCGAATCCCCCAACTGAGCAGGTGTAAGCTTTTCATTTTGTAGCTCTATTTTAAGAACTGCTACATCTGTTTGAGAGTCTGTTCCTGTTAATTTAGCAGTATATTCCTTACCATTTGTTAAACGTACAGTAATCTTTTTAGCTCCACTAATAACATGATTATTAGTTATAATATAACCATCCTCAGTAAGTACAACACCACTACCAGCACCTTGTGTAATAAATTGTCCAAAGAAATCATCTGTTGCAACTACCTCTGTAGAGATTTCTACCACTGAATCAGCTGCTTTTTTAGCTACCTCTGCTATACTTGTACTATTACTACTTGTGGCTGTAGGTATAATAAGAGATGTATTTTCTGTATTAAGTACTTTATCCGTTCCTTGAGATGTTTCATATTTTTCCATCCATTGGTAAGATGTGTATAGGCTTCCACCACCAAAAGAGGCTAAACCTACTACTGCTGTCAAAATAAGCCATTTCCCTTTTCCACGTTTCTTTTTAGGTTTTTCATCCTTAGTCTCAAAAGACTGCGATATTGATTGTCTCTCTATTTCATTTATTTCCACACTTGAACGACTTTCTTTCTCTTCATATTCGTTATTCCATTCACTCATAATAAAACCTCCTTACATATTTCTTTTGCTTTATATAAGTAAATCATAAAGGCCTTAAGTGATGGGTTTTTGAAGATTCACTGAAAAAACATTGAATTTATTCTCTATTCTTAATTACCCCTTGATAATCAATTAGCCTTGTGAGTTCTATAAAGCTTAAGTCATATAATAAGTTTTCACCTTCTTGTGTTAATCCATACCCTTCTTCTAAAATATATTTTTCTTTATTTAGTTTTTTATTAATTTCTCCATATAAATCAATGACTATACTCTTTTTTGCTAAGGCCACTTGCTTTAGGGCATATATGTATTGCTGCAACCTATTATTGGTACGTCCTCTCCTCTCCATCTTCTCATGAATAGGTGGTGGCGTTATCACAATAGGAATAGGTATACAATTATTAAGTCCTGTTCGGTTATTATGTCCTATCATTTCCTCTAGTAGTTCACTTAAATAGTTTTCTAAACATGCTTTGCCTACAAAATCACCTCGTTCTATATCAATGTCCTGAGAAGAAAGTCTAATAAAAATAATGTTAGGATGATAGTTCAGCACCTTCTTTTCTAGGTGTTGCCTAAGCTCACTCATAGCCCCCTTCTTCATCTTGACATCATAAATACGCCAAGAAATTGCTGGATAATAACTGGATAAATGCTGTTCTAATCGCTCTATATACGTTTTCATACTAGAAGGTATCATTTCTCCATACCCTACAATAGTAGTATTAATCATTTATCTTCCTCCATTTATATCATAATATATTAATTATATTACAATTTTTAATCAAAATAAAGCATCCCCATTTATCCTATTCAATAACATAACTGCTATATATTGATATATAGCAGTTTCTACTTATACTATATTATTATGCTCTCACTTTTATATTGAGAAATCACTCTTCTAATAAAATGCGACTTACATTATCTATAATCAGCTGCTTATCAGTTAATACATCATAGAATCCTTTTGCAGGATACAATCGCTGAATATCTACAGTACGCATATCTCCTATTTGTAATCTCGTTATGTAATGATTTGTAAAGTTTTTTACCTCAATATCCATTTGGAATTCTTTATCCGGTGGTAAGGAATCTATCTTTACAGATGTTGTAGGTATAATGACAAACTTTGTTTTAAAATATTTAAAAACATAACACCAGTGGCCACCATATAATTCCTTTGGAAAACCTCTGGTTAAATTAAAGTAGGCTATTTGATGAACCTTAGGTAATTGTTTAGGCCGATAAAAGGTGGTTGAAGCATCCCCTGTTTGATTGGGAGTCAACTCATCATAGAAATATTTAATTTGTCCAACATGATAATTCAGATCTTCTAAAAACCCCCTCTTTTGCTCATAGTTCTTTATGCTACTAAATTCCTCCATAATCTTTAGCATAAATTCTTCATTATTCACATTTGTCCCCCTTCTCTTCAGTCACATTCTTCATCATTATGTACAGTCATTCTTATTTTGTTATTTTATCTTTTCTAACCTACTCATTAAACAAAATAAGATAATAGGAAATTTTCTCTATTTTATCATTATGCCATTTTAAATACAAATTTATTTATTAAGAGTACATTTCCTCATGTTTATATCGACACCTATTGCACTTTACTTAAACATATAAAACCAAATTATATATAATATTACTTAAATAAATAAAAAGTTCGATAGTCGTAGTACTGCACTATCGACTATCGAACTTTTTATTTATTTCACTTTCTTAATTTATGCGTTTTTAATGAACAACTGAAGTAAGCATGAGCTTTAATGTAAATAAAATTGCCAATATATACATCATCACACTTACGTCTTTTCTCTTACCTGTAAACACCTTAATCACTACATAAGAAATCCCCCCAAATATAATCCCTTCTGCAATACTTGCAGTAAATGGCATCATCACCATTGTGAGAAAAGCAGGAAGTGCTTCTGTTATGTCTGTAAAATCTATTTCTAAAATACTATCTAGCATAAGTACCCCCACCACAATTAGCGCTGGTGCTGTTGCAAAACTTGGAATGGCTAAAAAGATGGGTGATAAGAACAGTGCCACAGCAAAACATATAGCTGTCGTAATCGCAGTAAGCCCTGTACGTCCTCCCTCCATCACACCTGCTGTACTTTCAACAAAAGTCGTTACTGTTGAAGTGCCCAAAAGTGCGCCTACTGATGTAGCTACAGCATCTGCAAAAAATGCTTGTTTAATACGAGGTAACTCTCCCTTTTCATTTAAATACCCTACTTTGGTTGCCACTCCCATAAGCGTCCCTAATGTATCAAATAAATCTACAAATAAAAAACAGAATACAACAATGATAAAGTTGAGAATACTTTCTACGCTACCAAAAATCTCTGAAAGCTCTGGCAGTTTAAATGCTACCTCTTTAAATCCTGCCAATAATGAGCCATGAGATGTAAAGCTTGGAATCAGTGAATATTGTCCAATTTCTGGATTCACTACATACCATCCTGTTAACTGAGCAACTATTCCTAGTCCCCATGTTCCTAAAATACCAATGAGCATAGCCCCCTTTACATTACGCTTCATTAAAATAACCGTCAATATAACCCCTACTATACATAATACACTTTGTGGTGCAATCATACTCCCTAATGTCACATAAGTTGCACCATCTGCTACCACAACCCCTGCATTTTGGAAACCAAGAAAGGCAATAAATAAGCCGATTCCCGCACTTACAGCATACTTCATACATTTGGGAATCGCATTAAAAAGGGCCTCTCTTACATTACATGCTGTTAATAAAATAAATATTAATCCTTCTACAAATACTGCTGCTAATGCAAACTGCCATGAATATCCCATCTTTAAAACAACGGTATAAGCAAAAAATGCATTCAGCCCCATCCCTGGTGCTAAAGCAAAAGGATAATTGGCACATACCCCCATAAGTACCGTCCCCAATATAGCTGCCACTATAGTAGCAACAAATACACCTTGTTTGTTCATGTGAGCTGCACTTAAAATATCAGGATTAACTGCCAAAATATAGGCCATAGTCATAAATGTCGTAATCCCAGCTACAATCTCTTTCTTAACTGTCGTATGATTTTGTTTTAATTTAAAGAATTCCATGTTGCCTCCTCAGTTAGTTTATGTTAACCAGTTTATCCTTGCTTATCATATCTAAATTTTTATAAGAGGTCAATAGTTTTTCCGAACTTTTTTTAAACTTCTTATTTTTTTGTTCGGTTTTTTGCCATTTATCTATTTATATCCTATTACAGAAGTATAATTTTTCCTCTTTTAGTAGATGCTTTAAAAGATTTTATTACGATTTTGTGCTATACTAACCTAAAATGCTATGTACTATATAATAAGAAGAGGTTTATTATGACAAACTATAAATTAACAATTGCCTATGATGGTTCAAAATATAATGGCTTTCAAAAGCAAACTAAACACCCTGAGAAAACAATTCAAGGTAAATTAGAACTTGTTCTTTCTAGATGTTTTGATGAAAAAATTCAGCTTATTGCCTCTGGTAGAACAGATGCAGGAGTACATTCTAAAGGACAAGTTTGCAACTTCCACAGCGAACATTTTTTAGAGCCTACTGAGCTGCTTAACTATTTAAGTAGTTATTTACCACAGGATATCGCTGTAGTGGATCTTGGTATAGCTTCCCCACGTTTTCACTCTAGATATAATGTCCTTCGTAAGTGTTATACGTATACTGTAGATAGTGGGCTATTTGCTGATCCTTTTACTTTAAAATATGCCTATCATGTTAAAGAATCCCTAGATATCCCACGCATGGAAAAAGCAGCAGGTTACTTATTAGGTACTCACGATTATAAGGCCTTTACTTCTTTAAAATCTAAAACAAAGTCCACAGTACGTCACCTATTTGCCATTTCTATTACCCAGGAAGGTTCACTTATTAAATTTACCTATGAAGGCAATGGTTTCTTACAGCACATGGTACGCATTTTAACAGGAACCCTTATCGAAATTGGACTAGGAACACGTGAGCCAGAGGAAATTCCCCTCTTATTAGAAAACGGATTACGTAGTGAAGCAGGCTTTACAGCTCCTCCTCACGGCTTATGTATGATGCGTGTTGACTATTAAAAGTGATTCTATGGAAAGGAGTTTATTATGCAAAGCTTTGATATTACTAATCGTAAGGAATTTATGTCCAAACTGCTTAAATCCGACTTATTTGACACCTTTGAAGTCAGAGAAGTAGTGGCACATATGGCCTTTAAGCTCATACTTGCTGGTGAACGCAATCAGGATTATTTTAAAGATATCCTCCAGGAAGAGACTTCGAATCTCTCTCATTTTCTAACTTGGGGAGAAATTCGTAAACATGTTTATGAACTTATGTCGGGACATAAATTACCTACTTATTTTAAAATTATACTTTCAACGAATACAGAGAAAACGGAAGGACTATCTCCTGATGCATCTACTTTTTACTTAAACATCACATTTAAAGATAATCAAATGACTTGTAGCACAGGAATGGCTTATAAAACTTTTACACTAGATAAAAGTAGTGAGCAATTATGGGATGAAAAGATTAAAAACTTCCTATTTAAATATCAATTTATTTAAGCTATCTTTCACTCGGTATGCTTTATTGGAGGCTAAGTGAATCTCATTGTTGTTTTCTTGAATACTATGGGGGGATTTTGAAATGAATTATGGAAAATTACAACTTAGCTTTATTTTATTGCTAATCATGACTGTTTTACAGTTTTTAGTAGCTGCCTTTGTCTTACATCATCTTATTATTACCATTTTGTCAATTACTGCAAGCTTACTTTGCATTAGTGGACTTATTTTTGTCAATCATAAGATAAAATAAAGATACCTACTTGACATCATCTCTTATTTGTTCCATATTAATAATGCATTATATTTTCTTTAAATCTTTGAAATATAATAAGCAATGTAAAATTATATTTATTTAAGGAGGACTATCTATGTCTAAACAAGGTAATTTATCTATTCATAGTGAAAATATCTTCCCTATTATCAAAAAGTGGCTTTATTCAGACCATGATATTTTCACTCGTGAACTTATCTCTAATGGTTGTGATGCTATTCTTAAATTCAAAAAACTTTGTGATATTGGAGAAGCAACCGATACATTACAAGAACCTTTTAAGGTAACAGTAACTTTAAACAAAACTCATAAAACACTTACCTTTTCCGATAACGGAATTGGTATGACTGAAGCTGAAATTGAAAAGTATATTACACAAATTGCTTTTTCAGGAGCTGAAGATTTCCTCGCACAATATAAAGATAAAATGGATCAAGATCAAATTATTGGTCACTTTGGCCTCGGTTTTTATTCTGCTTTTATGGTAGCTGAACAGGTAGTCATTGATACTTTATCCTATAAAGATACTAAGGCTATTAAATGGACTTGTGATGGTGGTACAACTTATGAAATCTCAGAAGGCTCACGCACAACACGTGGAACAAGCATTACGCTCTTTATCACAGAAGAAAGTAAAACCTTCCTTGATTTCTATGAACTCAAACAAGCAGTAGAAAAATATTGTTCATTTATGCCTGTTCCTATTTATGTCATTGATGAAGAAAAAGAAGCTGAAGAAGCTGCTGCACATGCAAAAAAAATAGAGGAAGCAAAAGAAAAAGATGAAAAGCTCTCTGAAGAAGAATTAGCACCTATTGTGCCTACACCTATTAATGACTCACACCCACTGTATGTGAAAAATCCTAATGAGTGTAGTGATGAAGATTATAAAGCCTTTTATCGTTCAACATTCCATGATTTTAATGAGCCACTATTTTGGATTCATTTAAATATGGATTATCCTTTTAGATTAAAAGGAATCCTTTATTTTCCAAAACTCTCACATGAATTAGAAACTGTAGAAGGACGTATTAAACTTTACAATAATCAAGTTTTCGTAGCAGAAAACATTAAAGAAGTTATTCCAGAATTCTTACTTCTACTTAAAGGGCTTATTGATTGTCCTGATTTACCGCTTAATGTTTCTCGTAGCTTACTTCAAAATGATGGTTTTGTGAAGAAAATTGCAGACTATATTACTAAAAAAGTAGCTGATAAACTTATTTCACTTTCTAAAAAAGAAAATGATAACTATAAGAAGTTTTGGGATGATATTGCACCATTTATTAAATATGGTTGTTTAAAAGAAAGTAAATTCTTTGATAAAATGAAAGATTACCTTTTATTTAAAACAACAGATGATAACTATATGACTTTAAATGAGTATTTGGAAAGTGTAAAAGAAACGAGTGAGAATAAAGTTTTCTATGTTTCTGACCATGCTGCCCAATCTCAATACATTAAACTTTTTAAAGAAAATAATCTCCTTGCAGTTTACTTAGAGCATTCTATTGATGCCCCATTCATTTCACATCTTGAATACCAAAATAAAGATGTAAAATTCATGCGCATTGATTCAGACCTTTCTTCTGCCTTAAAAGGTGAAGAAGCTGATAAGTCTTATGAGGAAAAATTAAGCACACTGTTTAAGGACGTTCTGCATAAAGATAAACTTAAAATAAGTGTAGAAAATCTTAAATCTCAAGATGTTGCTTCTATGCTTCTTATTTCTGAAGAAAGTCGTCGTATGCAAGAGATGATGAAAATGTATAATATGCAAGGTATGAATATGCCATTACCTGAAGATGAAGTGACTTTAGTCCTTAACCAAAACCATCCTCTTATCCATACCTTAGCACATAAAGATTTAGATGAAGCAACAACTCAGTTACTTTGCTCTCAACTTTATGATTTAGCTCAGTTAGCAAATCATAGCTTATCTACTGATGATATGCATCGCTTTTTAGAGCGTAGCAATAAACTTTTAGGTATGATCCTTTAACACTTTTAAATATGTTTCTTTTAAAAAGGAGTCCTCCCACCTATTTTTAGGCAAGAGGACTCCTTTTAATGAATCCTTCATTTTTCTACTTTTTATAAGTAACCACAATCTCTTCCTTTTGTTGTACAACAAGTTCCATCTGCTACTTGAGCTGTTAAAAGTAAGTCACCTATACTTGCTAATAAATTCCCTGTCAACTCTTTTCCTTCTTCTGATAAAGCTTCATTTAATATTAAAGTAATGAGTGCCCCCCATATAATGATTTTCTGAGAACAACTTAATGAGCACTTACCACAATTATTATAGCATCCCATCTCTCTCACCTCTTTTATATTCATAATACAGTATATTAACATTTTCTAATTTTTGTTAATTATTTCCATATATTTTTAAATTGGACATCTTAGCTTGTGCTTATTTACAATAAGCTATCATATTCCACTTTTTACTTGAATAGGATTAAATGAATAATCTATTAATTCATATACATAGGATGTATGTAATATAACTTTATTCCATTTAACAAGGAGTGATGATATGGGTAGTCATTTAAAAGTAGGTGACAAAGCACCGTCCTTTAGTGCTTCTAGTACCAACGGTCTAATTAACCTCGAAGATTATAAAGAAAAATGGATTATACTTTTGTGCAATCCCTCAGAATTTAATAACTGGAGAAAAAATGAAATTATCAGTTTAGTAAAATATGCTAAGATTTTTAAAGAAAGAAATACAGAATTGATTGCTTTAAGTATGGACAAAAAAGCTGCTCATCTCCAATGGTTTTATGCAGGTGCTAGGCTAGGTTCCTATGCAATGCCCTTCCCAATCATAGATGATCGTCTAGGCCATATTGGCAATCTCTATGGTGTACATGAAGATTCATCTCATGAAACTCATCTTTTTATCATTGCACCTGATCAATCCATTGCTAGTATTTCTTCCGTTCCTCATCTAGGTGTCTCTCAAATCAACCAATTAGTAAGCCAACTTACAACACTTCAAGAGGGTTATCGTCCTCAAATACAAAGTTTAGAAAATCAACCTCCAGGTACCAATCCCTTATGTAGTAATACGCCAATTGTTGGTGAATATGTATTAGGTAATCCCAATAATGTGGATGCTATTTTGCTTGACTTTGTTATCTATGCCTTTGCACTGATTAATTCAGATGGTACCCTACAGGTCTATTCCGAAAGGTACTTAAAAGAACTGGCGGACTTAAGGGTGGAGAATCCTAATCTGCGAGTTATTTTAGGTATTGGTGGTTGGGGAGCTGATGGCTTTTCTGATGCCGCCCTTACTCCTAGCTCTCGTTATAACTTTGCTAGAGAAGTTCAAAGTTGGATAAACGAATATGAGCTTGATGGTGTTGATATCGACTGGGAATATCCGGGTAGCAGTGCTTCGGGTATTCGCTCCAGGCCAGAAGATAGGGAAAATTTCACCTTATTACTCACTGCCTTAAGAGATGTCCTAGGCCCAAGTGCATGGATTAGTGTAGCTGGTACAGGAGAAACAAGCTACATTAATAATGTTGAAATAGATCAAATTGCTCCTATAATTAATTACTTTAATTTAATGGCCTATGATTTTACTGCAGGTGAAACAGGTGCTAATGCTGGTAAACATCAATCCAATCTTTATCCCTCTAGACTCTCCTTAAATGCAACCACAAGTGTAGATAATCAAATCCAAAATCTGATTAATGCGGGCATGCCTTCTGAACAAATTCTAATGGGAATCCCTTTCTATGGTCGCTATGGCGCAACCAATACCAAAACATATGATGAACTTCGTAAAAGTTTTATTAATAAAAATGGTTATAGAGTGTTATGGGATAATACCGCTAAAGCACCTTACATTGTAGATTCACAAGGAAATTTTGTATACTCCTATGACAATCTCCTTTCTATTTATTTCAAAGGTCTTTATGTTGTTGAAAACTGCTTAGGCGGTTTATTTTCTTGGCAAGCCGGTATGGATAAGGCCAACATTCTTGCTCAAGCTATGTCCCAAGCTATCCGAAGCCCTCAAGTACTAGAAGATATTCTAGCTAAAGCTTACTATCAAGCTTTAGAAAATGAAAATCAACAATGATAGTAAAGGCACGTCTAATCCAAGCTCATGCTTCATTAGACGTGCCTTTTAAGAATGATTATTTATCTGTTGGATAGATGTTAAACGTTACTGTGTCATCTACATAAGACAAGACATAAGTTAACATACCATTTTGCCACTGTCTTCTTCTAGTCCCTCTTTTATTAGTGATTTTTTCAATACTAGATTCTCCAAATTGTGCTGTTAGTTCCGCTGAAAAAGCTTCTACAAATTCTTCTGTATGATCTGTTTTTACACAAGTCATACCCACAAAATTGACTTCACCTTTATCATCATTATAAACAATCTCTAGTTTAACAATTTGCTCTAAAACAGTTTGTTTATAATAATCTGCTAATAAAATATTTGTATCTTCTAGATTCTTACTTTCTTCAGCTTTTCCAAGTATGTTGATAACATCTGTTTGTTTTTTACCAATCAAATCCCCTAAGCTAATAATATTTTTAATAGCTTCTTGATTTTTTTGTTTTTCATCTGGTTCTTTAGTCTCTGCTTCCTTAGCCACAAGTGCCTCTGCTTCTTTGTCAGCTATCGGTGGCTCATTTACTGTTAGTGTTTCAGTAGGTACTGTAGTTGGTGTTGGCGTTGATGCAATCAGTTCACTACTAGTTGGTACCTGTTGATTAGCACACCCTGTAAGTATTAACATGCTCATTAACCCTATGGTTATAAATTTCTTAGTATTCATCATCTTGTTTTAATACAACCTCCTTAATCTTCTGGATAACCCCATCTTCATCATTACTTTTTGCTGAAAATCTTGCTATTTCTTTTAGATTGGGATGGGCATTCGCCATAGCATAACTATGGTAAGCTTTTTGAAGCATCTCATAATCATTTAAGTAATCCCCAAATACCATCGTTTCTTCATAGCCCATGCCTAATTGTTCTTGAATATCCTCTATAGCTTTACCTTTATTCACACCATTTGCCATCATATCTAACCAAATATCGCCTGCTATACTCATTTGTACTTGGTCTTTAAACATTTCATAGGCAAAATAACTATTATGTTCTGCACCTTTAAAGTCGCATATTGTTACCTTTAAAATATCGCCCCTAATACTTAGCAAATCGTCTACTACTTGACATTTTACATAGTATTTATTAACTTCTCTCACAAATCTTCCATCCGTACTTTCTATATAGGCACCTTCACTTGTGGCTAATACAATATAACTTTGTTCTATTGTACGTCCTTTTTCAATAAGCTGATGGGCTAACACTCTTTTTAATGGATGAACTGCTATTGGATGTCCATGATAAACCACATAACTACCATTTTCAGCAATAAATAACATATCATCTGCTACTTCTTTAAAATCCTTTAACAATGTAAAATATTGTCTCCCACTTGCAGCAGCAAAAATGATATCTTTCTCTCTTAACTTCTGAAAAACAGTATAAAAATCCGAAGGTAATTGACCATTACTATTTAATAAAGTCCCATCCATATCTGTTGCAATCAATCTAATCTTTGTCATCCTAACACCTCATCAAGCCTTATTATACAATGTAAAGAAAAAATATACAACTCCCCCATTACTAAGCAAAGGCCATCAGTATAACTGATGGCTCTTTACTATAAACTAATCCATTCATTAATGTTGTATAAATAAATATACTTATGAGCAACTTTTAACTGTGAAATACGCGATAATGCTTCTCCATATAACTCCAGTTGCTTGGCATATTTCTGCTTAATCTGAGCTATACTTAAAGCTTTTTGGTTCGAATCTACATAATCTGTTTTATAATCGATTAGTGTAATACCCTCTTCATCAATATAAAAACTGTCTATAACTCCTTGTATTAAGATTTCTTCCTCTTCTGGATAGGTTTCATCCACAAGCCTTGCAGGGGCAAGATAAATAAAGGCCTTTTCCTTTTCTATATATTTTGCCCTTCTCATTTTGTGAACAATCTCTGAACTTGCCATTTCTTCTAAACGTTTATAATTGATCACCTGTAATACTTCTTGTGAAAGTTGGTGAGTAGCTACTAAACGTTTAATTTCCTCCTCAATACTTTGGGCTTCTGCAAACTTAATAAAATCAAGATGTTCAAATACACTATGAATAAGTGTTCCTCTTCTAACACCTTTTAGTTCTTCTTCACCTTTCACAAAACTGGGTACCGGAGCTTCTTCTTGTAAAGGATAAAGCATTTTTTCATAATAGTCATTTTCTATATCGGAAGTCATAGTTGCCCTTTTTATTTCAGAAACAGACACTTTCGTAGGTAATAGTACTGATTCCTGATACGGATAGGTATAGTTCAGTCGCTTAAAAATTTCTTCTTTGTAAGGACCATAGGTTTGCTTCACATCCCATGACTCTAATAAATCCCGTTTTTCTTCAATAGCTTGTACATTCTGTACTTGTAATGTACCTAATTCTTCTTTATTCCATATACGCAGTTCCCATTTACCTTCTCCTTCAAATAAAAATGGCACTTCTTCATTGGTAATAGCTCTTAGATCTGCTATGCCCTTATGTGCATATAAGCTTAGCCCAATCCAGTTCAAATAGGAACCGCCACGTTTAACTCCCAAAGGTAGAATCCTCTCATCCTCTCGGCTTGCATATAAGCTCCATTTGTAAGCAGCATCTTGTATATCATTTAACGTACCTGTTATAAATAACTTCTCTTTGGCACGGGTAAGTGCGACATAGAGCACACGCATCTCTTCAGATACATTTTCTGAAAGAATTTGATTTTTAATTGCCATCTTAGGAATAGTAGGATACTTCACATAGCTTTTAGTATCAAGATAATCTGGTCCTAACCCCAATTCATTATGCAAGAGTACTGATTTCATTAAATCGTTATTATTAAAACGTTTGCCTGCATCACATAAAAAGACAATACTAAACTCTAACCCTTTGCTTTTATGAATACTCATAATTTGAACTAAATTTTCATTTTCACCCACCAGCTTAGCTTCTGCTAAACCATCTGGGGTCTGAGCTAACTCATCTAAATAATTAATAAACCCAAACAACTTACCATTTTGATTATTTTCATAAGCCTCTGCATATTTCTTAAATAGTTCTAAATTTGCTTTTTTCTTAGCACCTGTAGGAAGCATTGCCACATAACGATAGTAACCTGTTTCTACATAGAGTCTTGCCAATAATTCTTCTAAACCTAATTCACTACTATTCATACGATATTCATTTAATAATGTCATAAACTGTGTGAGCTTAGTACTTTCTTCTCCGCTTTGCAAATAATGTAATAGCGCCTCATAAAAGCAGCCTGACTCAGTCGCCTTTCGAATATACACCAGTTCATCTAAACTTAATCCTACAATAGGTGAGCGAAGAACTGTTAGTAAGGGGATATCTTGAAGGGGATTATCTATAATCTTTAATAGACTGATGATCGTTTGAATTTCTAATGCATCAAAGAAATTTCCATCAATATCAGCATAGGCCCCTATACCCTTTTGCACTAATGCATTCTCGTAAATACCTGCTTTTTCTTTAGTGGCTCTTAATAAAATAACAATATCTCTTGCTTCTACACGCCTGTAAGTACCTAATGTTTTGTCAAAAACATGGGTTGGATTGCCTTCTCCTTTTAAGAGCTTATCCACCAAGTTAGCTACCATCAATGCTTCACACTCTACATTTTTTAGGTCTTCTAAACCTGTTTCATCTATTCCTTCTTGTTCTTTGGTTTCTAAAACATGTACTTCTATCGTATCTGCTAATGCACCTTCTGGCAATTCTTCTAGGTTTCCATCTTGGTAATGATTTCCCACCTTTAGCTCGGCATAATCATCATATTCTAGTTCTCCTACTTGAACGCTCATGACTTGTTTAAATAAGTCATTTACACCTTGTAGAACATTTTCTCTACTTCTAAAATTTTTAGATAAATCAATGCATACATTTTTTTCTTTGGCTTCCTCTGTAATCTGATGTTTCTCCCATGTTCCATATTTCTCTGCAAAAATAAGCGGGTTAGCCAAACGAAACCGATAAATACTTTGCTTCATATCTCCTACCATAAAACGCGTAGGGCCTTCTTCATTCGCATTTGCCACAGCACTTAATAAAGTTTCCTGTACTGTATTGCTATCTTGGTATTCATCGATATAAACTTCTTTATAAAAATGACTCAGTTCTTTTGCCACATCTGTATAATTCACACTTACTAGTTCACCTTGCTCATCAAAGACTGGTTCCACTAATAATTCAAGGCACAAATGCTCTAAGTCATTATAATCTACAAGTCCATGATTTTGTTTGGCTTCTTGGTAACGAGCTTCAAACTCCTCAATCAATTTTACTAAAGTAGCCATTAGTTCTCCCAGATGTGGTAGATGTGCCATAAGGATAGGGTCTTCAATAAAAGTGAGATCTTCTTGAAGCCCTTTAATTACTTCTTTTCCTAAATCACGGTAGGCTTTGGCTTTCTCTTTTAGAGTTATATCACATTCTTGCTTCTTTCTAGAAAGTGGAATAAACTTTGTCTCTCTAATACATGCTATCAAGTCTTCTAAAGGCATATCTTCTCTGACCTTATTCAGTTCTGTTAAATCACTGTTAATGGCCTCTAGATAAAGTTCAGGCCCATTGGTTTTTTCGCATAAAGCCCTAGCTTTACTATAGATTACCTTTACATCTTGTAACTGGCTTAACAAATGGGTACGTATGCTTTCTGACCAAGGCATCTCATTTAAGTTTGTATAGTGTGTTTGTAGACGCTTCACTTGTTCATTAAGCCATACCTTTGGGAAAGGGGTACTTTTAGCAAAAGTAGAGACTTCTAAAATAAGTTCTTTTAAATGCTCTAAGCCTTGCACATCACCATAAACTTCTGCCAAAGCCATAAAATCTATTTTTCCTTCTTCTAAGCATTCTTCTAGTAGTTCTTCTAATAGTTCGCTTTTCATGACATCTAGTTCTGCTTTAGTTCCTACCTTAATATTAGGATCAATATTTAAACGATTAAAATAAGATTTTATTGTTTTTAAGCAAAAGGAATGAATTGTAGAAATAGAGGCCTGAGGCACTAATGCCATTTGCCTTTCAATATAATCTATCCTTTTCAGGTTCTCTTCTGTTAAGTTTTCTTGGAGCCCATTCATATAATCAGAAAGCTTGTGTAAAATACGCTCTTTCATCTCTCCTGCTGCTGCACTTGTAAAAGTTACAATTAAAAAGCTATCAATCTCTATAGGGGGCTCCTGTTCATTACCAATAATCCGTTTCATAACACGCTCAGTTAAAACCGCTGTTTTTCCTGAACCTGCTGCTGCTGAAACTAATATATTTGCTTGCCTTTGATCAATAGCAGCTTGTTGTGCGGGTGTCCATGCCATCTACCTCTCTCCTTTCTCTAGCTTCTCCCATATTTCTTCTTTACTAAGTCCCTCTAAATGATCATAGCAATTATCTCGTTGCTCTTCACTAAATTGACAAATAGTATGATAAATACAGTATTCACAAGGGTCCTTCCCTTTTAAACGATAGGGTTTGGTACTTACCTTTCCTTCTAGAAGCTCTTGTCCCAATCCTCTAATGGTATCAATAATATGATTCTCCAGAAGTTTAAATTGCTCTGCACTAGCTACAGAAGATCCTTTTTTAATGCTCCCATCTTTATTAATACTTACAGGAATGGTACTTCCTGTCCCTGATTTATCAAGGGCAGCAATAACTTCTATTTCATCTACAGCTAATCCAGATAATTTAAACTGTTTCAAACTACTTTCTTCTAATTGCAGCTCATCCATTCCTACCTTATAACTGACATAAGGATTATTAATATGGAAGTAAAATACACCACCTGCTTCATAGTTATGATGTTTCTTAAGATAGGCATCTAAATAAAGTAATAGTTGAAGTTGTAGCCCATAATAGACTTCAAGTAAACTAAAGTTCTTTTGCCCTGATTTATAATCTAGAATCTTAACATATTTTTCTCTTTCATTCTTGTAATAAATATCTACACGATCAATTTGTCCTGTTACTAAAATAGTCCTTTCTTCATCAATGGCAATTTCTATTGGAGGAAACCCTTGACCTTCTCCAAAGTTAACCTCATAACCTACAGGTTCAAACTCCCCATTCTTTAAATGTACTGTTAAAGCATGGATTGCCCGAGTTGTCATCTTTTCTACTTTAGCAGCAGTAAATTGAAACCGTCCTGTTTCTCTTTGAGATGCATTGACACTTTCCACTGCATAAGCTGTTGCCCTTTTCACACCTATTTCTATTTCTTCCTTTGTAGCCTTAGTCCATGTGGTATTCATTAAACTAAGTTCTTTTGGATATTGCTCTAAGGCTGAATGGAAAAGTGTTCCTACCTTTGCCCTGTCAAACTTTAGGAGGCGACGTTCCTCTGCCTTGATCCCATAACGCATAAAATAGCAACAAGCACACTGACGGAAGCTCTCTAATTTAGAAATACTTGTATCTAACTTATTGCCATAGAGTAACTGAGTTGTTTCTTTTTTTAAATAATACTGCTGATTAGTATAAAACAAATAGGACATTAAACCATTTAAACGTTCTTGCCATCCTTCCTCGGTCATATACCAACTTATTAAATCTTTCCAACTTTCATCTTCTAAACGCCCTTCTACATATTCTCTGAGTAAATTTCCCACATATCCAAAAGTCGGAAGTGGACGATGTACTTCATCTAAGAAGTTAACTGATACACTCCTTTTTTGCTCACCAAATAATTTCTTCAGCTTATAATATACAAGAGAAGTTCTTAATGGCTTACCATTTTCATCTGCTAGTGCAGCACTAACAAAAAGTTTCTCAGTTGCCCGAGTAAGCATGGTATAAATACTAAATTGTGACCCATATAAGGGGTGTTCAATAATCAGTTCACCTAATCTCCCTTTCACACCTTTATCATCTCTACACATTCTACTTAATGTTACCTTATCCATATCCGAAAAAATAGATATAGTTTCATCCACCTTTGGAATAACTCCTTCATTGGTTCCCAGGATAAAACAAGCTTTTATACGTGGTAATCTTGTTCGATCCACAGAACCTATTATTACTTGATCTTGAGCAGGTGGAATGACTCCCATTTTAATGTAAGAAAAACTTGTCTCTAAAACTCGTCTGTAGGTGATAAGATCAACCTCTTCCTCACCTAAAATATCTACTAGACGTTCAAATACCTCTATTATTTTTCCCCATATTTGAGAATTTTCTATTTCCAATAAACGATTTCCTTCTGCTCTATGCTTTGCTATACTTTCATTAAGCTTTCCATAGGCTCCTATCTCTTCTAAAAATCCATACAGTGCCTTTGTAAGATTAATTACCTTATTCTTTCCAGCTTTTTTAGTCTGTCCAATCATTTCTTCTAACTTTTGGATGGGATCTAATATCCTTTCCCTAATGCTATTAATATGCCCTTGTCTTTGCTCATCTTTTTCATCAAATCTCCAAGGTTGATTCCACTTTTTCTTTCCTTTAATCCCATATGCTAGTATATAATTCTCCAGTAAGTCAATATCCTCAATAGGAATCGGTAATATCCCTGTTCTTAAAAGCCTCATCATACTTTTATAGCTATAATTAGAAGTGAGTACTTCTAAAACGGCTTCTAATGCAGCAACTAAACTATTGGTGTGAATATTTCGCTTCATATCAAGAAAATAAGGAATTTCATATTCTTTAAAAGTACCCTCTAATAAGGTTTTATAATCTGCTAGCTCTCCTACGATAATCGCTATATCATGATAACGATAATTTTCTTCTCTTATTAAATGCACAATTTGTTGGGCAATCCGTTCTACTTCTTCTGCTCTAGAAGCATAGGTCTGTAGATGTACTGCCGTATTTTCTTTTTCATAGAGGTTAGCATAGGGTTTTAGATACTCTTTTTCTAGGTATATAAGCGCATCATCTTTGCCCTCTTCTCCACTACTTATATAATCAACTTTATAACTACATTTCAGTTCTTCACAAAGTCCCATCATTTTTTGTAACATCTGAATGCTTTCATAAAAAGGATGACTACTTCTTACTTTATCGCCTCTTGTATAAGCCTGGTCCATAGGTAAGGTGATAGTAAGCCCTTTCACCTTTTTCATCAGTTCTTTAATAATAAGTAGCTGATTATAAGTAAAACCATAAAACCCATCAATCCACAGCCATGTTCGTTCTAACTTTTTACTTTTTATAATGCTACTTGCTAGAAGTGTCATGTTCTTTTCAATGGTTACAAATTGACTTCCTAAATAGTTTTCAAAAGCATTATAGATCATACGTAAATCTGAAAGTTTACTCTGGAATAAAAGGGTTGTTTCCTTCCCTTGTGCTAGCTCTTCTAACTGAGTTTCACCTACTCCTGCTTGTTCCAATACTGTAATAAAACGATTTATAGCTTCAATAAAGCCTGTATTATTTACATTCTTTTTATAAAAAATAATGTCTTTTTTATGAGCCTCGATTACACGTTTTAAAATAATCATACGTTCTAAATCTTCAACAACAGTTACTTCTGCTTTTCCCACTTCCCTAAAAACTTCTCTTGCTAGGGTATTAAAACTTATCACTTCTGCACGAAGTAATCCTGGATAAAGTCTCTTGGCTAATTCTCTTTGCGTTTGCAAGTTAAATTGCTCTGGTACTAATAAAAGAAGTGGTTCAAAACTTTCTTCTTTTAAAGCTTCTTCTA
Organism: Bacillota bacterium; assembly: GCA_023436395.1. Lineage (GTDB taxonomy): Bacteria > Bacillota > Clostridia > Lachnospirales > Cellulosilyticaceae > Cellulosilyticum. Next base: position 24,170 of record JAEZJJ010000005.1, on the reverse strand, counting down.
TGGCATTATAGCAATAAGTAGTCTTTCCTGAACCCGAACGTCCTACAATAAATTGTACTTTTTTCATTTGTCACCTCTTCTTTTAATCACTCATCTCTATCCTGATTATTTTATCATAATTTTACCCAAAAAAGTTGCCTAATATCGCCACAATAACAAATAAGGCATAATAGCACGCTCTAAGGTGACTATTATGCCTTTATTCTTTTTCTAGGTATCCAATGCCCATAATGTTTTTCTAAGTGTTTCTATCTCATCTATTCTTATATAAGGATAGACACTTTCCATCCCATCTAATAAATCAAGTGCATCATCTAAATACATCATACTTCCTTCAGCACTTCCAATAACCTCCAATTCTAATAGGGCAAGCTCAATTAAAAATTTTGTTTTTTCCACTATAAAATCCTCATAGGTACCATATCTATATTTATCAAAATAAAAGGCATCTTCTTCCTCGGATACAGACCTCAATAATAGATAAGCCTGTTCCTTATTACCACTTTCTTTTAACTGCCTTGCTAAGTTTAACCTCGTGTACCAATTAGCTGATATTTCTATCATCATGGGCTCACCTCCTCATTCTATCCTGTATAAACTTACTCATACCTATTATGGTACAGCTCATTTGCTCAATAACTGCCGTATATATCATAGTATGTTGAGACAATCAAATAGTTTCTTTTTATTTAATATATCCATTTATTAAGTACTTGCCTCTATTATAGACTCATCATTTTTTCCACGAAAATAGGTGTAAGCCAACGCTTACACCTATTTTATCTAAATCAACTTAAATTTTTACATTTAATATTTTTATCTCTTATAAAACACGTTTTGCACCAATATATGGTTTTCCACTGCTAGGGAAGGCATTACTAATGCATATTCCTGTTCTTTCATCGTTTGCATGAATGACCTGTCCACCACCAATATATATTGCAACGTGGGATACATGTCCACTATATCCGTAGAATAATAAATCGCCCTGTCTTAATTCACTACTATCTACATAATAACCATTATTGGCATATTGAGCACTTGAACTTCTATTTAAACTAACACCAAATCTTCTCATAACTTGTGAAGTAAATCCTGAACAATCTACTCCATTCGTTAAACTATTTCCACCATATACATAAGGATTACCTAAGAATTGTTTTGCATAGGCTACAACAGCACTTCCTGAAGCAGATCCTGAACTTGTAGAACTTTGGTTATTTGATGAATTGCTTGAATCTCCATTACTATTTGATGAACTTCCATTGTTATATGAATTATCATTATTTGAACCTGAGTCATCTGCCTCAACCATTACTGCTTGTGCTTCTTCTTGTGTTACTGTCATACGTTCAATATCTGTTAAACTCTTAGTTGGTAAATAACTTAAAAAGTCTACATCAGCACTATTTTTAACATAATCCCTACTTACATAACCTTCAAAGCCTTCTTGACTTACTTTATACCAATCTCCTACTCTATAATGCACTGAGATTTCATCGCCACTTGAAAATCTTCCAATTACATTTCCATTTGCTGTAGAAGGATAATCCCTTACATTTAAACCATCATTTACATTAACTACTGCTAGTACTCTATGTACATTAATATATTCAGCTTTAACATAAGCTCTTGAATCATCTTCTAAAATCAGTTTTAACCAGTCGCCCTCTTCTGATATAATCTCTACTGGATCACCAAGGCCTACTTGTTTCACAATACTTGCTTCGAGTTTAGCACCTGCTCTTACATTAAGTGTTTGAGTAGCCACTGTACCGTATGCTTGTCCATAAGCTAAACTAGGTACTAATACTGCCATAGCACCTACTACCGTACTTAATAATAATTTATTTAATCTCATGCTTAATCCTCCCAATAACTTTTATATGACTCTATCTATATTATTTCTATCATTTTTTGTATTTATTAAGTAATTGTTACAAAAGTATTATAAAAAAGTTTTGGCTTTTTGTCAAGTTCTCAATGCTTTTGATAAAACAACTTGTCAATTCCACTAAAATACGCCTTTAAATGAACTTATCCGCTCATTATAAAGGCGTTATCTCATTTATTCTATCATTTTTATTTAATGCCTACTTCAATGCCTCATTTTGACATTTAATGAAATATGCAAGTTCATAGCGAGAGCTAGGTGCTGTTTCATAAACACAGTAAGTTGGATTTAATAATTTAATAATATCTTTTGCTACAGGGTGATCAAAAGGTTCATGCCCATCCATTGCCTTTATATGTTTCTTTAAAAGCATCATTTGTTGCTTCTTATCTCGTGCTTTTTGATACTGCTCTAGTAAGTAACTATGGTCACGCCCCATATAAAACTTAGGAAGTGTCTTATTCAAATGAACTGCTTTAATCCACTTTACAGTATCTCCTAAATTCTCATACACCTTCTTGATATACTCATAAACTTGATTTTCATTGCCAATTCTAGGATTTGTTAATGTAAGATGTGAGATATCTACCAAATATCCCTTATTTTTATATCGAACTTGCTCAATAAACCACTTTGTAAGCTCTGCATCTAAGTAAGTAAGTCCTGGCCACCATAAATTTTCAAATAACAACATTGGCCCCTCTTCTTGCTCGTCAAAGGCGGCATTGACAACCTCTAAAGTAGCTTCCATAATCTCTCGGTCTGTATACTTAAATTGCCAAGTAAATGAATCCTCTGGTAAAACATGACTTACATGAAATACCATATACTTAGCCCCTAATGCCTTAGCTCTTTGGTACTGTATCTTGTAATTAGCAATCATTACAGAGGGTTCTAATCCACCATAATAACTCTTGATAGCCTCTTCGTTTTCAAATAATGTATTTAATTTTTTCTCATCTTGTCTCCAAAAATCTAACCACATAGGATAAAAACTTAAGTGAACGCCTTCTACGATTTCCTTTGGAATTTGTTCCAGCGGGTAATCTAAGGTTAATCCAATTTCAATCCCATCCATACCTTGTTTCTCTATAAATTTTTTTATCTGTTCCCAATCTCTATCAAACAAGGCCAATTGCTTAGCCGTAGTTGATAAATGAAATAATCGCTTCATATCTGCCCACTTTCATTTATTTTAAACGACAATCCTCTGGCTTAGTAGATTTTATCATCTCTCTTAATACTATTAGTTGCTCATTATTAAGATTATGTTTAGGTATAATTTGAGCACTTACTTGATTCACGTAAAATCTAAAATCATGTTTTGTCTCTACAATACTCACAAATAAGTCCCATGGCATCTCTTCAGAAGCTTCTCCAATATCTAATAAAATATGTTCTTTAGAGAATACATATTTAACACCATATGCAAAAGCTGGTAGTTGCATCTGAGAAGCAGTAATTTGCCATACACGCCAAGGAACAAGTACAAATATTAGTATAGGGATTAATAACAATGTAATATTTTTTGAAATATAAATATCTAATCGCTCAGTTGTTGTAAACATCTTATAGAAAAAGAAAAGTAGTACTGCTATTCCTATTCCCACTACAATATCATTAACTATATTTTTTTTAGCCACAGATGCATTGTAACGTAAAACATCTTTAAATTTAAATTTTACATCTAATGACAAATAATGTTCTTGTTGTCTTTCCACTGATTTTTGCCTCCAGTCATTCATAATGGTGCTATTATACCATTATATTACACACTTTGCACACCCTCTTTTTTATTTATCTCTCGTTTATTTGCATGCTCCTTCAAAGAACACAAAAAGACATTTAGAACCTGCTTCTTTGTCATTTGTTCTAAATGTCTTTTATTTACTAACTAATTCACCTCAAAAGTTACTTTAAGGTTGTCCCAAGGAACGCTGCTCCAATAATCCCTGCATCATTCCCTAATGTAGCAGCTGTGATTTTAGTTTTTAAATTTAAACCACCATACATTTCTTCTTGAACGTATTTTGTAACAGGTGTTGTAAGATATTCTTTTTGTGCACTCATACCACCACCTAGAACAATCATACTTGGTTCTAAAATATTAATAATATTTGTCACACCACATGCTATGTATTTAAAATATGTTTCCAGTACTTCTTTTGCCACACTATCTCCTGCCTGCGCTGCATCAAATACAATCTTTGCATTGATATTCTCAATAAGTCCCTGTTTTGCCAAACGAACCATTTGACTTTGTGGATGAGCCTCAGCTACTACTTTGGCCTGACGAATAAGTGCTGTAGCAGAAGCATATTGTTCCCAACATCCCTTTCTGCCACATCCACAAAGTTCTCCATCTCCATAACGAATGACTTGATGCCCTATTTCTCCAGCGCCAAAAAAGCTACCTCTATTAATTTTCCCCTCTGAAACTAAACCACCACCTACACCAGTGCCTAATGTGACTACAACAACATTATCTTCCCCTTTTGCAGCACCAGCAAGTACTTCTCCAAGAGCAGCAGCATTTGCATCGTTTTCCACATAGACTTCTGTTTGAATATATTTTTGAATTTCTTTTTTTACATTTACATTTTTAAAATTAAGATTGCTAGAACTTAAAATAACACCCTCTTCTGGTGAAGCAATTCCAGGACTACCAATTCCAATAGAATGAATATCCTTTTCCATAATTCCTTGTCTTTTTAGTACTTCTAGACAAAGCATGGCCATATCTTTTAAAACTTCTTCTGCACTTCTTTCTCTACCTGTAGGTCCACTAATACTATGCAAAATGTGATAGTTTTCATCTACTAACCCCACCTTAATCGTTGTACCACCTAAATCCACTCCTAAATAATACATGTTATATCCTCCTTTATTATCTCTAGTTCTAAAACTGTCCCTTTTGTAAGTTATTCATGACACGATCATTAAGTGCTTCTGCTGCATTATATCCCATTTTCTTTTGTCTAAAATTAATGGCAGCGGTTTCACAAATAATGGCTACGTTTCTACCTGGACGAATAGGTATAGCATTGGTAACTACTTTAATGCCCATAATATCTGAGTATTCATTAGTTAATCCTAGGCGATCATACTGTTTATTTTGATCCCATGCTTCGAGGCGTACAATTAAATCAATATTTTTCATTTCTTTAACAGAACCCACCCCAAAAATTTGTTTAATGTCTACAATACCAATTCCTCTTACCTCAATAAAGTGCCTAATAACTTCTGGTGCAGAACCTAATAAAGTACTAGCAGATACCTTCTTAATTTCTACTGCATCATCTGCTACTAAACGATGTCCACGCCTAATTAACTCTAATGCTGTTTCACTTTTTCCTATACCACTCTCACCTGTAATCAACACACCTTCACCGTAAATATCCACCAATACACCATGCATAGACAAACGCGGAGCTAATTCCACATGAAGCCATCGATTTGCTTCTGCAAGAAAGGTACTAGTTGGCAAATCTGTTTTAAAAATAGGAATACCATTATCTACGGCACACTGAATTAGGTATGGGAATGGTTCAATCTCTTCACGACAAATAACGATACAAGGAATATCTTTATAGTCTAGCAAGCGTTTAATTCTCTTATTACGCTCTACTTCTTCGATTTTCTCAAGATAAGTATATTCTACTTTACCTATGATTTGTAAACGTGTTGAATCAAAATAATCAAAGAAACCTGCAAGTTGTAAGGCAGGTCTATTAACATCACATTGAGTGATTCTACGTTCTTTGTAGTCTACTTGTGGTGTCAGATTTTCTAACCTAAGTTGTTCCTTGAGTTGTGCTACTGTTACAAAATACATGCTTTCTCCTCCTTGATACACATTAGCCTTTCTAGTATAACATTTTCTCCTTTTTTTTCCTATAAGCTTTATTGCCTAATTCCTATGAAAATAATTATATATATTGCTTGCAATATCTTTAGGTATACCAGGTACTTGTTCAATCTCACTAAGAGTAGCACGCCTTAAATGCTCAATACTTTTAAAATGCTGCAAAATAATTTTCTTTCTTTCTTTACCGACACCTTTAATTTCATCTAGTAGGGATTGTACTTGTGCTTTACTACGAAGACTCTTATGATATTCTATAGAGAAGCGATGGACTTCATCTTGTAATCTAGTAATCAGCTTAAATGCTTCACCATTGGTCGGTAATAATATTTCCTCCCCTTGATATAATAGCCCTCTTGTACGATGTCTATCATCTTTAACCATCCCACATACAGGAATGACTAAACTATACTTAGCAAGCATTTTTTCAGCCACACTAACTTGTCCTTTCCCACCATCCATCATCAGTAAATTAGGAACTTTACTAAAACTATTTTCCTCCTGTTCCGTCTTCAACCTATTAAAACGGCGATCTAAAACTTCCTCTAAACTCCCATAATCATTTGGACCTTGGATACTTTTAATTTTAAACTTACGATAGTCGCTCTTCTTTGGCTTTCCCCCTTCAAAAACTACCATTCCTCCTACCGATTGTACTCCTTGTGTATTAGAAATATCATAGGCTTCCATGCGATAAGGTGCCTTTTCTAAACCAAGAGCTTGTCTTAGTTCTTCTAGTGCTCCCTCTGTACGTTCTTGTTCCCTTCTCATTTGTTCTCCAAATTGCCCTAACGTCAGCTCAGCATTTTTACTAGCAAGTTCCATTAATCCATGCTTCGTTCCCTTGATAGGCGTAATTAATTGAACCTTTGCTCCTTTCTTCTCAGCTAAGTAGTTTTCTAAAACTTCTCTCTCACTAGGTGTTCTTTCTATAATTACTTCTTTAGGAATAAAAGTTGCATTGGCATAAAATTGTACAATAAAATCACGGAAAACATCCTCAATACTCTCATCCTCTGTATCTCTCAAGTAAAAATGTTCTCTTCCCACCATTTTCCCTTGTCTTACAAAATAAATTTGAATCAGAGTATCTTGAGGACTTTTAGCAAAGGCAATAACATCTTGATCTAGCATACTACTAGCTGTTGCACTTTGTTTTTGCTCTAATTTAGCAACTGCATGTATTTGATCTCTAATCTGAGCTGCCTTTTCAAATTGTAAATTTTCAGAAGCCTTTAACATGTCTGCTTGAAGTTTTGTAATAACTTCCTTGTATTTACCATTTAAGAAATCGATCACCTCTTCAATCATTTTATTATAACTTTCTTGGGATATATATCCATAGCAAGGCGCTTTACATTTCCCTATATGATAATTTAAGCAAGGTCTTTCTTTGCCTATATCCTTTGGCAAATTTCGTGTACATGTACGCATTGGCCATATATTCTTGATTAATTCTACAACCTCCCACATGGCTGTTGCATCAGTATATGGTCCAAAGTATTTTGCACCATCTTTTTTCATTTGCCTTACTACCCTCATACGTGGAAAAGAATCTTGAATATTTATTTTTATATAAGGATACTGTTTATCATCTTTTAATTGAATATTATATTTAGGATTATATTTCTTAATTAAATTACATTCTAATACAAGAGCTTCTACTTCTGTACGAGTAACAATATACTCAAAGCTCTCTATATGTTGCACCATTTTCTTTACTTTAATGGAATGATTTTTTGAACTTTGAAAATATTGTCTCACCCTGTTTTTAAGATTAATGGCTTTACCTACATATATGATTTGGCCCATTTCATTTTTCATTAAATAAACGCCTGGTTTTTCAGGCAGTCTTTTAAGTTCATCTTCTATAATAAACATTTCTGCCTCCTTTCTATTAGTCTTTACATGTATTGCCATTATTATAGCATATTCTATTTTATTACCATATTATTTCATTTAGTTTAAGACATAATTTTTAGCCTTATATTTATTGATATTTTAAGGTATATTGTTTATACTTAGTTTGGTAATAAATAAAAAATCTTTGATTTAGGGGGTAAATTATGAAAATGAGTAAGAATTACAAAAAATTATGTTTTGTTTTAGGTTTAAGTACTGTGTTTAGTGCTGGTATTGTAGATGCAGCTAATTATACAACGAAATTAAACGCAACTTATAAAAATATCAGAGTAAGCTATAATGGCACAATTAAATCTATTGACAAAGAACCATTTGCAATTGATGGTTCTACCTATGTACCTGTTCGTGCTATAGGGGAACTTGTAGGTGCTAATGTAACTTGGGATGGACCTAATAATCTAATTAAAATCACTAGTACTGCTTCTAATACTGTTCCTACGGACAACTCTGCACAACTTACACTTTTACAGCAACAACTACAAACTAGTAATTATAATTTAGCACTTGCCCAACGTGAAGTAGAAACTCTAAAGGCTGAACTTGCTACTTATAAAAATAATACTTCAAATCCATCTTCTTCTACTGGTACTTCTACAGGTACTTCTATCACATCCGAGCAATTAACAGCTACTGAAGATTATTTAGTTGATAATTATTCCGAATACTTTAGAAATATCGAATTTGATTTTGATTTAAGAAAATCAAGTTCTTACCTTGTATTAACTATTTCATATGACACACGTAATGAAAACACTGCTTATGATGAATTATCTCAAAGTAAAATAGATACTTTCATTGAAAAAGTTTGTGATGAAATTGCCAATAGACATGCTGATATTGATATCGAAGGTACAATAGAATATACAAAATCTAGCGCTGTTGAGAAAGCAAGTTTTGAATACAATAGTAAGAAAGATAAAGTTACTACTGATTATGGCTTAAGCCAAAAAGCCCTTGCAGATATTGTTTATGATGTCAAATCAAGCATCGAACTTCAAGGTTTTGTCAACGTCTTCTCTATTTCAGATGTGCAAGCTGATATTGCCACCTCTTCAAGTGGTACTTCTATTGTAAAACTCTACATTAATGATAATAATATGAATAATTTCAAAGACACTTGGAACGCTAACATTAATTCTACTTATACTTTAATAAGACAACTAGATTCTATTATTGAAGAAATTAACCTAGAATATGATGATAAATATGATGTTGATATTGCATTATATCGTTCAAGCTCAAATACCAAAATTGCTGATTTTGATGGTTCCAGAGGAACTATTACAATGTACACTATTAACTAACTTTTACATAACTTATTAATAAAAAAGGAGTTCAATTGAACTCCTTTTTTATTAACATTAACTTTTTTCTAGAATTTTTTTAAGGAATTTGCCCGTATAAGACCCTTCCTTTTTAGCTACTTGCTCAGGTGTCCCCTGAGCAATGATTTGCCCTCCTTTTATTCCCCCTTCTGGTCCTAAGTCAATAATATAATCGGCCGTTTTGATCACTTCTAAATTATGCTCAATAACCACTACACTATTACCACCCTCAACTAGCCTATCTAAAATCCCTACTAATTTATGCACATCTGCAAAATGTAGTCCTGTGGTTGGTTCATCCAAAATATAGATTGTCTTTCCTGTACTACGCTTACTAAGTTCTGTAGCTAATTTAACACGTTGTGCTTCCCCTCCTGATAAAGTAGTGGAAGGTTGTCCTAATCTAATATAACCTAATCCTACATCCACTATTGTCTGAAGCTTACGTGCAATACTTGGAATATTTTCAAAAAACTTCAGTCCTTCTTCTACTGTCATGTTGAGCACATCTGAAATAGATTTTTCCTTATATTTTACCTCAAGGGTTTCACGATTATAGCGTTGTCCTTTACACACTTCGCAAGGTACATAGACATCTGGTAAGAAATGCATCTCTATTTTAATCACCCCATCACCTTGACAGGCTTCACAACGTCCTCCCTTTACATTAAAACTAAAGCGTCCTTTTTGATAGCCTTTCATCTTTGCTTCATTTGTTTGTGCAAATAAATCTCTTATTTGATCAAATACTCCAGTATAAGTAGCTGGATTAGAGCGTGGTGTACGTCCAATAGGTGACTGGTCAATACTAATCACCTTATCTAGATGTTCTATTCCTTTAATCTCCTTGTGCTGTCCCGGTTTTATACGTGCTCCATTTAAATCTCTGGCTAAACGCTTAAGCAAAATCTCATTAATAAGTGAACTTTTTCCTGAACCAGATACACCTGTAATACAAGTTAATGTCCCTAATGGTAACTTTAAAGTGATATTTTTTAAATTATTTATATTAGCTCCTACAAGGGTTAAGGTGTTACCATTTCCTTTTCTTCTTACCTCTGGAATTTCAATTTTTTTACGTCCACTTAGATAAGCACCTGTCTCAGATTTTTCACAAGCTAAAATGGTATCAATAGGACCAGAGGCAATAATTTCTCCTCCGTGTTCTCCTGCTCCTGGGCCAATATCTACAATCCAGTCTGCTGCATGCATTGTATCCTCATCGTGTTCTACTACAATAAGTGTGTTGCCTAAATCTCTTAGTTTTATAAGTGTTTGAATCAGTTTATCATTATCACGCTGATGTAAACCAATACTTGGCTCATCTAAGATATAAAGTACACCTACTAATCCTGAACCTATTTGAGTTGCTAAACGAATTCGTTGAGCCTCTCCACCTGAAAGGGTGCCAGATGAACGAGCTAAACTTAAATAATCTAGACCTACATCTACTAAAAAACCTAAACGTGCCTTAATTTCTTTAAAGATTAACTCGCCTATTTTATTCTGACGTTCTGTAAGCTCTAAGGTTTCAAAGAAGTCTTTTAAATCCCCTATGGATAAATGGGTCAGTTCATCAATATTCTTATCAGCTATTGTTACTGCCAATGCTTCAGGCTTTAATCTTCTACCTTGACATGCCTGACAAGGAATGCTTGTCATTAAACTTTCATATTCTTGTCTAGCAACTTCTGAACTTGTTTCGTTATAACGTCTTTTTGCATTTTCTAATACCCCTTCAAAGGCATACTCATATTCCTTGGTACCATATTCTCCAGAGAATACAAACTTAATCTTCTCTTTTCCTGTTCCATATAAAATGATATGTTTTATTTTATCTGGAAGCTCTTCAAAAGGTGTATCTAAATTAAAATCATATTTGCTCATTAATGCAGACATCAGAGCATATGCATAACTGCTAGGATTAGCAATTGACCCCCATCCCACTACAGCAATTGCACCTTGTCTTAAGCTTAAACTTGGATTAGGTATCACAAGCTCAGGGTCCATTTCTAAGTGTTCTCCTAATCCTGTACAAGCAGGACATGCTCCTTGAGGATTATTAAATGAAAATGATCTTGGCTCTAACTCATCTATACTAATATTACATTCTGGACAAGAAAAGTTTTCACTAAACCTCATTTCCTTCCCACCTATAATATCTACTAACATCAAGCCACCAGAAAGCTTCATAACTATTTCAATAGAATCCGTAAGACGTTTTTCAATTCCTTCTTTGATGACAATTCGGTCTACAATAATATCTATTGTATGTTTTTTGTTCTTATCTAGATTTACTTCTTCTTCAGATAAATCGTAGATTTCACCATCTATACGTGCACGTATAAATCCTTGCTTTCTTGCATGCTCCAGTACCTTTTCATGTTGTCCTTTACGCCCTCGTACAACAGGAGCCAAAAGCTGTAATTTTGTTCTTTCCTCTAGCCCCATCAAAATATCTACTATTTGGTCAATGGTCTGTTTTTTAATTTCTCTCCCACAACGAGGACAGTGGGGAATACCCACTCTTGCATATAACAAACGCAAATAATCATAAATTTCCGTTACAGTTCCTACTGTAGAACGTGGGTTTTTGCTCGTCGTTTTTTGATCAATTGAAATAGCTGGTGAAAGACCTGATATACTCTCTACTTCTGGTTTTTCCATTTGCCCTAAGAACTGCCTTGCATAAGCAGATAAAGATTCTACATAACGCCTCTGTCCCTCTGCATAAATCGTATCAAAAGCTAACGAAGATTTACCCGAACCACTTAACCCTGTAAATACAATAAACTGATTACGTTCTAATTCTAAATCAACATTTTTTAAATTGTGCTCTTTTGCACCTTTAATGACAATTTTATTTTTCATAAATTCCCCTTCTTATCTTAGTTTCTTATCGTCTATTATAGCACGAACTAAATACACTTTCAAACATCTGTTCGATTACTTTATATTTTTATTTAGTGTTAATAAAAATACTACTTTTTATACTTTTGCTAACCTTTTACACCTAATATACATGTTAATTCCTGGAATTTACTGATTTTGCATTGTACTTTACTTCAAATTCTATTAAACTTATTTTGTAATAAATATGTAACATTTTGTAACAATTAGTTATAATTTATACTAGAAAGAGGTTTCATTATGAAATACAAAAAAATATTCACCTTTTACATTTCAATTTTACTTTTATGTAGCTCTCTATTGGCTCTTCCCTCTATTCCTATTTATGTAAATAATCAATTAGTTAATAGTACTCATACACCAGCCTATATTTCAAGTACTCAAAAAACAATGATCCCAGTACGTGCTGTTGGTGAGGTTTTAGGCCTCCAAGTACATTGGCAATCTCCTGAAGTTATATTAACTGGAAAGCATCAAGTTAACCAGAAAACATTAACTATCCGTATTAATTCTAAATCCCAAAACCTATGGCTTAATGGAAATAAACTTACACGATGTATCGAAATTAAACAAGGACGTAGCTACATAACTTTAAGAGTTTTAGCTGAAGCTTTTGGTTATAGCGTAGAATGGAAAAATAAAAGTGTATATATTACTAACCCTAAGGTGAATTCACCCTCAACCAATGAACCAATCCTTCCTCCAACCACAGGTGAATCAGATGATTCTATACACGAAAATCCGACACCTGAAACTAACATTCCTAATTCGGATGATCAAACAAGTTTTGAGAATCAGGTCTTAGCACTTATTAACAAAGAACGTAAGGCAGCTGGTCTTTCAAGTCTAACAATGGATGAAAGCCTTAGAAAAGTAGCACGTATTAAGTCAACTGATATGCGTACTCATAATTATTTTAATCATACAAGCCCAACATACGGTTCACCTTTTGATATGATGCAACAATTTGGTATTAGCTATAAGGCTGCAGCTGAAAATATCGCTCAGGGTTATACAACACCTGAAGCGGTTGTTAAAGGTTGGATGAATAGTTCAGGCCATCGTGCTAATATACTAAATAGTAGTTTTACACACATTGGTATTGGCTACGATAGCAATGGTCATTATTGGACACAGATGTTTATTAAAAAATAAGTTCATTTTATTGATTAGTTTTACAAAATAAGTGAAGGAGATAGGCTATACGTCTATCTCCTTCACTTATTTTAGCTTGCAATAAAGTTACGAATTTGTTCTAATAACATTGAAAGTGCAACACAATTAAATCCACCTTCTGGAATAATAACATCTGCACGTTTTTTGGTTGGATCTACAAAACGCTCATGCATTGGTTTAACTGTTCCAATATACTGGTTTATAACAGAATCTAAGTCTCTTCCTCTCTCTTTTACATCTCGTAAAAGTCGTCTAATAATACGTAAATCTGCATCTGTGTCTACAAAAACTTTAATATCCATTAAATCGCAAAGATCTTGATTTTCAAAAATCAAGATACCTTCTACAATAATAACCTTTTTCGGTTGTACCTCAACTACCTCATCTAAACGGGTATGTTCTACAAAAGAATATACTGGGTGAAAAATAGGCTCATTTTGCTTTAACCTACGTACATGTTCTATCAATAAATCTGTATCAAATGCATTTGGATGATCATAATTTAGTTTTGTACGTTCTTCAAATGTTAAATGTGCATTAGCTTTATAGTAATAATCATGTGATAGCACAACTACATCATCATCAAATGCTTCTTTTATTTTTTGGGTTAAAGTTGTTTTTCCAGAACCCGTTCCACCTGCAATACCTATGATTAAAATATCTTTCATAGTATCCTCCATCTAGTCTCATTCTGTTTAATTAGCTTTTAGCCACTGTATTTCATCATAACACAGGGCATTCAACTTGGCTAGGATTTTACAAAAAAAACTAACTGGAATATATTATAAACACATAAAATACACATAATATTGTTTTAATAAATATAGTATACTATAAAGGAGTTTATAAAATGATAAAAATTGTTACAGATAGTACGGCTTATCTTTTAGAAGAAGAACGCTTAAAATATGACATTTCTGTTATTTCTTTAGGTGTTCACATCAATAATAGAATACTAAGAGAAGTAGATATTGAAAGTGAAACCTTTTACGAAGAAATGGCAAAATCTCCTGATTTTCCTACTTCTTCTCAACCTACACCAAGTGAAATGTATGACACCTTTGAAAATATTATTTCACAAGGACATAGTATTGTTGCTATTTTTCTTTCTTCCGAAATGAGCGGTACTTACGGAAGTGCTCATAGTACTAAAGAAATGATTCTAGAAAAATATCCCCATGCTAGTATAACTATCATAGACTCTCGTACTAATTGTATGCAACTTGGTTTTATTACTTTAGAAGCTGCCAAAGCTGCTGCTGAAGGAAAAACATTAGATGAGATCATTGCTCAAGCAAACCATGTGATTCATCATAGTCGTTTTCTGTTCACTCCTGATACACTCACTTACTTAAAAAAAGGAGGCCGTATTGGTGGCGCTGCTGCTTTATTGGGTACTTTATTACAAATTAAACCTATTCTTACGGTTAAAGATGGACAAACTTCTGTTTTTACTAAAGTACGTACTAAGAAAAAGGCTATTGATGCCCTTATCCAAGGTTTTATGGATGATCTCTCCCACGGTGAATTAGGTGATGTGATTGTTCATCACATCAATTGCAATGAAGAAGGTCTTGCTTTAGCAGAGTCTCTTGAAGCTAAAATAGGTCGTAAAGTTCAAGTCCAATCTATCGGCCCTGTCATCGGGCTTCATGTTGGACCTGGCAGCATTGGTATTGCTTATTACATGAAATAAATTTAAAAGGAACACTTAGTATAAGCCATTAAGTGTTCCTTTTTATGATTGATGCTATTTTACTTTTCTATAAAACTTCTAACACTTTAAGTAAGCTTGCTTAAGTTTAATTAAAGTATCTCTTAGTTCAGCTGCCCTCTCAAACTGTAATTCTGTAGCAGCTTTCTTCATGTCTTTTTCAACCTTTTTCATCACTTTTTCTAATTCTTGCTTACTCATAGATTCAGGGTCTTTTTCTGAAAATAGGTTCTTATCCTTTTCAGCTGTTTTAGTAGCAATAATTAAGTCTCTAACTTTCTTTTTAATGGTTTTTGGCACAATACCATGGGCTTCATTATAATCCTCTTGTATTTGTCTCCTTCTAGCAGTCTCTGAAATAGCATTTTGCATCGAACGTGTCACTGTATCTGCATACATAATGACCTTTCCATTAGCATTACGGGCAGCACGTCCAATAGTCTGAATCAGAGAGGTTTCTGAACGCAAAAAGCCTTCTTTATCTGCATCTAAAATGGCAATCAAAGATACCTCCGGAATATCTAATCCTTCTCTCAAAAGGTTAATTCCTACCAAAACATCAAAAACATCCATACGTAAATCTCTAATAATCTCAATACGTTCAAGTGTATCAATATCTGAGTGCAAATACTTAATTTTAACACCCAGCTCCCCCATATAAGTGGTAAGATCCTCTGCCATACGTTTTGTAAGGGTAGTAATCATTACTTTCTCACCTTTCGCTACAATTTGATTAATCTCACCTAATAAATCATCTATTTGTCCTTTAACAGGTCTTAATTCTATGACAGGATCTAATAAACCTGTTGGACGAATAAGCTGCTCTGCTATAGTAAGTGAATGCTCTAATTCGTATTGCGCAGGGGTAGCTGAAACAAATACAATTTGATTCACCTTTTTTTCAAATTCATCAAATTTAAGAGGTCTATTATCTAAGGCTGATGGCAATCTAAAGCCATAGTCTACTAATACAGTTTTTCTAGCCCTGTCCCCATTGTACATTGCCCTTACTTGTGGAATAGTCATATGAGACTCATCAATAATCATTAAAAAATCCTTTGGAAAATAATCTAAAAGTGTAAAAGGTGTTTCCCCTTCTTCTCTTCCTGATAAATGTCTAGAGTAGTTTTCCACACCTGAACAATACCCCATCTCTCTTAACATTTCTATATCAAAGTGTGTACGTTGTGAAAGACGCTGAGCCTCTAAAAGTTTATCTTCTTCCTTAAATTCTTTAAGTCTTATTTCTAACTCCTCTTCAATGGCTTTTATAGCTACTTCCATCTTCTCACTAGAAATAGCATAAAAGGATGCAGGGAAGATGACAACATGTTCTCTATACCCTAGAACAGCTCCTGTTAATGGATCTATTTCTGTTATACGATCTATCTCATCTCCAAAAAATTCTATGCGAATTGCTTTTTCTGACATCCCTGCCGGAATAATCTCAACTACATCTCCTCTTACGCGAAAACTTGCTCTTACAAAATCCATATCATTTCTTGTATATTGAATTTGTATAAGCTTTCTCAAAACATCATCTCTATTGATTTCCATTCCTGTACGAATAGATAAAACCTGCTCAGAATAATCAATAGGATCTCCTAAACCGTATATACAAGATACACTGGCTATAACAATAACATCTTCTCTCTCACATAGTGCTGCCGTTGCAGAGTGACGTAACTTATCTATTTCTTCATTTACGCTTGAATCTTTCTCAATATAAGTATCACTGGAAGGCACATAAGCCTCTGGTTGATAATAATCATAATAGGAGACAAAATATTCTACTGCATTGTTAGGAAAAAATTCTTTAAATTCACTATAAAGCTGTGCTGCCAAGGTTTTATTATGCGCTAAAATTAATGTTGGCTTCTGTACTTTTTCTATAATATTTGCCATTGTAAATGTTTTTCCCGAACCTGTTACTCCTAATAATGTTTGATATCTATTTCCTGCTTCAATACTTCTTGCTAATTCACTAATAGCTTGAGGCTGATCTCCAGTAGGTTTAAACTCTGAAACAATCTCAAATTTACTCATTTTTCCCCTCTTTTCTCTGATATTTTAGGCTTATTGTACCACTAGTTGTTCTCTTCTTCAATGTATCGAACAAAAGTTTGATAATAATTCTTGAATTTTTCTTCCACAATAAAAAGAGCTACTCTATATAGCTCTTTTAACTTTTTATTATTTAGGGTAGAAACTGGAACAACATGTCTCTTCACTACTACACCTTAATTGTGGCATATGAAGTCTCCTTACTAGCATTTTCCTTTTTAGCTTATCCCTAATAAAGATTTTTATCCTAATAAATTAAAAGTATGCCTAGCATCATTCCTAAAATAGTTGCAATAGTTGTCATACGCCCGTTCCAAATTTTCTTAGATTCTGGCAAAAGTTCCTCACAAATAATATAAAGAATAATGCCAGCTGCAATCCCTAGACCTATACTAATCAGATTTTCACTTATGCTACTCAAAACATAACCACCTACTGCGCCAATTCCCATACATATTCCTAAACTAGTGGCAATAAACAACATTTTACATAAGGTTGTTCCACTTTGTTTAAATGGGATAGATAATGCTATCCCTTCTGGTATACTGTGCAAAGCCAAAATAAATGTAAACTGAATAATAGAATCAGGGTCAGAATGCGCTACTGTTCCTAGTGCAAATCCTTCTGGTAAATTATGTAGTGCAATCCCTACCGTCAAAATGAGTCCCATTTTACTCATTGGACTAGCTTTATGCTTTAAATGTTTTTGTAACTCTGGTACTAAATCATCCAATAAAAGACCAAATAATACCCCTATCATAATCCCTACAAGAACCAAATCCATTCTTTGCCGTTCTAAGGCATCTGGTAAAATATCAAAACAAATCATAGCTAACATCAACCCAGAGGTCCCACCAAAAAGCATCCCAATTAAGCGTTCATTCTTTATTCGGAATAAATAGAGTAATATTATACCTAACCCAAGTCCCCCACCTTCTGCAAGTACACCCCAAAAACCAACTCTTATTAGTTCCATAGCTTATCCTCCTTATATAAAAAAGGATTATCTTTCTTATATTGAATGAGATAATCCCTTAAAATATTTTATGGAACAAGCTACTCTTTAGAACTACTATTTTTAGTCTACTAACCTTTGTACACCTATACCAATTAGCCCAGGACCTGTATGCACAACTAATGCAGGCGTAATCTGACCCTCAACCATAATTTGAATATTAGGTAAAAGAGCTTTAAGTTCACATGCAATTTTATCTGCTTCTTCTTTTGCACCACCATGCATCACAGTTAAATTATACTTTTCACATTGTTTTGCAAATCCTTCTGCTAATTCAATAGCTTTCTTTAAAGATTTATTTCTTCCTCTTACTTTAGCAACTGTGTAATAAATCCCATCTTCATTACAAGAAATAATAGGCTTAAGATCGAAGGCTGTTCCCAACAGTGATGATACAAGCCCTATTCGTCCACCCTTGTGTAAGTATTCTAAGGTAGATACACAGAAGAAGAGTTTCGTATAAGCTACATTTTCTAATACTCGTTTACAAATTTCTTCATAACTTACACCTTGTTCTAAAAGTTGTCCTGCTAATATCGCACTAAACCCTGCACCTATTCCGATATTCTTTGTATCAATAACGGTCGTTGTAAGTCCTTCAAATTCTCTGGCTACACTAGATACCAAATTCCATGTATTGCTTAAACCACTAGAAATAGTGATTGCAATAACATGGGTATAACCATCTTCTTTTATTTGTTTAAAAGCGTTCATCACAGCTTCTGGACTAGGTAAAGAAGTTGTTGGTATTTCCTGCTTAAAACGTTCATAAACTTCTTCTGGTGTAATATTTACCCCGTCATAATATTCTTTGTCTTTATAAATAATCATAAGAGGCATAACATATATGTGATAACGTTCTTTATATTCCTTAGGTACATCCGTACATGAATCAACTAAAATAGCAATTTTATTCATAGCTCCTCCTTGAATTTTAAAAATAACCTAATATAGTTTTCAATACTATATTAAATTATGTATTTTATAATGTCAAATCATTTTTAGTATCATTGACACCTATCTTCATTTATGATAAATTCATTTTACTAGGGAGGTTGATTAATAATGGATTTTGAAACATCCAATCTGACTCAGGATATGATTCAATTTCATTGTCCTCGTTCTAACGAATTACCACATCTTGATCTTTATATGGACCAAGTAATTAGTTTCATTAATGAAACCTTAAATTGTTGCTATTTAGATGAAGATGATAAAATCTTAACACCAGCAATGATTAACAATTACGTAAAACAAGGTATTGTTTCTCCTTCAAAAAATAAGAAGTATACAACTCATCACTTAATGTATTTAATTGTTGTTTGTATCTTTAAGAAAATGCTAAGTATCCCTGAGATTTGTAGTCTTATTCGTATTCAAATTGAGTCTTATCCTATAGAGGTAGCCTATGATTATTTCTGTATTGAACTAGAGAATGCACTAAAAAGTACTTTTTTACAAGAGCATATTTCTATGCCTAC
This sequence comes from Bacillota bacterium, assembly GCA_023436395.1. Lineage (GTDB taxonomy): Bacteria > Bacillota > Clostridia > Lachnospirales > Cellulosilyticaceae > Cellulosilyticum. Next base: position 4,803 of record JAEZJJ010000005.1, on the reverse strand, counting down.
CCTTGCTAGTAAAGAAACAGCTCAAACTCGCCTGTTACGAAGTACTGTACTAGCTTTTGCAAATAAACTTTATATTCAGAAATTTATTCAATATCACAATACACATCTCTCCTCAAAATAAGAAAGAGAGCTAATTCTTCCTTAGATTAGCACTCTTTCTTATTTTATTCCATGGTACCTTTTAGCATAACCACATTTTTGACATAAAGATTCTATAGCTCTACGATTTGAAAACCCCTCATAAATTGCTTTAGCTCTAGGTGTATTAATAATTTCTTCTAAAGGTGTTTCAAATATATTTCCTAGATTTACTTGCCCCTCACTATCTAAACAACAAGGTACTACTGTTCCATCTACTAAAATACCTATTTGATCTCTTAATCCATAACAATAAACTTCTTCACCCAAACTTTCCTTATTTGCATCAGGCCATTCAAATTTTTTTGCCATATTAAGATATACTTTGTCCCTTAATTTAATACCATTTTTTTCTTTGAGCAACTCCCTTATATTAACTTCTGTGTGTAAATCTTTTTGAAGCTTATCTAGGATATAGTTATTTAGTTCATTCTTTCCTTTTAAACCTTCATCATCCATATTCCATAGACGTATACTACAAATTATCTGTGTAGAAGTAACTGCTTTCAAAATAAACTGAATCACTTCTTCTAAATAAGTCTCTAGATTTGTTGAACCATCATTCCCTTCAAAGCTATGAAGTGAGATATTAACTTGCCTTAATGCGGGTGCCTCTAAAAGAATGGGAGCTACTTTCTTTAATAAAGTACCATTTGTGGTTAAATTAACTTTCAAACCAACCTTTTTGCTTAATTCTAAATAAGTACTTAGTTCTGGATGACTAGTTGGTTCTCCCATAAGATGTAGATAAATATAGTCCGTATAGGGTTTGATAGCTGTTAAAATATATTTAAATTCTTCTACTATATTATATCTTAATGCTCTTTTTGTTTTTGGGCAAAAATCACAACTTAAATTGCAAGTATTTGTGATTTCAATATAAATCTTTTTAAAACGTTTCATCTTTGGCTCCTTTATTTTGTCTACTATAATATCTCTATTTTAATTGTTTTATTGCAGACTGAAAAGGTTTCTCTCCATTTATTATACTATTTGAATTTTACTTTTTCTACTCATCTATCTTTTATCTTCTGTATACTAAACGTTATATTCTCAAAAATAATGGAATTTAGTGGAACTTGATCTGGAATATATAATAATTGAACAATAATTAAGCCATTTAGGGTTTCGCAGTTCTCACAGTCTAATTCAATATCTAATTGTTCTTCTATTTCATGAATTGTTATCATTCGTGATACCAAATATGTATTATTGTTTTTTAAGGTAACTATCAAAATTCTCTCAATAGTAAAGGGCTATGAAACCAGTGCATTAACTCTAGTTTCATAGCCCTTCAATCCTTAGATACTTAAAAATATAAATTACAAGTCTGAAATCTTTCTTGTCATTATTCGTTTGTAACTGCTTTTAATTTATCTGTTTGATCTACTGTTGTTAAAGTAGAAACAATTTCTTCTAAATCACCATCTAATATTTGTTCTAATTTATGAAGGGTTAATCCTACACGATGATCAGTTACACGCCCTTGTGGAAAGTTATAAGTTCTAATACGTTCACTTCTATCTCCTGTACCTACTAAACTCTTCTTCTCAGCTGCCATTTCAGCATGAGCCTTAGCCTGCTCTAAGTCAAATAATCTTGTACGAAGGATTTTAAGTGCCTTTTCTTTATTTTTAAGTTGTGATTTTTCATCTTGGCAGTAAACCATAAGACCTGTTGGTACGTGAAGTGCACGTACCGCAGAATCAGTAGTATTAACGCATTGACCACCATTTCCAGATGCTCTACATACATCAATACGTACATCATTCATATCCAGTTGAACATCTAGTTCTTCTGCCTCTGGCATAACCGCAACTGTTACAGTAGACGTATGAATACGACCACCTGACTCAGTAGCTGGAATACGTTGGACGCGGTGTACACCACTTTCATATTTAAATTTAGAATAAGCACCTTGACCTTTTATCATGAAAATGACTTCTTTAAAACCACCAATACCATTTTCATTTAATGACATTAACTCTGTTTTAAAGCGCAAGCTTTCTGCATAATAACAGTACATACGGTAAAGCTCAGCAGCAAATAGAGCTGCTTCATCTCCTCCTGCACCTCCACGAATTTCCATAATGATATTTTTATCATCGTTAGGGTCTTTTGGTAAAAGTAAAAGCTTAATCTCATTTTCTAATGGTTCTACACGTTTTTTATTTTCCGCTAATTCTTCCTTAACCAGTTCTCTAAAATCATCGTCTAAGTTATCTTCAAGCATCATAAGTGCATCATCAATAGCTTGTAATGTCGCCTTATATTCCTCATATTTTTCAACAATTTCTTTCAAATCACTGTGTTCTTTCATTAATTTTTGCCATCTTTCTTGATCGGCAATCACCTCTGGTTGACTAATTTGGTCACCAATGATGTGATATTTATCTACTAACTCTTGTAACTGATCAAACATAGTACACCTCTTTTTATTAATTACTTGTAATGATATATGCTTCATTCTTCTTACTTATTACTACTTATCTATCATCCATTTGGCTGTAATAACCCGGTCATTACCTGCTAAATCTGGTAAAAGTTTCACCTCTTTATACCCTTCTTCTTTGAGTATAGTTGTTACCGCTTTCCCTTGATTATATCCTATTTCATAAGCAAGAACACCACCATCTTTTAAATAGTTTTTTGCCTCTTTGGAGATCTGTCTATAAAACTTTAAACCATCCCCTTCATCCGTTAAAGCTTGACGTGGTTCATATCCTATCACTTCTATCATTAACGACTCTACATCTTCTTTTGAGATATAAGGAGGGTTAGAAACTATCAAATCCACTTTCTCTGTTTCAGAATACGCTTCGAATACATTACTTTTTAAAGTCCATATACGCTTTTCTAAATGATGCTTTAAAATATTACGCTGAGCTACTTTTAAAGCCTCTTCGGAAATATCAATAGCACACATTGTTAAATTAGGAATATAGTAAGCTAAAGCAATACTAATACACCCTGTTCCTGTCCCTATATCAATTCCTTTTATAAATCCATTTACCTTGTTTTGCTCTAATAGTTCTTCTATAAGGGTTTCTGTATCTTGTCTTGGAATGAGCACATGTTCATTCACTTCAATATCCAATCCCATAAACTCTTGACTGCCAGTAAGTTGTTGAAGCGGTATACCCTCACTTCTTTTATGAATCAGTAATTGATACTGGTCCTGGAATGCAGATTCTAATGCATTTTGCCTTTCTAATAGAAGTTTAGTTTCACTAAAACCCAATAGATATCTCATTAAAAGCTTTGCATCAATACTACTATCTGGTCTACCTTTTTGTTTCAAAGTAGTCTCTCCCCATTTCATCCATTCAAAAATAGATTGTGTTTTATAGGGGCTCATGTTTTAAAACTCCTTCTACAGCTGCAATAGCCACCTCAATTTGCTGATCATCTGGCTCAGCTGTGGTAAATTCTTTTTGAAGCCACATTCCTGGTTGACTTAATAAATGAGCTATTTTATTATCTGGCTTTATTCTTGCCCACCTAATGAATTCATAAGAGATTCCTGCAATTACAGGTAACATACCAATACGAATTACCGTTCTAATCCATACACTTTCTGTTGTGAATACACTATATACTAAAATACTCACAATCATGACTACAAAAAGGAAGCTTGTCCCACAACTCTTATGTAGTCTCGTACAACCTCTTACATTTTCTACATTAAGCTCTTTATCTTGTTCCAAGCAGTTAATACATTTATGTTCTGCCCCATGATACTCAAATGTGCGCCTGATATCTTTCATATTACTAACAAGTTTCATATAAGTTAAAAACAACATGATGCGGATAGCACCTTCAATTAAGTTTTGAACGACTAAATTGATTTCTATAAAGTGCCTTACTAATGCACTTAAAAGCATAGGTAAAACCATAAATAAACCAATAGAAAGTGCAAATGAGAGAACCATCACAAGCGCCATAATGATTTGTTCTCCTTTTTCACCTAATTTACTGAATAACCATTTCTCAAATCGACTAGGTTCTTCTTCTATTTCTTCCTCCCCATAAAGTTCAGCAGAATAACTAAGAGTTTTAACACCTAATATCAGGGATTCTATAAAAACTGCTACCCCTCTTAAAAGAGGCCACTTAAATATTTTTACACGGTCCATAATACTTGTTGTTGTTCGAGAATCAACAACAATTTCATCATCGGCTTTTCTTACAGCTACTGCGTAATAGCTTTTACCTTTCATCATAACGCCTTCCAATACAGCTTGACCACCAATATTTACTTTTGCCATTATCTTACCTCCTTATTTCAAAATGTCTTTCTATCTGTACATTGCATCCTTTATTATACACGAGTACCTATGATTTTTAAATAAAGAAAAAGGGTTGAGACCATCCTCTCAACCCTTGATTGTGATATTTACATACCGAATTTCTTGTTGAATTTATCAATTCTACCTTTAGCTGCTGCTGCTCTTTGTTTACCAGTATAGAATGGATGACATTTTGAACATACCTCAACGTTGATAGATTCTTTTGTTGAACGTGTTTCAATAACAGTTCCACAACCGTTGCAAGTAACAGTTACTGCTTCATATTTTGGTTGGATTTCTTTATTCACTAAAATTCACCTCTTTCATGACACTGTTCTATGTTAATTTTAACTCTAGCAATTTTGTGACAACATGG
>JAEZJJ010000030.1 GCA_023436395.1 Bacillota bacterium | reverse complement strand
TTGCGAGAATCCATAAGCATATTAGTGTAGGTATTAATCTTATCAAGCTGCTTATCTTCTATAGCTTTAGCATAGCATCCTATAGCTTTCTGTGATTCTGTAATTTGTTTTTGCATGCTCATATAGTTAGCTTGAACACCTATTTCTGCTGTATTGACTGACAAGCTCATTAGTCCATCTTCCAAACTACTATTTAGCATCTCTCCGATTTGAGTTTCCCCTATAGTTGCTTGTGCTTCATCATATCCCCAAATCTCTTCCTCACATAGTTCATCTTGCTCTAATTCATCTTGTTCTTCTTCTATTAAGTCTGAGTCCGCTTCTATTCTTCTTGTGCTAACTTTTCTTGTATTTCTATCTCTTACATGAGGCTGCTCAATGCTTTCTATACCTATTATTCTCTTGATATCTCTTTCACATTGTTTGGTACTACTGACGGTATATTCTAGTCCACTTATAATATCTTCATACCGAGGTGTCATTCTTCTAACTGCCCTGTCTGCTTCTTCTAGTAAACTTATGATGGCTCTTGCCTCACTACAAATCTCACTACAATTACCATATTCATTAATGACACTTTGCATCTTACTATGAATGCTTTGTTTCTTATTATTATGGGTTTTTATAATACTGCCTATATTCGTCTTCAAGCAACTCCGTAGCTTTCTTATCTCATCCGTATCTACCTTGATTTTATTAATCATATCTCCTATTTATCTCCCCTACATCCCTTTCTATGAGATGACAACTATTAATAATACTCACTTGTCCCCTGATACAGCATTACCATTTACTACTTCCTTGAAATATTATATGGTTGAGTAACGTTTCATTTTTCTTAAAAAGTACTCACAAGCACCTGCTTCTGTATCAAATACCTTTAATCCAGATTTATGACCTCTCTCACTATAGTAAACTTGCCATAATTCTTCCTTAACAATACATAATTTCTCATTAGGAAATCCTCCTATCATTAAAGAGTATAACTCTTTTGGAACTCCTATTTTATTTAACTCTTTTTCTAATTCAACTATTGTCATTTTACTTTACTCTCCTTATTATTCCTGCTTCTAATAACTCATCTATTATATCTGGTAACACATATTGTATGCCTCCACCAGTTTCATTAAACCACGTTGCAATCTCACCAGCCTTTACCTTTATTGGCTTAATAACTTCAAATACACTATATGGCTTTAAGTCAGTTCCTGGTGCTAATGCTCTCTGTCCATAAGATATTCCTTCTGGTGAAGCGAAAGAACCATAATCACTTCCATATCTATCAATTTTTTCTCCTGGTTTTAAAGTTACTTCATCAAATTTACCATTAAGAAATCCATCTATATTTTTATCTCCGTGTTGACCTGGCCAATTTATTTCACCTGTTGTTTGATTGTAATACTTAGGGTTATCAAATACATCTTTATACTTTAAATATAGTTCTTCATCTGGAGGGTATTTCCAAGAACTTATTTTTAATTTATCAGCTTTATTTACCCCCTTAATAAATTTACCATCCTCTAACTTCTTTAATTCATCTACTGATAGGTCTGTCTTCTTATAGCTAAGTTCTGTTCCATCTTTTAGTTTTACCTTTAGAATATCCCCTTCTTCTACTACTTTTTGTATATCCTTTATATCTATTTCTTTTAATGCCCTACTTGTTACTCCTGAGCCTAGTTCCTCTATTATTTCTCTTCCTTCTTTTTGAGTGATGATATCGATGCCTTCTTGACTTTTACTTCGGATAATGGCACTTCCTACATCATCCATTCCTTCTAGTATTTTTCCTATCGATACTACATCTAATATTAGTCCCCCTGCTCTTATGATCGCTTCATCGTACTCTTCTCTATAAGCACTTATTCCTGTATTTGCTACTTCTACTGTGGTTCCAAATATAGCAGCTGCACCTACTGCCTCTGGCGCAATTACTGCAGTCCCTACTACTGCAATTATTGCCGCGGCATCTAGAATTTCCTGCGCTGCCTTCCAAAATGCATCACTATTAGTTTCTCTCTCCCAATTCATTACCCCATCTATTTCCATCTGTTGACAAATCATATAGATTACTTGTTGTTGGGTGATATCTGGATAGATTTCAGATAAAGCAACTTGCATACTTTCTATTTTCTCTCGGTATTTAGGGTCTAGTCCTATATTGGTTATTTGTTCTTGATAGCTACCTGCTGCTATTTTTAAACTTGTAAACTGAGTTAGCTCTGCCTCAAATGCTGCTTTATCTATATACTGCTTTCCTAAATAATCAGCTATAGCTATGGTAAAGCTATGTTCAATAGTTCTTTCTACACACTCAGTGGGTGTCTTATAGTAAGTAAATGTCTCTGTCCAATAAACAGTATTTCCTATTATTTTAACCTCTGTAGCATCCACTAGGTTAGCAATTTCTTGCAAATTGATATATTCTCCTGAAATGATTTTCTTTTCAACTTCAAGATTTCTATCCTTTGTAATAGGTTGTAGTTTTCCTGCTACAATTAAATTCAACTGCTCTGCTAAAAAACTCTCATTACTTCTTCTAACTATTTCTCCATAATAGGAGTCTTCCAATCCATATAATGCTAGTAAAAGATTAACGCCACCTTTATAGTCTTCAGTTACGTTATTGTCATAAAGACCTTCTTGATTCTTACCATTAGGTATTATGCCTACTTGCTCCATTAGATATTTAACACGTTGAATGGTATGACTATTGGGATCCAAATGGCCAAATTGCTCTTCATACCAAGTCGTTGCCTTGTTGATTGGCATCTCTTCTAGGTGAGAACACATGACTTCTTCTATGTAAACATATGCGTTATAATACTCATAGATTTCAGTACTGTAGTCCCCATAATTTTCCTCTGTAATCCTATATTGACTAAGCATTTCTGCTTTTCGATCCTTCCACCATTTAGGCA
>JAEZJJ010000039.1 GCA_023436395.1 Bacillota bacterium | reverse complement strand
CCCACGCCTTAGAAGGGCGTTGCTCTATCCAGCTGAGCTATGGATACATAAGAGCGGGTGATGGGAATCGAACCCACGTAGTCAGCTTGGAAGGCTGAAGTTCTACCATTGAACTACACCCGCATATACTATGCGCTATTTATTTAATGATGCGGGCGAAGGGAGTCGAACCCTTACACCTCGCGGCGCTAGATCCTAAGTCTAGTGCGTCTGCCAATTCCGCCACGCCCGCATATTAAAACCTTAACTATTGAGTTAAGAATGAGCCACCCGGGAATCGAACCCGGGACAACTTGATTAAAAGTCAAGTGCTCTACCGACTGAGCTAGTGACCCAAACCATAGGACAAATGTCCTAACAGGGCTAGGAGGATTTGAACCTCCGAATGCAGGAATCAAAATCCTGTGCCTTACCGCTTGGCGATAACCCTACATTATTATGTACGTTTGTCCATAATAAAAGGTGGGTAATGGGGCTCGAACCCACGACACCTGGAACCACAATCCAGTGCTACTACCAACTGAGCTATACCCACCATACCGTATCCACAGGGATTCGAACCCCGGACCCACGCCTTAGAAGGGCGTTGCTCTATCCAGCTGAGCTATGGATACACAGAGCGGGTGATGGGAATCGAACCCACGTAGTCAGCTTGGAAGGCTGAAGTTCTACCATTGAACTACACCCGCATATCGTATGCTTCATTTTGTCAGTTTTTAGAGTGTTCTCGCCGACTGACAAAATGTATTATACCTAACTTCTTTGCATACGTCAACACCTTTTATGTTTTTTTTTATTTTTTTATTATCTATGCATTTGATGCATTACAGGATGCATCCCAATACTCTCATTTTCCCTGATTTGCATCACATTAGCCTCTCGAATTTGTCCCTCTTTAACTTCTACAATAGCATAAGAAGGATATCTCCCATCTCTAGGCTGTGTCATGCTCCCTGGATTTAACACAAGCACTTCGTCTTGCCACTCTATATGCGCGCAGTGAGAATGGCCACATACTGCAACTTGCGCTTCATGAGCTATAGCATCAATAACAAGGTCATCATATTCTCCCCATTTCACACCATAACGGTGTCCATGGGTCATATAAAAGTTAACACCTTCTATTTCTACAACTTCACTATATGCTCCACCAAACCCAATATCACAATTCCCATAAACATAATGGACTTCTATATGAGGATAATATTTTTGTAGTAATCTTGCATCACTTGCATAATCTCCACAGTGCAAGATAGCACCTACACCTAATGGTATCGTACGTTCTAACACCATTGTGACATGATTAATCTTCCCATGAGTATCACTTATTATAAGTACCTTCATCTTATCACCTATAATACCTTTAATAACTCTTGTTTCATAGCCATAAGTGCTTTTGCACGATGACTAATTTTGTTTTTCTCTTCCATACTTAGCATAGCTGTAGTCGTTCCTAATTCTTCTACATAGAAAATAGGGTCATATCCAAATCCATTGACTCCTTCTGCCTCATAACCAATATATCCTTCTAATGTGCCTACTGTCGTAATGGTCTCTTTATCTTTTCTACTCATTGCAATACTACATACAAACCTTGCAGTTCTTTTTTCTTTTGGAACATCTTTTAGCTTCTCAAGGATGATTTGATTCTTCTCCTCATACGGTGTATCTTTCCCTAAATACCTTGCAGAATATACACCAGGTTCTCTATTTAAATAATCAATTTCTAATCCTGAATCATCAGCTAATACAATAGCATCTGGTTTTAACCTAGATATAGCTTCTGATTTAATCTTTGCATTTGCTTCAAAAGTAGCACCATTTTCTTCTATATCAATATCTATGCCCGCTTCTCCCATAGTCTTTACTTCCACTGGAAGGTCACCTAATATTTCTTTAATCTCTTTTACTTTTCCTTTATTCTGCGTTGCCACAATAATTGTTTTCATCATTCACTCCTTAAAGCATGACTTCTATCATTATTAACATAAACTTCTATCAATCTTTTTGATGAATCCACCCTAAATAAGCATTCATAAACCTATCTATATCGCCATCCATTACAGCTCCAGTATTTCCTGTCTCTTCACTTGTTCGATGATCCTTTACCATATTATAAGGATGAAAAACATAAGATCTGATTTGACTTCCCCAAGCAATATCCTTCTTTTCACCTCTTATGCCATCTAACCTGTCCATACGTTCCTCTTGTTCTTTTTCATAAAGCTTTGCCTTTAACATTTGCATAGCTCTTTCTCTATTTTGAATTTGTGAACGTTCATTTTGGCACTGTACTACAATATTAGTTGGTACGTGTGTAATACGTACAGCTGAGTCTGTTGTATTAACATGCTGTCCACCTGCCCCTGTAGAACGATAAGTATCTATACGCAAATCTTCTGGCTTAATATCAATCTCTATTTCATCTGTAATTTCAGGCATCACATCACATGATGCAAAAGAAGTATGGCGTCTTCCTGAAGAGTCAAAGGGCGAGATTCTTACAAGGCGATGAATACCTTTTTCTGCCTTTAGGTAACCATATGCATTCTCACCACTTATTTGTATTGTTACAGATTTTATTCCTGCTTCATCACCATCTAGATAATCTAATACTTCAACTTTAAATCCTTTAGCATCTGCCCATCTTGTGTACATTCTAAGTAACATTGCTACCCAATCACAAGCTTCTGTGCCACCGGCTCCTGGATGTAATTCTAAAATAGCATTATTGGCATCGTATTCTCCATCTAATAATGTTGCAACAAGCATTTTATCGTACCCCTCTTTAAATGCTTCTGCACATTCTTTTGCTTCATTAGCCAATGACTCATCCTCTTCTTCAGTTGCCATTTCTATTAAAATAAATAAATCTTCAAAGTCACTACACAATCTATCGTATTTTTCAATACGATCCTTGTAATTTTTAAGTTGTTGGAGTACATCTTGTGCTCTTTGAATATCATTCCAGAAAGCATTATCCATAGACATTTCTTCTAATTCACTAGCTTTTACTTTACAGCCTTCGATGTCAAAGACGGTTCCCCATTTCAACTAATTTAGCTCTGTATCCTTGCAAGCTTCCTTGCAATTGTTCCATTTCTAACATTTCATCACTCCTTCTACACTTATCATATCTTGGTTTTGCCTATCTATTCAACTATTTTATCCATAAAATTTAATTTCATAAAAATAAACAGCTTAAATAATATTTAAGCTGTTTATTTAGGCATAGCGGGAACAGGACTTGAACCTGTGACCTTCGGGTTATGAGCCCGACGAGCTGCCAACTGCTCCATCCCGCGTTAATGTTCTATTAAATTAAGTATAAACGATGCACTATTTTTGTCAAGGCTATTTCTTTTCACGAAATACAATTGTATCTTCTTCCACCATGCCTAGTTCAGCTGCTATTTTTTCCATGTATTCTGTAGAATTAATGTCTTTTAGCTGCTCTTGTAGCGCGTCTAGTTTTTCTTGTTGAACTGCCACCTTTTCTTTTTCCACTTTTAGTTCTTTATCAACTTTTTGATTCAGCGCTCTTAGACTTTGCCCACTTACTAAAAATCCAAATACACTTACTATTGTAATGCCAAACGCCATTCTTAAAATGATTTTTTTTTGTTTTTTCATTCGTATCCCTGCTTTTATATAAATTAGTTTTCTATTTATATCTCTTATCTAATATAATATAAAAGTTCCTAACATTTGTAAATCATATTCTTTGATTTTTTAAAAAGTGTTCTGTTTTTTTATCAGCTTCTGCTTGATATTTTTCCCTTAAACTTTCACGCTTTTTAAGTTTTTGTTGATACTTCATTTGTATATGTTTAATATGTATATGATTTAAAGGAATCTTAATCAGTTTGATTATACATCTAATAGGAATAAGAATTAACCCATATAGCTTATGTAACATCATTTTTACATAGTTAATAACCTTGGTCATAACCCTCATAAATAAAATACTAAAGCTCAAGAAGTAAAGGGTTGCCCCTAATAAAATACCAATGAAAATGTATGGTCTTATATCTGCATAGTTACATATATAGAGCATATAAAAGCCAGTAAAACCACAAAAAATCCAATACAGCATATCCTCTAATTGAATAAAAAAATTAGGATGTCTTATAATTTTCCTAGCTATTCGTACGATGTCAAATATAATTCCCATAATAATACCTATTTCTACAGAAGTGATAAAGAGTCTAGCTTGGCTACTTACAATCTGATTCATAAAATCACCGACTTACTTAAATAATTTTGACATAATCGTGCCCTTTTTCTTACTCTGTCCCTGATTACTATGATAAATAAGTTCATCAACTACACCCTCTACAACCACTTCTCCTTCATCAATATTCATCTTAATGACATGAAGCCCATCTCCTTTAATATCTAAATACCCTTTACCTGTTTCTAGTTCTATAACTTCCTCATCAAAAGAAAATACTTCTATTACACCTGTGATAGAGATCTTTTCTCTGTCTACTAAAGAAACTGTATGTTTGCGTCCTATTTTATCTTCCATCTTTATCATCCTTTCATCTTATAGCTTTCTATAACTATTTATATGAAAGGAAATTAGAAATATTACAAAATACGGTACAAGTTATCTGTCTCTTCTTTTTTTACATGTTCTTTTATTTCTAAAACTTCATATTTAGTAGTTTGTGTTCCAAAACGAATCTCAATAATATCTCCTACCTTTATATCCGTACCTGGTTTTGCAAGCTTATCATTAACCATAACTCTTCCGCTATCACATGCCTCTTGAGCAATTGTTCTTCGTTTAATAATTCGACTAATCTTTAAATATTTATCAATGCGCATAATGTCCTCCAATTGATTATTTACTACAAAAAAAAATCTACACAATAAGTGTAGATTTTTTATATATTAGTTACCTTTAACAACATCTTTTAAAGCTTTACCAGGTTTGAATTTAGGCGCTTTTCCACCTGGGATTGGCATTTCTTCATTTGTTTTTGGATTTCTACCTACACGTGGTTTACGTTCTGTAACTTCAAATGTTCCAAAACCAACTAATTGAATTTTTCTCCCCGCTTGAAGTTCCTCCATTACAACATCTTCAAAAGCTTTAAGCGCTTTTTCAGCATCTTTTTTGCTAATTTCTGCTTTTGCAGACATAGCAGCTACTAATTCAGACTTGTTCATTATTTATTCCTCCTCTATTCATGTTTCTAACATGGATATATGTATTGAAAATTAGGGTCTTAACCTTTCTGAACCCTTGAATTTTCAATATATCTAAATCTATTTATAAACTTTTCCATGGAGTTTGTCAAGGCAAATTCTGCATTTATCTCAAAAAAAGTGGAAAATTTTACTACACTAAACAGAATATCACCTATTTTTTCTTCATTTTGTACAAAATCACCTTCTTTTACCCTATCTTTAATGCATTTTAACTCCTCAATAAGTTCCTCTAAATCTTGTAAAATTTTTGTATCCATCTCTCCACTTTTTATAGCCTTTTTCTGTATTTTTTGTGTCCTCACTAAGGCGGGTAAGGTTTTTGCTACACGATCCATGGCATCTACTAGACTTGTTTCATTTTTTTCTTTCCTCTTTAATTCTTCCCAGTTTTCCATTACATCATCTGAACTCTCCACTTGTGTATCTTTAAATACATGAGGATGTCTATACACTAATTTATGTGCTAACTCATCAATAATCTCTTCTAAAGTAAATTCCTTAGCTTCTTTTGCAATTTGTGCGTGCATCAACACTTGTAATAGCACATCGCCCAATTCTTCTCTCATTAATTGACTATCATTATTCTTTAATGCTTCCATTAATTCATAGCTTTCTTCTAATAAACAAGGTATAAGTGTTTCATGGGTTTGCTCTCTATCCCAAGGGCAACCTTCTTTACTTCTTAATTTCTCTATAATAGCAACTAAATCTTGATAGGTATAGGTAAAACTTTCTCCCATTGCTCTTCCTCCTAAATTGCTTGATAACTTTTTATACATTGTATCATACCCTTCTTCTTATTTCTAATAAGAAGAAGAAAATAAAAATCAGTAACTTAATGCTTTCTAATTAAGCTACTGATTTTCTATTATTGTTTCACCTTTATTATTGTTCCATCTGCTTACCTATAAAACCTGATGCAGAATAAGCCAATTTTTCTTCAACCTCTCCCATAGCATTTCCTTTATTTGCAGAGAGAAAAATGACTGCACCAATAGCATCTCCTTCACAAATAATGGGTGAAATAACCTCTGAGTGATAACTATCTGTACTTCCTTCTAAAAGAATAGGTACAAACTTAGCATCATCTTTAGTTGCTTTAAAAATGGAACGCCCTTGAATAATTTTTTCTAAATGACTACTAATATTTTTATCTAAAAATTCTTTTTTTGAACCTCCTGCCACTGCAATAACTTGATCTTTATCAGCAATACAAGTTATATGTCCCGTTGCTTGTGCTAAGGCATCTGCATATTCTTTTACAAAGGAACTTAATTCTCCTACTGGAGAATACTTCTTAAGAATGACTTGTCCTTCATTGTCTGTAAAAATTTCTAATGGATCTCCTTCTCTAATACGTAGTGTACGTCTAATCTCTTTAGGAATAACGACACGACCTAAGTCATCTATTCGTCTAACGATGCCTGTTGCTTTCAAAAGAAACAACCTCCTTAACAATGTCAATTAAATGATATAGCTCTAACTATATTTTACAGTTATTATGCTACATATTCATAATTCTATTCATACTACTCTTTATTTGATTTTATATTATAAATTATTACCAAACTCATCTTTACTCATTCAAAAAAAAAAGAATCAAATCATTATAAGATTTGATTCTTTTTTTATTCGCTTATACTCATAATATGAATATCTTCATAAGCCTTTGTTTTTTCAATTTTATAAGTCTCACTAAGTTCTGTAAGTTCATAGTTAATAAATTCTTGACGAATCATCTTGGTTGCTTCTTCTGTCATTTGTAGTTCATCTACCTCTTTAACTTCTTCAACTTTTATAATCTCATAACCCATTTCTGTTTCAACTAAACTAGGATAAACTTCTCCTATAACTCCTTTATTAAACACCACTTCTTCTAAACTTGATTCCATATCATTTTGTCTAAAGGTATATCTTCCATTATTTAAGTGAACAGCTGAATCCTCTGAGTATTGCTGAGCTAACTTAGTCATGTCTTCACCAGCTAATGCCTGCTCTAATATACTATTTGCTTTTGCTTTTGCCTTTGCATCCTTATCAGCTGGCAATACATTACCTTGCTCATCTTTATTTTTAATGAGTACATGAGTAATCGTTGCACTTGGTGCAAATTCCCCCTTATCTTGAAGTACTTGCTTAGCCTCTTTGAGTTCACTTTCATTAGGCATATAGGTGTCACCTAACTGACTAATAACCTTCTCTTCGAGTTTTCCATACTCTATAAATTTTTCAGCATCTTTTTGTTTAATACCATATGTTGTTACAAATTCACTATTATTAGCTACATAATCTTTTGCTAATTGTTTAATTTCATTTTTTTCTGCTTTGGTAAATTTAATACCTGCTTCGTCTGCTTTTTGTTTGACAGCTATATAATAAGTTATAGACTTTAGTGCACTTTCTTTGGCAAATTCTTCTGGTGTTTTGCCTTTTATAGTATCCGTATCCCATATATTAGGCACAATGCTCTCTAAACCTCTTTGTGTTGACCACAAGAATATACGATAATAAGGGTCTGATACCTTTTCATTATTAATAGTTGCCACTATTGTTTCTTGGGTACAACCTACTAACCCAAATACCATAGTCATTGCTAATCCTAGCATAATTAAGGTTCTACTGATGCTCTTCACGCTACTCTCTCCTTATACACTTCCTTATCTTCTTTGTAATCTATTATATCTTATAATAAGTCACTCTTCAATTTTTTGAGCAGATGTAATATATTTTTAATATTACTAAGTAGTTCTTTCTTTCCTACTTCTTGTAAATTTGCTTTGAAAGCAGCTTCCTTACCACCTACAAATTTAAGATTTTTTCCATACTCATCTAATATTTCTGGTATCGTTTCAGGATTAAGCTGGGCATCTTCTTTAAATTTAAAAGTTACGTGTTTATCATTTTCAGATACTAGAACAATGTACAATTCATGTGCTAACGCTTTAATAAATGCAATATCTAATAGATTGTATACAGGTAAAGGTATATTGCCATATCTATCCTCTATTTCTTCTTGTACGTCTAAGTAATCCGTTTCATTTTTGATAGAAGCTATCTTTTTATAAATATCCAACTTTTGAATTTCATCAGTAATATAACTACTAGGAATATAAGCATTTATTTTTATTTCTATAGTTGTTTCATACTCCTCTGGGATTTCATCCCCTCTTTCTTCGCTTACAACTTCAGCTAGCATCTTACAATATAAGTCATATCCTATAGATTCCATATGACCATGTTGTTGTGCTCCTAATAAATTACCTGCTCCTCTAATTTCTAAATCTCTCATTGCAATCTTAAATCCAGCCCCTAATTCTGTAAACTGTTTGATCGCCTGCAAGCGCTTCTCTGCAACTTCTTTGAGTACCTTATCCTTTTGATACATTAAATAGGCGTATCCCATACGATTAGACCTTCCTACACGTCCACGAAGCTGATAAAGTTGGCTTAACCCCATGCGATCTGCATGATTCATAATAATTGTGTTAGCATTGGATATATCCAATCCTGTTTCAATAATAGTTGTGCACACTAAGATATCTATTTCTCCCTCAATGAAACTAAGCATGATTTGCTCTAAATCCCTCTCTCCCATTTGTCCATGAGCAAAAGCTACTCTTCCATGGGGAATAAGTTCTTGGATCCTATGGGCCTTCTCTTCTATATCCTTAACTTGATTATGAAGGAAATAAACTTGCCCACCCCTAGACAATTCCCTGTTTATTGCATCTTTAATAAAATCTTCACTGTACTCAATAACATAGGTTTGTACTGGTTTTCGCTCCACAGGTGCTTCTTCTAAAACACTCATATCTCTAATTCCTATTAAACTCATATGCAGCGTTCTTGGAATAGGAGTAGCCGTTAAATTCATAACATCCACTTGGGTACGAAGCTGTTTTAACTTCTCCTTATGAGTTACACCAAAGCGTTGTTCCTCATCAATAATGACAAGACCTAAGTCTTTAAACTTTACATCTTTGGATAAAAGTCTATGTGTTCCCACAATAATATCTACTTTTCCACTTGCAAGCCCCTCTAAACTTTTCTTAATCTGTTTTTGGGTTCTAAAGCGTGAAAGTAGCTCTATATTAATAGGGTAATCTGCCATTCTTTCTGCAAACCTTTGATAATGCTGTTGTGCCAAAATAGTAGTTGGAACAAGATAGGCGACTTGCTTACTATTTTGTACTGCTTTAAAAGCAGCACGAATAGCCACCTCTGTCTTTCCATACCCTACATCTCCACAAATAAGACGGTCCATGATTTTATCACTTTCCATATCTTTTTTTACATCTTCAATAGCATCTAGCTGATCCCCTGTTTCTTCATACGGAAACATTGCCTCAAACTCATTTTGCCATATCGTATCAGCTTCATAACAGAAACCTCGTGAATACTGTCTTTGACTATATAGCTTAACAAGCTCCTTAGCAATATTCTGAATAGCACCTTTGACTTTAGCCTTAGATTTCTTCCACTCAGAACCTCCTAGTTTACTGAGCTTAGGAACTTTGCCTTCTGCACCCACATATTTTTGTACCATATCCATCTGATTGATATTGACATAAAGGACGTTGTTATCTGCATACTCTATCTTTAAGTTATCACGGCTAATTCCTTCTATTACAATTTGCTCTACACCTTTAAACACACCAATTCCATGTTGTTCATGTACGACATAGTCTCCTGGAGCAAGTTCTAGAAAGCTTTGTATCTTTGCCCCACTATATTTCTTCTTAGATTTAGTTATTTTTTTATCTTTGCCAAACAAGTCCTTATCTGCTACAACATAAAAATCTATATCTTCATAATAAAATCCCTTTTCTAATACACCTTTATAAATTAGAATTTGTCCTGGTTGTACTTCCTCATCATTACTCTCACTATAACTTGTAAGAATTCCCCTCTCTTCTAACTCATTCATTAAACGTACAGCCTTTGCTTTAACCCCAGATAAAATGATAACTCTCTTATTACTTTCTTTCCATTGCTTTAAATCTTTTTCTAAAAGCTCTAGATTTTTATAAAAGTTATTGTTTTCATGTACTTTTATCATTAATTCATAGCCTACATCAAAGGTCTGAACTTCGGCATTAAAATTCATTAAGAAAAGCTTAGTAAAACTGTCCATTCGACTTACTAGTTCTTCGTATTCAAAAATAAGTTCTATTTGTTTAGGTAAAATATGTCCATATTCTAACCTATCCTTCATACTTATTCTATATTCTTCTAAAATACGCTCACATCTTGCTTTAGTCTTGACTGGTTCATCCATAATAAGCAAGGTTTGCTTTGGTAAATAATCTAGTATTGATACAAGTTTAAGAGAAGTATAAGGGATGTATAGTTCTAAGCCTCTTGGACTAATATCATTTTGAATTTGCTCAATGGCTTCCTCTACTTGTTCCTCTATCTTAAGAGCACTTTCTCTTTTTCCCATCTGTCTTAATTGCTTGGCTGTATCTTTAAGATTTTCTCTAATATCCGGAATAGCTGCCCTTAGAAGGTCTGGATGAAAAATAATTTCTTGATTAGGCACAATATGAAGTACCTCTACCTTGTGTATAGACCTTTGTGTTTGCACGTTAAAGTTCCTTATAGAATCCACTTCATCATCCCAAAGTTCAATCCTATAAGGTTCTTCATCAATTGGTGTATAGATATCTATAATACCTCCCCGAACAGCAAACTGTCCCATTCCCTCCACTCGTCCAACTCTCTCATACCCCATCTGTACTAGTTCTCGTTCCAATCGTCCTATATTAATGGTATTTCCTACTTGAATAAGTTTTGTATACGACTCCCATGTTTGCTTAGGAGTTAGTGGATTAAGCAGTGCTTCAACTGGAATAATAAATATTGCTTCTTCTTCCTTTTGTAAAGCTTCTATTGCTTTTATACGTTGAGAAGTAATATCCATACTATGCACATCTGCATTATAAAATAAAATATCTCTAGCGGGATACACATATACCTTTTCTTTTCCTTTCAAGGCAATCATATCCTCTGTTATTCGCTTTGTGCTAGGTTCATCAGGAGTGATAATAACAATCGGCTTGTCTGTAAAACTACCTATTGCATAAGCAAAATGTCCCTTACAAGCATCTACCATATTTACCACTTTAACATTATGGCCATATTCTAAATGCTCTAAAGCTTTAGCCATTCCACCTATTTGTTTTAAAGGCTGTATAAGCCCTCTATGTTTATATTTCACTTTAATCACCGTCTTACTTTTAAGTTATATTGATTCATTGCCTTTTCAATACCCTCTGTTACAAACATAGTTGCAGCATCTGCAGCATCCTTACATTTTGGTCCTACTATTTTAAGGTCATCTTCAGAAAATCGACCTAGCACATAATTTGCCAAATCCCATCCAGCAGGTTTTTCTCCTACCCCAAATTTAAGCCTTGGAAATTCTTGAGTACCTAGATGAGCAATAATACTTTTTATTCCATTATGACCACCTGCACTGCCATTTTTACGTAAACGTAATTGTCCTACATCCAAAGAGACATCATCAAAAATAACAAATACTTCTTCAGGCTGTATTTTATGAAAATCCATACAAGCTCTTACAGCTTCTCCACTTAAATTCATATAAGTTTGAGGTTTCATTAAAATAATGCGCTCACCCTTTATATTGCCTTCCCCTATAAAAGCTTTGAATTTACTTTTAGTTACTTGTATATTATAGATTTCTGCCAAACTATCTATTACTTCAAAACCAATATTGTGTCTCGTTGCTACATACTGCATTCCCGGATTTCCTAGTCCTACTATTAATTTCATTACTTACCACCTATCTTTTGTAACTACTTATTAAATAATGTGTTATTACCTTTGTAAATAATAATCTTTCTGTCTTTTATCATACCACTCTTTTTTATAATATATAACAAAAATATTATATATTATAACTCCTTTTGTGCAAACAAAAAGAGATAGCCTCGTTTCATGGCTATCCCTTTTCTACTCTAATCAAATAATTTAGAAACTGATAAATCTTCGTGAATACGTCTAATTGCATCTGCAAAAATTGGAGCCACTGAAATCTCCTTAATTATTGGAATGCGTTTTTCTTCTGGAATCTTAATTGTATTAAGTACTACTAGCTCTTCAATAGCAGAAGCTTCAATTCTTTCCATAGCTGGTCCTGAAAGCACGCCATGAGTACAACACGCATATACAGCTGTAGCCCCTCTTTCTTTAAGTGCGCTTGCTGCATTGCAAATAGTTCCTGCTGTGTCAATCATATCATCAACTAAGATAACACGTTTCCCATTTACATCACCAATAATATTCATCACTTCACTTACATTTGCTTTAGGTCTTCTCTTATCAATAATTGCTAAAGGTATATCTAACTTAGTAGCAAATGACCTTACTCTCCCTACACTACCTAAATCTGGTGATACAGCTACTACATCATCTATTTTATCATCAAATTTATCTGCATAGTATTTCGTTAAAAGTGGCATGCCTACTAAATGATCTACTGGAATGTTAAAGAACCCTTGAATTTGCGAGCAATGTAAATCCATTGTAAGTACCCTATCTGCACCAGCTGTTTGCAGGATATCTGCTACAAGTTTTGAGCTAATTGGATCTCTTGCTCTTGTTTTTCTGTCTTGCCTTGCATAACCATAGTAAGGGATAACTGCTGTAATACGCCCTGCTGAAGCACGTTTCATGGCATCAATCATAATAAGCATTTCCATAAGATGCTCATTAGCTGGAGTAGACGTTGGTTGAATAATATAAACATCTGTACCACGTACTTTTTCATCAATTCTAACACTTATTTCTCCATCACTAAATTTCATAACCTCTGATTTACCAAGTGTAACATTTAAACCTTGTGCAATTTCCTTAGCAAGCTCAGGGTGAGCATTACAAGTAAACACTTTAATATCAGTGTAATTTCTAATCATTTGATTGAGTCCTCCTTCAATAATCGACCATATATTCCGCAAGTTATTATATCATATTGTATACAGGATGCAAAGCATACATTATATTTTAATGACAATCAACAATTTTTACTCGTTATTTTAATTATTTTTGTCGCTTTTTTGCTACCCAGTTTACTTTATTTTCTTGTTTAGCTCTAGCTATGCCTAAGCTGTCTTCTGGAACATTTCTTGTAATAGTTGAGCCTGCTGCAGTGTAAGCATTCTTTTCTACTACTACTGGTGAAACAAGATTTGTGTTACACCCAATAAATGCATTATCTTCGATTTTTGAGCGATGCTTTTTTTGTCCATCATAATTTACCACTACTGTACCACAACCAAAATTAACATTTTGACCAACATCTGCATCTCCTATATAAGTAAGATGAGAAATTTTAGTACCATCACCAATATTTGAATTTTTAATTTCAACAAAATCTCCTACTTTAATATTCTTCCCAATGTAAGAATTGGGTCTAATATAAGCAAAAGGTCCTACATGAGTGCCTTCATCTACAAAGCCATCTGTGATGACACTAATCTCTACTTCCACTCCATCACCAAGTTTTGCATTAACTAGTTTTGAATGATGTCCAATAAGACAATTTTCGCCTATTACAGTCTTTCCTTGAAGCATACATCCTGGCTCAATAATGGTATCTTTTCCGATTACCACATCAGGTTCAATATAGGTATTCATTGGATCAATGATTGTTACGCCATTTGACATATGCTTTTCATTAACACGTTTTTTCATAACCTCAGTAACAGCAGCTAATTGAACTCTTGAATTAACACCTGCGATATCATCTGCTTGCTGAGTAGCAATAGCATCTACTCTATGCCCTTCTTTTAGTAGTATTTCAATTGTATCTGTTAAATAATACTCATTTTGTACATTATTGTTTGTAAGCTTAGATAATGCATATTTTAGAAGCTTAGCATCAAAAGCATACATTCCTCCATTAATCTCATTAATAGCTTTTTCATCCTCTGTAGCATCTTTTTGCTCTACTATCTTTATTAAATTTCCATTCCCATCTCTTACAATACGTCCATAACCAGTTGGATCTTCTATTAACGCTGAAAGCACCGTAATAGCATTTTTATTGGCATGATGAAACTCCAGCATTCCCTTTAGGGTATCCCCAGTAACTAGTGGTGTATCTCCACATAAAATTAACACTTCATCTGCGCTCTCAATGAATTCCATTGCTTGCATTACAGCATGACCTGTTCCTAATTGTTCTTTTTGTAGTACATAACTCACACGATTCCCTAATGCTTCTTTAACATCTTCCGCCTTATGCCCTACAATTAAACATACTTCTTCTACTCCAACTTCCCTAGCTGCTAATATAGGATACTCTACCAAGCTTTTTCCAAATACCTTATGAAGTACTTTAGAACTATGTGATTTCATGCGTGTGCCTTGACCGGCTGCTAGAATTAATGCTTTTGTTTTCATTTAATATCTTCCTCTCACGTTTCTACTTCTAAGTTATTCTCTCACTTTATATTCATTTATGCAACAAAAAATGTCCTAAAAGATTACTCTCTAGGACATTTTTAATATGTACTTATTACTCAATTGGTAAATCACTATCATCTGCAATAGCAACTTCATCAGATAATAAAACCATCTCGTATTTTTCTAATACTTGATTTTGAATACGATCTCTTGTCTCTGAATTAATAGGATGTGCAATATCTCTAAACTCCCCATCTAAAGTTTTACGACTTGGCATTGCAATAAAACGCCCTTTGTCCCCTTCAATTACTTTGATATCATGAACAACAAACTCATTATCAAAAGTAACAGACACAACCGCTTTCATTTTACCATCCTTATTAATTTTTCTTACTCTGATATCTGTGATTTCCATTAGCAAATCCTCCCTGTTATTAACTAGTGCCCTGTCGGCTATCCCATTAATATTGTATTATTATTTGAATTATATGATATTTTCTTTAAATAGTCAATATTTTTTTCTTTTGACTTATAATTCCATTTATACACAGGATTTTCAACATATACTAGAGTTTTTTTCATATTTTTTTGTTTATTTAAACAATATTTCTTTTTTCTAAGAGAATAATATTATCTTTTGTGCCAATTACTTTTTGTCCATCTGATACAAATACTTGCTTATCTAAAATAGCATTTTCTATAATACATCCTTTACCAATTGTTGCACCTTCCATAATAATGGAATCTTTAACTTTGGTTCCTTCTCCTATAAACACCTTTCTAAATAATACAGAGTTCTCAACTTGTCCATTAATAATATCTCCACCACTAACAATACTGTTTACTACCTTTGGTTGTGTATTAAACTTTGTAGGTGGCTCATCTTTAGCTTTAGTATAGATATACGGATATGTGTTAAAGAATAAGTTTCTTACTTCTGGTGTTAAGAAGTCCATATTAATATGATAAAATTCATTAATATCTCTTATTCTCCTCCAGTACCCTTCAAAATGATAGCCATAGATCTTAAGCTTTTTACGATAACGAATAATGATATCATTAACAAAATTATATCTTCCCTCTACTTCTAGTTGCTCTAGGAGTTTAATAAGGAGTTCCCTGCTCATGACATAAATACCTAAAGAAACGGTAGTATATTGAGGATTAAGTGGTTTTTCCTCAAAATCAATCATTTGCTTATCTTCATCTAATCCTATAACCCCATAATCTTCTACACTATATGTATTCATATCTTTATAGGCAATCGTTATATCCGCATTACGTTGTTCGTGGTATTTAATCATCTTTTCATAGTCCATCTTATAAATTTGTTCACCTGATGTAATGACAACATAAGGCTCATTACTCTTTTTTAAGAAGTCGATATTTTGAAAAATGCAATCAGCTGTTCCTTTAAACCCATAAGTTTCCTGATTAAGCATAGTTGGTGTGAATAAAAAAAGCCCCGTTTTTTTTCGTCCAAAATCCCACCATTTAGATGAACCAACATGGTCAGCTAGTGATCTTGCACTATACTGTGAGATCACTGCTACTTTTTTAATCCCTGAATTACTTAAATTACTTAAAGCAAAATCAATCGCCCTATATGATCCCCCAATAGGCATAGCTGCAGCATTTCTTTGTTTTGTTAATACCCCTAAAGAATTTCTCTTTCCACCTGCTAATATGATTCCAATAGCTCTCATCTTCTCTCCTCCTACACAATAAGTGAATGTCCACTTTCTAATATGCCATTTTCATAATGTTCTTGTAGCGTACGGCCACTCACTTCACAATTCTTACCAATCTTCACATTGTCCGGAATAATGGTATTATCGCCAATCGCTGTAATGCCACTATAGTAGATATGTGGCTTAGTCACATGCACAACCGCTTCTCCTACACCTACATATGTATTTTCTCCTATTTCTGACTTCTCAGAAACAACACAATGATCTAAGTTTGCACCTTTTCTTATAACAGTCTCTGCCATGATAATAGAGTTTCTAACAATGGCACCTTCTTCTATAATAACTCTTGGCCCAAGTACCGAATTGTAAACTTGTCCATAAACCTCACAACCCTCTGAAACAAGTGATTGCTCTAATATAGCATCAGCTCCAATATATTGTGGTAGTTGATTTTCTATATTAGTATAAATCTTCCAGAACTCGTCATAAAGATTAAAAACTGGAATCGTTTCCGTCAACTCCATATTCGCCTTCCAATAAGCTTCTATTGTTCCAATATCTCTCCAGTACTCATTAAAACGATAAGCAAAGACATTTTTCTCTCCATTAATCATTTCTGGAATAATATGCTTTCCAAAATCACTTTGCTCATGAATTGCATTATCTTTAATCAAAGCTTCTTTTAATACTTTCCATGTAAAGATATAAATACCCATAGAAGCAAGTGTACTTTTTGGATTTTGAGGCTTTTCTTCAAATTCTATTATGCGTCCAGTTTGATCTGTGTTCATAATACCAAATTGATTTGCAATTTCTAAAGGTACATCAATAACCGCAATAGTTACATCTGAATTATTTTTCTTATGTTCTTCAAGCATAGCACTATAGTCCATCTTATAAACATGATCCCCAGATAAAACTAGTATGTACTCAGGATTATATTCATCAATATAACGAATATTATGATAAATTGCATTTGCTGTTCCTGAATACCATGAAGCTTCATTCCCAGTCTTTTGAAAAGGTGGCAGTATGGTTACCCCTCCATTTCTTCTATCTAAATCCCAAGGAATACCTATTCCTATATGTTTAGTTAAAAGCAATGGTTCATATTGCGTAAGCACACCTACTGTATCGATTCCAGAGTTGATACAGTTACTAAGTGGAAAATCAATTATTCGATATTTTCCTCCGAACATAACAGCAGGCTTTGCAATCTGTTTCGTCAGAATACCTAACCTGCTCCCTTGTCCCCC
Source organism: Bacillota bacterium (assembly GCA_023436395.1). Lineage (GTDB taxonomy): Bacteria > Bacillota > Clostridia > Lachnospirales > Cellulosilyticaceae > Cellulosilyticum. The sequence continues at coordinate 6,699 of JAEZJJ010000039.1, read as the reverse complement.
TGCTAATAACATAGCAATCATTTCTTTCTTATTCATGCAATACCTCCTACTTTTTTATGCTCATTTTATTTTTGAATAATTTCAAAGTATTTTTACCCCGCATATTAATATTGTATCATTTTTCTACTTTTTAAACAATATTTGTTGATATAATTCTTTTTTAAATTTGAACAAACTTTTTTTCCATTTACTTCTACTTGTCTTATTCTTCATAATAAATATCCACTACTTTATTATTTTCATCAACAGCATCTAGCCATAATAAAGTCCTGAAATCATTTACTACTTTTTGCTGGGGATTCTTCGTCGCCATTAATACACCTATTCCCACCATCTGTGCCTCAAATTCTTGCATTAAATCAATAATTCCTTTAGCCGTTCCTCCAGCCTTCATAAAGTCGTCAATAAAAAGTACTTTAGAGCCTTTTTTGACAGCTTTTGTAGAAAGACACATGGTTTTTATACGATGATTACTTCCTGTTATATAATTCATATGAATTGCAGTTCCATCTGTTAGTTTACTTTGGTTACGCACGACTACCATTGGCTTATTTAAAATCATTGCTGTCATTAGTGCAATTGGAATTCCTTTTGTTTCTACTGTGATAATGTAATCCACTTCTACATCTTTAAACAAACTTGCCAAAGCCCTTCCTATATTTTTTGAAATAGTAGGCGAATATAAAAGATCGTTTGTATAGATATACCCCCCTGGAATAATACGTTCTGAATGATTAATCATCTCACATAGTTCGTTAGTAAATTTTTTGATTTGGTCTTTATTCATTAAAGGATTATAATATACGCCTCCCGCTGCACCTGATATAGTTTCAATATTTCCTAAATTGTATTGCATAAAAATGTCTTTCACCATATCAAGATCTTCACTAATTGTAGATTTTGCACAGTCAAATATATTACAAAAATAAGTAAGTGTAAAAATTTTATTTGGATTATTTGTTAAAATATTTGTGATTACACTAATACGGTCATGCTTTTGTACTTTTCTCATCGCTCGTCTCCTTATAAATTATCTTCCTTATATTATAAACACAAAATCGAATCTTTAAAAGCACTCTATAAAAAACATTCGACTTTAAAAAAAAATTTGTTTATTATTTTAATGTTGGTATATAATTATACAATAACATGATGCATAATATGTTATAAGGCATCAATTTTTAGGAATACTACTTTATTGATTGAAAGGACTAATACTATGTCAAACATCAATTCTTTAACAGATAAGAAGAAAATACATTTTATCGGTATCGGCGGCATTAGCATGAGTGGACTAGCTGAAATTGTTCATTATAAAGGTTATGAAGTAACAGGATCTGATATGAAATCCTCTCTAACAACTAAACATCTCGAAGACTTAGGTCTTTCTATTTATTATGGTCATCACCAAGATAATATAACAGAAGATGTAGATCTCATCGTCTATACTGCTGCTATTCATGAAGATAACCCTGAACTTCAAATAGCGAGAGAAAGAAATATTACCACCATCACTCGCTCTAAATTCTTAGGTATTCTTATGAAACATTTTGATGTACCAATTTGTGTATCAGGAACTCATGGTAAAACCACAACTACTTCAATGTTATCTCATGGATTAATTGCTGCAGACTTAGATCCAACTATTACTGTAGGTGGCATTTTAAAAGCTATTCAAGGTAATATCCGTATTGGAAAATCTCCCTACTTCCTCACAGAAGCTTGTGAATATTGCGATAGTTTCTTAGACTTTTTTCCTCAAGTAGGTATTATCCTTAATATAGAAGAAGATCATATGGATTATTTTCATGATATTAATCAAATACGCCAATCTTTTCAAAAATTTGCTTGTAAAATCCCTAGCAATGGATTTCTTGCGATAAATGGTAAAATCCCTAACTTAGATGCATTTAAACTCCCTCTCTCATGCAAAGTAGAGACATTTGGTATCTCCGGTGATTATGATTGGACTGCTCAAAATATTAGCTATAATAATAAAGCCTGCGCTGAATTTGATGTGTTCTATAATCAAAATTTTATAACCCATTTACAACTTCATGTTCCAGGTGAACATAATGTTTTAAATGCTTTAGCTGTTTGTAGTGTCTACCACTTCTTAGGATTTGATCTCCAATTGTTAGGAAAGGGACTTAAAAACTTTACTGGAGCTGATCAACGTTTTGAAATTAAAGGAAGTTTTAATAACATAACAGTGGTCGATGATTACGCCCACCATCCCACTGAGATTGCTGCTACTTTAGAGGTTGCAAAAGCCTATCCTCATAATCATTTATATGTTGTTTTCCAACCACATACTTATACACGAACACGTGCCTTCTTAAATGATTTTGCCACAGTCCTAAGTACAGCTGAAAATGTTATTTTAACAGATATTTATGCTGCCAGGGAAAAAAATCCAGGGGATATTTCTTCAAAAGATATCCTCAAAATTATCCACACTCTCGGCAAAAAGGCTCTTTATATGAAAGATTTTGAAGAAATAGCCAACTACCTCCGTGAACATACTGCTCCTAATGACTTAATTATTACTATGGGTGCAGGTAATGTGAATCAAATAGCATCTCTTCTATTAAATAACTAAACTTTTGTTTTATCACCCAAACCTTATCAACAACTTATGTAGATAAGGTTTATTTTTAATAACAACTTTCCCACATCCTCTCTATGAATTGAGATGGATTTTATTTTTTTACATATCATATTTTCTCCATTTTGTGCTATAATACTAACACGTCAATAATACTTATGAAGGAGGTGTCTATATGGCATATATTAAATATAAAACAACTAAACAACCTTTTGTGCATGTTCCCTATTGGTTCATTTCTGATTATATGCCTAAGGCATTTAGTGGTTATACTAAAGTTTACCTCTATTTACTTGCCATCTTTTCAGACTCAGCTGCTTCTCCTCTTTCACTTGAAGAGATTAGTAGTCAGCTTGATATGCTCTATTCTGAAGTAATTCAGGCACTTAAATATTGGAATGACAAGGGTGTTATTAGCTTCAAAGAACTTTCTATAGATGAATTTGATTTAGAATTTTACTTTGAACAACCTCAATCAAAGGAAGCTCCCTCCGCGCGTCCTCTCTCTAAAACAATTATTAGACAAACTAGACCGGAATATCGTACTGAGGAAATTAACTTATATTTACAAGATAGCCCTTCTGTGTTAAAACTTTTTAGGGTCGCAGAAGAATACCTGGGTAGATTACTTACCATTACAGATCAAAAAATACTTTTTAGCCTCTATGATTGGTTACATATGCCCTTTGATTTGATTGAATATCTCATTGAACATTGTGCCTCTAATAACCATCGAGCTATTCATTACATTGAGAAAGTTGCTATCAGTTGGATTGATGAGGGTATTACTACTATAGATGCTGCCAAAGAAAAAGTGGCTATGGATAAACGTTACTTTAAAATTCTAAACAGTTTGGGTACCTCAAAAAGTACACTTACTTCTGCTGAACGTCATTGTATGAATAAATGGTTTGAAACCTATCACTTTAACATGGATATTATTTTAGAGGCATGTCAAAGAACTGTTATGCAAACAAATAAACCTAGTTTAAATTATACAGATTCTATTCTAACTTCTTGGTACAATGATAAGGTAAAATCAATAGATGATATTCATGCTTTAGATAAAGCCCATGAAAGTAAAAAAATGCTTAATGTTCAAACTACTACTGTTAAACCTCTTTCTAATAAAATATCTCAATTCAATAATATGTACTCACATGATTGGGATTTTGATGAATTAGAAAAACTACAACAAGAGCATATTACAAGAAAACTCAATGGAGGTAACTGAAATGACTAATAAAGAATTATATTATAAACAACTCCTGCGACAATATGATTTTAAGCGTTCAGCTCATCATCAAGGAAAACTTAAACGTACAGCCGAAATATATGAAAAAATTCCTCATATCAAAAAAATAGATGAAGAACTCAATAATAGTGGTATTAAACTCGTTCGTAGTATGCTTTCTCCTCAAGGCAACCAATCTATTGATGCCTTTAGAAATCATACAGATGACCTTAATAGAACGAAAAAGATGCTTCTCGTAGAATCAGGCTATCCTCCTGATTATTTAGATCCTCAATATGATTGTGTAGAATGCAAAGATACTGGTTTTGTGGGTAATGTTCCTTGTAATTGTTTTAAGCAATCTCTTATTAACATTGCTTACGAACAATCTAATCTTAAACATATTTTAAATGTTGAAAACTTTAATCATTTTACATTAGATTACTATTCTAAAGATATTGATTCTCATGCCGGTATTTCTCCTTACAGTAGAATGTCCCAAAATCAACAGGTATGTGCTGGTTTAATTGAGAAATTTGAAACAGAGAAGCAAAATTTACTTCTCTATGGACCAACTGGCCTTGGCAAAACTTTTTTATGCAACTGCATTGCTAAGGAACTTCTAGATCAAGGATATACAGTTCTTTATTTTACAGCTCCTCAGCTCTTTAAGTTATTTGAAGAATCACGTTTTCATCGAGAAGATATGTTAGAAGATTCCAAGGAAGTATTAAATACTTTATTTGATGTGGACCTACTCATTATTGATGATTTAGGCACTGAGTCTGTTACTACCTTAACAATTAGTGATTTATTTAATGTGATTAATACACGTTATTTAAATCAAACCTCTACTATCATTTCTACCAATCTTACACCTAAGGAATGGAATGATCGTTATTCTGAACGTATTGTCTCTAGAGTTTTTGGGAATTATGAACCTCTTAAATTTATTGGTACAGATATTCGTATGATAAAAAAATATGGTAAAACTTATAAAAAGTAAAGAAGAAACGTTTAAGCTTAACGTTTCTTCTTTACTTTTTATTCTTTATTGATATTTTGGACGACTTCCTAATATATATATTTATATAGCATTAAAATAAGGAGGTTATTATGTTCCATACTATTCAACTCTCAAAATCTGATCCAACCCCTTTATATATACAGTTAGCCTCAGAACTTGCAAAACTTATTCAAGAAGGTTATCTCACTGAGGGAATGAAACTTCCCACAATACGTTTTTTGTCAAAACAACTTTCTATTAATCGAGATACAGTTGTTAGTGCCTATAAACTCTTAGAAAATCAAGGTCTTGTTGAAAGCCATATTGGTAAAGGAACTTATATCAGCACCCATGCTCCTCCTACTGTGCCTACACTTATTCCTGATATGACTACTCAAATATGCTGTAGTCATATTGGTATACCCAAAACCTTTTTCCCATCTTCACTGTGCCTCGATTTAGCTACTGATATTATAAAAAGTGAAAATTGGGAAGCTTTTATTGATCCTTTATATAGGGAACGTCATTTATTAAAACATAGTGCTTGTGATTTTCTAAAACATTTATGTATTCCTCATCATTATGCCCAGGTACGTATCATTAAAACCATGGATCAATTTTTGCTAGATTTATTTAAAGATTCTCCTAAAATTGGCATCTGTGTGGAGACTATTCGTGATTTATCTTGGTCCTGTTATCTTCGTTCCTTAGGTGCTAAAATCTATGAAGTTCCTCTAACCTCAGAAGGAATGGATTTAAACGTACTAGAAAAATATCTTCATACAGGTAACATTGCTTATATTTTTATTTCTTCTTTGTTTCAAAATCCAACAAGTATTTGTTATAGTACTTCTTGTAAAAAACAACTCATCCAATTAGCTATACAATATAATTGCATCATTATAGATGATATTACTTATTCCTCCTTCTTACCTTCTATACCAAATACCATGTTGGATGATAATCTACCTGTGATCTATATTCATCAATTTTCTAAACTATATCTTCCCTATCTTAATTACACTTTTGCCATTTTGCCCCTTACCCATATTAAACGCTTAAGAGACTCCATTGAATGTAGCTTTAATGAGCGCCTATTACATTATTATCTAAAATCTGCTGAACTCAAAGCTATTGAACAAACTATTCTCTCTACCTTTACAGAACGTTATCATCTTCTTTCAAATGCACTTCAACAATTACCCCTACGTCTAGCCATACATCAAAGTGGGCTCTTTTTCTGGATTCGAGTCTCCCTTAAAGAATATGATACCTTTTGTCAGTATCTATTAACCCATGATATTATTATTTCTCCTGGTGATTTATTTGCTACTACATCTCTAAAGGGCTATTTTAGGCTCTCTATTACTCACTTAGATCTTCCTCAAACTTATCAAGTAATACAAGTTTTTAATAACTTCTTTAAAAATGACTGCCACATGAAAGTGGACTAGCGTCCACATTTCTTCCGCTAGGAAACCTAGGTTCCCTTCTGCGCTGACAAAGAGCGGTCAGCTGAGTCCCCTCCTTAATACGACAGAGGGGGATTCCCCTCTGTACTCCCCATAGTGTAGGAAAGTAAAGAACGCACTTTCCTACACTATAAATAAAGGAGCATATAATTCTATGCTCCTTTATTTATAGCCTCAAAATACTTAACTATTCCTAAATAAATACTCCAGGCAATTTTATCTTGATACGCTTCACTATTTAATAGTTTTTCTTCCTCTGGGTTCGTTAAAAATCCGCATTCTACAATAACAGCTGGTATTTCTGTAGCTCTTAAAACATAGTAATTGGTATTACTCTTTGCTGCTCTCTTGTTTTGGGGGTCTGCATACTCTTTTATAC
>JAEZJJ010000064.1 GCA_023436395.1 Bacillota bacterium | reverse complement strand
GGAAAATGAGTGGTCAGGGGTATCTGGAGTAGTGACTTGAGAGCATTTTTCAGAAGCACTTAACGAACGTTTTAGATGGGTTTTAGGCAGCTGTCTGAACGAAGTGAGTTCTGCCGTTCATCTAAATTAGTGAGTTTAGTGCTTCGAAAAATGTGAATCGGAACAACGGAAGATACCCCTGACCACTCATTTTCTCCCAGCACCTTTTCTTACAAACATTCCCCGACAAATTTCAATTTGTTAAGTACCAAAAAAGCAGGGAAGTTAAGAGCTCTTTCTTAACTTCCCTGCTTTTTTGCATTAGTTTTGGATTTCAACACCTTGAAGTGTTAAATATTGTCCATCTGAGACTGTGATATAAGTGTCTGCTGTAGGAACGTCATTTGTAATGATTTGATCAAATGTTCCTCTACTTCCAGAAGATACTTCGATATATCCCATACTAGAAGTAACAACTACTTTATATTCACCAGCTGGAATATCAGTTCCTACTTTGTACATACCATCTTTGTATAAACCATCGGCAGGTACAACACTTGGTGCATCAGCTACAGCATAGGCTTTACCACCTTGTAATTTGAGATACTCACCATCTTTTACAGTGATATAACGGTGTCCTGTAACCGTATCATTAGCAATAATGCTTTCAAAACTTCCTGTAGAATCAGAAGCAATTTCGATATATGACATAGAATCAGCAATAAATAAATATTCACCAGCAGGAAGGTCAGTACCGATTTTATAAGTTCCTGGTTTAATAACAGTATCTTTTGGGGCTGGAGTTGGCGTAGATACTGGTGTTTCCTCTGGTTGAACTGCTACCTGATTTTCAGTATTTTCGTTAGTATCAGGTGCTGGGGTAGCAACAGGTTGCTCATTAGTATCTGCTACTGTAGTGTCTTCAGAGGCACTACCAAAGATACCAATAACAAGGATGATAGCTACATAGAACCACCATTTTTTATAGATAGGTGTTTTGTTTGCGTTATCAGTTTTAGTTAGTTTACTCATGATGTCTTCTCCTTTTTTCGTTAACATAAAACAAAAGTATAATATAAATTAAGAGAAAAAACAATAAGAGCAATAAAATATAGAGAGGATAGGCAGTTGGTATTAGTAGGAAATGATAGAGTTGTTAAAACTTTTATGATTAGTACATATCCCATAAGTATAATATAATAAAATAGAAGGAGTATGATTTTAATTCATATTTTTAGGTTATATTTATACAGAGTATAAGCTTAATTAGAGATGATTCATTCAGAGACTTTAATAGAGTACAGTAACATGCATAAAAATAATAGAAATAGGAGGATACAATGATAGAAGAAAGACTAGAAAAATGGTATGAGAAGACTGGTAAGAAGGTAGCCATTATTTTAAGTGTGATAGTCATTGGCTTTATCATTATTAAGCTGAATATAATAGGTTTATTTGCTCCCTTTATTTTAGCGTGGTTATTTGCCAGTATGTTAAATATTTTTGTAAGCTGGAGTAATAAAAAAGTAGGGATACCTAGAGCATTGGGTACAATCATAAGTATGTTAACTATCTTAAGCGGAGTGCTAGGGCTTTTAACATTAATCATTAAGAAGCTTTGGGAGCAGATTATTGCAATAGCCTACAGTTTTCCGGATTTAACACAACGTTTATTAGACGAGGTCAATGGACTAGAAAATAAGCTTTCAGGTTTGATAGGAACAGGAACTGTACTGGGGCCAATTAGTAATCTAGATGAACTTATACAAGAAATTATGGATACATTAAGTAATTACTTAGGCACTATTATTCCAGTAGCTTATAATGCAGTATCTAAAGTGCCAGATATTATACTTTTTACAGTGGTAATGTTGGTCGCTACATTTTTTATGACAAAGGATTATTATAAAATAAAAGACTTTGTAAAAGCACAATTTTCTGATACTATTGTAGATAAGGTAGTTATTATGCAAAAAGGGGTACTCAGTGCTATTGGTGGTTATGTCAGAACCCAATTGATTATGATGAGTATTACTTTTTGTATTTGTATAACTGGTTTATTTGTTTTTCAAGTGAATTATGCCTTATTAATAAGTGTTATTATTGCCTTTGTAGATGCACTCCCTGTGTTTGGAAGTGGTACTGTTCTAATTCCTTGGGCACTTTATAACCTTATTATAGGTCAGTATACATTGGGTGTAGGGTTGCTCTGCATTTATGGTATTATTTTTATTGTAAGACAGATTTTTGAGCCTAAGATTCTATCTACACAAATTGGTGTATATGCACTTGTTACAGTTATGGCTGTTTATATTGGGTATAGAACCATGGGCTTTTTTGGTCTTATTATAGGGCCTGCATTAGCAGTTATTTTAAAAATGCTACAAAATGTTGGGGCGCTGCCACAATTCAAGCCAGTAAAAAAAGCAGATAGTAGGGGAGAAAAAGTTGATGAGAAGTATTCAGATAAGCAAAATAACAGAAGCAGTTAAGAAACTTTGCATTGAAGCTAATTATTATTTGCCAGAAGATCTTTATGAGGCGCTTAAAAAGGGAGAAACTCACGAAGTAAGTCCTGTAGGAAAAGAGATTTTAAAGGATATTTGCACCAATGCAGATATTGCAAAAGAAGAAGATATTCCAATTTGTCAAGATACAGGAACGGCTGTTGTTTTTGTAAAACTTGGGCAAGAGGTACACATAGAAGGTGGACTATTAGAAGAGGCTATTAATGAAGGGGTTAGACAAGGATATACAGAAGGATATCTTAGAAAATCTATTGTAGAAAACCCTCTTTATCGTGTGAATACAAAAGATAATACACCGGCAGTTATTCATTATGAAATAGTGGAAGGGGAGCATATAGAGATTATGCTTGCACCAAAAGGTGGTGGAAGTGAAAATATGAGCAGGGTCTATATGCTTACACCATCACAGGGTATACTAGGCGTAAAGAAAGCTGTATTAGAGGCAGTAACTTTAGCAGGACCTAATGCTTGCCTTCCTGTAGTTGTGGGGATTGGACTTGGTGGAAACTTTGAGAAGTGTGCTCTGCTTGCTAAAAAAGCACTTACAAGAGAAATAGGCAGCCAAAATAAAGATTCACGAATGGCAATGTTAGAGAAAGAATTACTAGAAGAAATTAATCAGTTGGGTATTGGTCCACAAGGGCTAGGTGGAAGCGTAACAGCTTTAGCCGTACATATTGAAGATTATCCTTGTCATATTGCCTCTATGCCATTAGCTATTAATATGGGATGCCATGTAAATAGGCATAAACACATCAGATTATAGGGGGAATATAGAAGATGAGCAAAGTAGTCAATGTACCAATGACAAAAGAAGAAGCAAGAAGTCTAGTTGCAGGTGAGAAGTTACTTTTAAATGGAACAATCTATACAGCAAGAGATGCTGCTCATAAACGAATCATAGAAGAACACGAAGAAGGCAAGGCATTTCCTATGGAGATGAAGGATGTAGCCATCTATTATGCGGGACCTGCACCAGCTAAGCCAGGACAAGTAATAGGGAGCTGTGGACCTACAACCAGTGGGCGTATGGATGCTTATGCCCCTACTTTTATGGCTTGGGGACAGACGATGATGATTGGTAAAGGGCTTAGGAATGAAGCAGTGATTGAAGCTATGAATAAAGAAGGCGCGGTGTATGTGACAGCTATTGGTGGTGCCGGAGCCCTTATTTCAAAATGTGTTAAAGAGATGAGCCTAGTTGCCTATGAAGATTTAGGAGCAGAGGCAATTTATAAACTTGAAGTGGAAAATCTACCTGTCATTGTGACTATTGATAGCAAGGGAAATAATTTATATGAGACGGGAAAGAAGCTGTATTGTAAATAGAAGTTGGAGGTTCCAAAGTGGACGAGAAAAAATATAAGAAGAGAATAAGTGGTCCTGTGGTAGTTATTAGCATTATCATTGGTATTATCATGTTTATTAATATATGGGGAGCAGTTATTGATGGCCTTGTAGGGGGAGAAAGTACCATACCTAGAGAAGGCAATTTGATTGATATTATTTATGTAGAAGGTGTGATTGCAGAAGGAGAAGTAAATTATAGTCATTCATGGACGTTAAATCGGATTGATAGTCTAATGAATGATAGTTACAATAAAGGGATATTTTTATATGTTAACTCCCCTGGTGGAGGTATATATGAGTCAGATGAACTTTACTTAAAGCTTATGCAATATAAAGAAGTAACAGGAAGACCTGTATATGCCTATATGGCACAAACAGCAGCTTCCGGAGGGCTATACATATCAATGGCAGCTGACAAAATCTATGCCAACCGCATGACGATGACAGGTTCTATTGGGGTGATTATATCCATGACAGATACCAGTGGATTAGAGGAGTTAATAGGAATCAAAACAGAGAATATTGTATCTGGTAGGAATAAAGCAATGGGGAATCCTTTAACCGAGGAGCAGAGAGGAATATTACAATCATTAATTGATGAGAGCTATAATATATTTGTGGATATAGTAGCAGAAAGCAGAAACTTAACCATAGAGCAGGTAAAAGGGTTAGCAGATGGTAGAGTATATTCTCCTGAGCAAGCCAAAAAATTGGGACTGATTGATGGGATAGCGACTTTAGAGGAGGCTATGTCTATCATGCAGGTAGATAATGGCCTTGAAAGCTGTGGATGGTATAGTGAACAATCCCCTACAGTAGGACTATTAGATATACTTTTAGGTGCTAAGGTGGAGGGAAAAGAGCTGTTGTCACAGTTTAATGATATTCAAAAATACATAGAGGCAAATAAAACCCCTAAACTAATGTACTATTATGGAAATTAATAAAATGAGCTAGCAATGATCAATACTCTTGCTAGCTCATTTTTTTGTTAGTCTAGGGAAATGTTTTTGCTTTCATGACTTATTAAACGTAAAGGAAGTATAAAATGATAGAGGTTTAAAAATTTAGCTATAAATAATTATAAAATATAGAATATTATAATGTTGATACAAAAAATAAAAAATGTTAGAATTTTATAAGTGGAATAGTTAACAGGAATATATGAGGAGGTACCAAATGAGGTATTGGCAAAAGGAAGAAACAATGAGTGTAGATGAGAAAAAAGCATTACAAGGGGAAAGACTTATTCAGACAGTAGAACGAGTATATCATAATGTACCTTTCTATAAGAAAAAAATGCAAGATATGGGAATTGAGCCAGGAGATATTAAGGGAATAGACGACCTTTGTAACCTTCCTTTTACTACAAAACAGGATTTAAGAGACAATTATCCTTATGGACTTTTTGCAGTGCCAATGGAAGATGTAGTACGTATCCATGCATCCTCAGGTACCACAGGAAGGCCTACGGTAGTGGGCTATACTAAAAATGATATTGCTATGTGGTCAGATATGATAGCCAGATGCTTTACTGCATATGGGGTAACTAAAAAGGATATCGTACAAGTAGCCTATGGCTATGGACTTTTTACTGGTGGCTTAGGTGCACATTATGGAGCAGAACACCTAGGGGCTACAGTAGTTCCTATCTCAGGTGGAAATACCAAAAAGCAAATTCAGCTTGTTGAAGAGTTTGGAAGTACTGTATTAGCTTGTACACCATCATATGCTTTGTATATAGGAGAAAGTATGCGTAATATGGGCATTGATCCTAGAAGTACCAACCTTCGTGTAGGCATATTTGGGGCAGAACCTTGGACAGAGGAGATGCGTGCAGAAATTGAAGATTTATTAGGCATACAGGCCATGAATATTTATGGGCTGAGTGAGATTATGGGCCCAGGTGTAGCTTTTGATTGTGAGGAGAAAAAAGGACTTCATATCAATGATGACCATTTTGTACCAGAAATCATTAATCCAGAAACCTTAGAAGTACAACCTTATGATGTAGAAGGTGAGCTAGTATTCACCTGTGTAACTAAAGAAGCCTTGCCACTCCTTCGTTATAGAACGAGAGATTTAACAAGCTTAGAAGGAGGTACTTGTGGGTGTGGGAGGACATTAGTGCGTATGGGAAGAATTACAGGACGCAGTGATGATATGCTGATTATTAGAGGCGTTAATGTATTTCCATCTCAGATTGAAAGTGTTATTTTAAAGATTGCTGAGGCAGCGCCACACTATGTCCTAATTGTTGATCGTATTAATAACTTAGATACATTAGAAGTATGGGTAGAAGCAAAAGAAGGTTTGTTTACGGATGCTATTAAATCATTGGAGAAGGTTGAAAAACGTATTACTGCAGAATTATTTAGTATGTTAGGCCTTCATGTAAAGGTTAAATTAGTAGAACCTAAGACCATTGAACGTAGTGAAGGCAAAGCAAAGCGGATTATTGATAAAAGAAATAAATAGGGGTGGTTACTATGATATGGCAGAAGGAAGAATGCTTATCTAGAGATGAAATGCACAAGTTGCAAAGTGATAGGCTTATTGCAACACTAGAACGTGTTTATGAAAATGTACCTTTCTATAAAAGAAAAATGGATGAATTAGGGCTAGAAGTAGGAGATATTAAAAGTATAGATGATTTAAGTAAATTACCCTTTACCACAAAACAAGATTTAAGAGATCATTATCCGTATGGCCTCTTTGCAGTACCAATGAAGAAAGTGGTTAGAGTACATGCATCCTCAGGTACAACAGGAAGGCCTACTGTAGTAGGATATACAAAGAATGACCTAGACATATGGGCAGATTGCATTGCCCGTTTTTATGCAGCAATGGGCGTAACAGATGAAGATATTATTCAAAATGCTTTAGGATATGGATTCTTTACAGGTGGATTAGGCTTCCATTATGGAGCAGAAAAGCTAGGAGCAACTGTTGTTCCCATTTCAACTGGGAATTCAAAGAAACAGATTCAAGTTATGCAGGAATTTGGAAGTAATATACTTATTTGTACTCCTTCTTATGCCTTATATTTAGCTGAAACCATTAAATCAATGGGGCTTGATCCAAGAGAGATGGGGATTAAAGCCGCACCATTAGGGGCAGAACCTTGGAGCCATGAAATGCGTCGTCAGATAGAGGCAGATTGGGGGATGAAAGCACATGATAGCTATGGCCTTAGTGAAGTAATTGGGCCTGGGGTTTCCTTTGAATGTGGTGAACAACAACATTTACATATTAATGAAGATCACTTTGTGCCAGAGATTGTTGACCGAAACACACTACAACCTTTAGGAGAAGGGGAAAAAGGAGAATTAGTATTTACTTGTATTACTAAAGAAGCGCTTCCTTTAATTCGCTATCGTACAAAGGATATTTCTAGTCTAGTAACAGCACCTTGTGCTTGTGGCAGAACAACAGTACGTATGACAAAATGTGATGGTCGTACAGATGACATGCTTATTATTCGAGGTGTTAATGTATTTCCATCTCAAATTGAAAGTGTACTTTTAAACTTAGGTCAAACAGCACCCCATTATGTACTTATTGTTGATAGAGTTAATAATTTGGATACACTAGAAGTATGGGTTGAAGGGAAAGAGGATGTCACCTTTGTAGATGGCATGCGATATATGAAAGAGATCGAACGTAAAATAACAGAAGAGATTAAAGGGATTTTAGGCCTTCAAGTTAAAGTTAAATTAGTAGAGCCTAAAACGATTGAGCGTAGTGAGGGAAAAGCTAAGCGTATTATTGATAGACGTCCTAAATAAAAATAAAAGGAGGAATAAATATGATTATTGAACAATTATCAGTATTTATCGAAAACAAATCAGGTAGACTTAATGAGGTTATGGCTATTTTAGGCGATAATGGAATCAATGTATCCGCACTCTCTATTGCAGATACATCTGATTATGGTATTGTAAGACTTATTGTAAGTGATCCACAAAGAGCTTTAGGTCTGCTCAAGCAACAAGCCTTTTCTGTGCAAATCACCCCTGTTATTTGCTGTAAAGTACCTAATACACCTGGTGGGTTAAAGAAGTTATTGGGGTATTTATCAGAAGATGAAATAAGTATTGAATACATGTATGCTTTTTCTATAGGAAATGATGCTTCTGTGATTTTGAGAACAGAGAGTTGTGAAAAGACAATCAATAGTTTAGAAAAGCACCAAATGGAAATGATGAAAGCTAGTGAGATTTATCAAATTTGATAGAGTGAGTATGATTGATGATAAGATAGAATAAAAATAAAGGATATAGTAGATAGACAAGGTCAGTAAATGGATGAACATAAATCCACTTGCTGACTTTTTTGTTTAATATGTGAAACGATATATTGTTTCTTATTTTGAACAAAAATTATAAAAATATACAAAATTATACACGAATATGGTAAAATAATCTTAAGTAATATCTAAATAAAATCTAAATAAGGGGGCCGTGATAATGGAATTTTTTAGAGAAGGTAAAACACTTACTTATATGGAATTAACACAGATGCTAGGTCAAATGATTGAAAAGAATATTTTAAGTCAGTTAGACAAAATTGATTTAGAAAAGTTTTATGTAAGTTTTTTTGAAGCAAGCTATAGTAAACTAAAATATTACTTAGAATCAAAAAACTATAAAGTTGTCAATGAAAAACAAGGGTTGCTCACGGCTTCACAAATAAAAGTACTTAACTCAGTAGAAATATGGTATGAGGCGCTAGAAAAAAGAAATGCTATTATTCAGGGGAAGGTAATAGCAGGGCTAGAAAACTTTATTGTGAATAGCTATTATAATGAAATGAAAAAACTAGTGAGTATACTGGATAGAAAGCAAAAGGAGGTTAATTGAGAAAAAATATTGTTATTTATATAGGCTATAATCAAAGAATTTATAATGACTATGCAAAAATGACAAGAAAGTTAACAGATAAGGAAAAATATTTTATTAAATAGTCATTATATTAGTGATAAAATATAATTGAAAGTTAAAACTCACTAGAGAAGTTCCAGTGAGTTTTATAATGCTTATTTAGATGTATTAATTTCTTGGTTAATTTCTTCAATAGCCTCAATTACATTACCAGATAGTGCGTTGAGTAAATCTTTATTTGCGCTAATCTTATCTAGTTTCCATACATCATCAATTTTAGTTAGGTGGATGACAATGGTACGACGGAAGTCCCTTTCGCTATTTGAAATTTCAGCTAAAATAGTCTCTTCAGCTTTAGTAGTAAGTTCTTCATCTTTAGCACCATCAAAGGTCATCTCTAAATCGGTTTTTAGGTAGTCTAACATAATATTTTCAAATACATTACTTAAATCATAACTTTGAATACCAATAGTTACCAATGCCTTATTCTTATCGTTAGCATCAAGTTCTACCTTTTTAATTGTATAGCTAAAGTCAGCAAGTTTATTAAAAAGTTCAGTAGCTACACGTGGAGAAATTGCCTCAATCTTATTTCTAAAATTAGGGAGATTATCTAGATTTTCAGTATAGTAGGCTTTGGCAGCAGTATAGTTTTGCTGTTGTAATGCATTAAGGAAACTAACTACAGTTTCACCTGGATTTTCTGTTTCAGTTTTAGAACAGGCAGTTAGGCTAAAAATAAATAATAGAGTAAATAGAAGCAGTAAATATTTTTTTCTCATGAATAACCTCCAGTAGAGTTTAGTAACAAATCTAGATATCTTTAATATTCACCAAATGAAATAAACTTATGAATCAAAAAAAGAAAAAGGAAAAAGAAAGTAATGAAAGAATGTGGAGTAATTTTAAGGTTAACTTGCATAATCAGTTTGCTTTTGATATTAACGGGATGTCAAAAGGACACAAGTATTGAAGTGCTTCAGAAGTTTATCGTTAAACAAGTACAATGTGAAACTTACAAGAATGCAGCAGGAGATTCTGAAACTTTAAAAGAGGTGTTTGCTCCTTTTTTTACAGAAGAAAGTTATCAGAAATACTTGGATCAAGTAGTTGGGTATATGTATCCACAGCTATACTATGTGACTAATGCTGATAAGGTTATAGTGAAAAGTATTATTTGTAAAAGTGTTGTACCACAAGAAAATGGATTAAAAGCCTATACATTTGAGGTGAATTATCAAATTGTACCGGTGAAAAAAGATGACAAAGAAGTGGAAAAAATTGTCATGAGAGATGACACAAAAATAACTATCGATGAAAATAATATAATTCAAGAGGTAGTTCTACTTAATACAAGTGATATCATAGGGAAGTTGTTTTTGGATATTAAGGTGCAATAAATACTAGGGGAGGGATACATAGTATGAGGAAAATAGGTAATGCAAAGAAGCGATTAAGTAAAGGTAAAACCAAGACGCCTAAAAATGTATATGGAAAAAAGTTTGATTCAACAGATAATTTTAAAATGAGAATTGGAAGTTTATTTACAAGGTCCATTAAATCAAGACTTATTATTTCTTATGTTTTATTTGCAGTTGTTCCCATGCTTGTGGTAAATCTTGTGTCTTCAGGAAGATTTACTACAACGTTAAGAAATACAAGCACGCAACTTACTACAGAAATGGTTAAACAAGCTAAATCAAATCTCAATTATTTTACTAATGATATTGAAAAAAATGTTTCTAAATTCATTTTGAATAACTTGAATGATACTGCAATTAACCCACTGAATCAATATGTTTCAGCTACTGATTCAGATAAGAAGCAAGGTGCTTTAAATACCATTAATAGGCTTTTAGCAAGTGTTTCAGTTATTGAAAAGAATATTAAGAGTGCTATGATTGTACAAAAAGATGGAAAGTTATTAGGGAGAGTAGATGGTTTAAGTGAAGATGAAATGAAGGCATTTAGTACCCTAGAAATAAATAAATCAGGACAATGGTACAGAAATGAAAAGGATAAGATATATTATATTGTCCCTATTAAAAATAGTATAACTGGCCAAGATAATGGGTATTTTGTTAGCGATATAAATATAGAGGATATGGAAAAAGATATAGTAAGTGTAGAGCTATTTAATGGATCTAATATATATGTTATTGATGAAACTAATAAGATTTTGTGTGGTAAGGCACCAACAGAACTTAGTCAAAAACTGATTAATCTTTTAGCAAGCAATGAAGAAGTAAAAAGTGAAATATCTAATTCAACACTTTATGCTTATGCAACGTCAAATAATGGTTGGAAGGTTGTTGCTGAAATTCCTGAAAAAACACTGACGGATTCTATAAATCAGGTTAATATAATTGTCTGGTCATTAGTTGTAATTATAGGAATTCTTGCAATATTAGTGGGCTATTTAGTTTCTAGAGGCTTTACATCATCTATTATTAACTTGATGAAGAAGATGAAAGCAGCAGAGAATGGTGATTTAACTGTGTCAGTAGAGACAAAAGGTGCAGATGAAATGCATATGTTATGCATAAGCTTTAATAATATGATTGCTAATATTAAAAAGCTTATAGAGGAGACTCAAAGTGCTATTACAACTACACTTGAAACTGGTGAGATACTTAGTAGTAATACAGAGACCTCAGTAGAGACTTTTGAGCAGCTAGCAACTTCAATAGGTGATATTGCGGCAGGATCAAGTAGACAGATAGAAGATGCAGCTACTAGTGCATGTGTTATGGAAGAATTATCAAATAGTATTCAACAAGTAAGAGCTAATACACAGAATGTATTTGAAAATACAAAAGGTGCGAGATGCATGATAGAAGATGCAACAGATAGTATTGAACTTTTAAATAAAACAATGGTTTCATCCGTAAGTATGTCAGAAGAAATTAGAGCAAGCATTATAGAATTAAGTGTACTCACTAAGAGTATAGAACAAATTATGACCTTAGTAGATGGTATCAGTGAGCAAACGAATTTACTAGCGCTTAATGCAAGTATTGAAGCAGCAAGAGCAGGGGAAGTAGGTAAAGGATTTGCAGTAGTTGCTCATGAAGTTAGAAATCTAGCAGAGCAGTCTAAGAAATCTACGGGAAATGTGCGTACAACGTTAAATACTATCCAAGAACAAACAAGTAAGGCAGTACAACTTGTAACTAAATCTAATATTATTTTTAAAGAACAAGAACAAGCAGTAGGAAAAACATATAGTGCCTTTAATGAAATCATTACAAGACTCAAGAATATTGATATGGAACTAGAGTTAGTAAATAATCAAACAATGGATATGCAGAGTTTAAGGGATGATATGAGTAGTAAGATAGACAGAATTATGATGGTAACAGAAGAAAATGCGTCAGCTACCCAAGAAGTAAATGCATTAAGTGAAGAACAGAAAAGTGTTATGGAAAAACTATCTCAAATGGCAATTGAACTTAATGAGATTATGGATTGTTTAGATACAAGTGTGAAGAAGTTTAGAGTATAAACTAACAAGATAAAAGGGGAGTGTGGCAGCAAGTTTGCCTACTCCCCTTTTATCAATTATTTACCATAGTAAGCGCTCTTATAAAGTTCAGCAAGCTCAGTTACTTTTGGAAGTCTTGGGTTTGCTGTAGTGCACTGATCCTCGAAAGCTTTATAAGCAAGGTCATCTATTTTAGCTAGATAAGCTTTTTCATCAACGCCTAGTTCTTTAATGGTAAGAGGCATATTAAGTTCTTTCATTAAGTTTCTAATGGCATTGGCAAGAGATTTAACGCCTTCTTCTGGTGTAGAAGCTGGAAGAGCTAATGCTTTAGCAATTTCTTGGAATTTCTGTGGTGCAATATACTTTTCATACTTAGGGAATATAACAAACTTACTTGGGTTTGTATCTCCGTTGTATTCCACAACATGTGGCAATAAGATTGCATTGGCACGACCATGAACGATATGGAATTCACCACCAAGTTTGTGGGCTAATGAGTGGTTAATACCTAAGAAGGCATTTGTAAATGCCATGCCTGCGATTGTTGAGGCATTATGCATTTTTTCTCTTGCAACTGGATCTTTTGCGCCATTATGATAGGAACGTGGAAGATATTCAAATACAAGCTGAATAGCTTTAAGTGCAAGAGCATCTGTATAGTCTGAGGCTAATATAGAAACATAAGCTTCAATAGCATGAGTTAATACATCTAGGCCTGTATCTGCTGTTGGTACTGGAGGAACACTCATAACAAAGTCTGGATCAATAATTGCTACATTTGGTGTTAACTCATAGTCAGCAAGTGGATACTTCATATTATTGGCTTTATCAGAAATGACAGCAAATGAAGTAACCTCAGAACCAGTGCCTGATGTTGTTGGAATAGACACCATTTGAGCTTTCTTACCAAGTTTAGGGAACTTATAAACACGTTTTCTAATATCTGCAAATTTTTGAGCCATGGCAATGAAATCGGCTTCAGGTTGTTCATAGAATAACCACATTCCTTTTGCAGCATCAAGAGCAGAACCACCACCAAGTGCTACAATAACATCTGGCTTAAAGGCGTTCATAACTTCTGTACCTTTGCGTACAGTTGTTAAATCAGGATCAGGTTCTACGTTTGAAAAGACCTCAATGGTAACATGATTTGAATTTCTCATTAGTTGTTTAACTACTTTTTCTACATAACCAAGTTGAACCATCATAGGATCCGTTACAAGGAGGGCACGCTTGATATCTGGCATTTTGGCAAGATATTGAATAGAGCCTGATTCAAAGTAGATTTTTTCAGGAATTTTAAACCACTGCATATTGACTTTACGTTTAGCCACTCTTTTTGTGTTAATTAGGTTTACTGCTGTTACATTTTGAGTGGTAGAGTTACATCCATATGAACCGCAGCCAAGAGTTAAGGATGGCATATTTGTATTATAGATATCACCGATGGCACCATGGGTAGATGGAGAATTAACTACAATACGTCCCGTTCTAAGGCGACGGCTAAATTCATTAATCACTTCATCATTGGATGAATGAATAGAAGAGGTATGACCAAGGCCACCCATTTCAACCATGATTTCAGCTTTTGTAATACCATCATTTACATCTTTAGCTTTAATAATGGCGAGTACTGGAGAGAGCTTTTCTCTTGAGAGAGGATAATCTGGACCTGCACCATCAATTTCACAGCAAAGAATTTTAGTTTCTTTTGGAATAGTAATGCCAGCCATAGCAGCAATCTCATGAGGGTATTTACCTACGATAGCGGCATTGACCATATTTTTTTCCATGTTAATAATAACTGGTTCTAGTTTTTTGACCTCTTCTTTAGTAGCAAAGTAACAACCTTGAGCTTTCATAAGTTCCACTGTTTTGTCATATATGGGGGCTTCAATGATAGCAGCCTGTTCAGAGGCACAAATCATACCATTATCGAAAGATTTGCTTAAGATAATATCATTTACAGCTCTTTCTACTACAGCAGTTTTTTCAATGAAGGCTGGTACGTTACCAGGACCCACACCTAGTGCAGGTTTACCTGTTGAGTAAGCTGCTCTAACCATTGCAGAACCACCAGTAGCAAGTACTAATGCAACATTTGGATGATTCATAAGTGCATTTGTTGCTTCAATAGAGGGATGTTCAATCCATTGAATACAATTTTCTGGAGCTCCTGCCTTAATGGCGGCATCTCTTACAATACGAGCTGCCTCAGCAGAACATTTTTGAGCAGATGGATGGAAACCGAAGATAATAGGGTTTCTAGTTTTAAGGGAAATAATGGCTTTGAACATTGTTGTAGAAGTTGGATTGGTTACAGGGGTAACTCCCGCGATAACACCAACTGGCTCAGCAACTACCATATAGGCATCGTCATCGTTATCTTCAATAATACCTACAGTTTTAATATATTTAATACTATGATAGATGTACTCTGTAGAGAAAATATTTTTGGTAACCTTATCTTCAAAGATACCACGCCCTGTTTCTTCTACAGCCATTCTAGCAAGGTGCATTTGCTCAGAAAGACCTGCAAGTGCCATAGCTTTCACAATAGTATCAATTTGTTCTTGGCTCAGCTCAAGCATTTTATCTAAAGCAATGGATGCTTTTTGTGCTAATTCATCTACCATTTTGATTGGGTCGATAATTGGTGTTTCGATTTTAGCTTTTTTATTTTCAGACATTTCACTAGCCTCCTTGATGTAAACAATATATGTTTAGTATGTGATGTTTCTATTAAAAATATGAAATTGATGATCTTTTAAATGGTTAATTAATTAATAAAAGCATAAATAAAGAATCGATGCTAATTTTTCTTCCTCTTAGCTAAAGATTTATGGGCAATACACTAAAAACATTTATCAGTAACTTAACATACTAATATAATAAGCTTTACAGAGTAAAAATATAAAATATAAAAGAGGAAATATAGAATTAGGAAATATAATAATAATATTAATTAAAATAGAGTAGCACTAAATGGCAGGGGTTTGGGGGTATTGGGGAATTTGTAAGAGATAAGTATGTAGTTTATAAGAAAAAGACTAAGTTATTCATCATATCATATAATGACATAAAAAGGACCTAGGTTTCAGGGGGAGAAACCTAGGCTGAGGGGGGATTTAGCGATGTACCTCACACTTGGTACGATAGTATTATTGCCCCTTAATTTGTTTTATATACATTATATAAAGACAAATTTTAAATTATTGCTATTTATGTGTTTAGTAAGCATAAAAACCGTTTTATGAACTTAAACATTTAAACCTTATTAAAATAATAATTAAGGAGTAATAAGAGTTGAATATTTATTTGAATAATGATACAATTCTAATAATTAAACGCATGATTAAAACGTATGATTAAATAAAAAAGTTATGCTAATAATGGAGACTTATAGGAAATAAGTAGCATAAAATCAAGGAGGACAATACGATGGAGAAGAAAAGATTATATTTTTTGGATAACTTAAAAGTGTTTTTAACATGCTTAGTAATCGTTCACCATGTAGGACAAGCTTATGGTCCTACAGGTGGTTTTTGGCAATACAAAAGTTCTTTGGGGGAAAGTGCTTCTTGGCTAGGAAATTTTTTTCCTGTAAATGCTAGCTTTTTTATGGGCTTATTTTTTATGATATCAGGTTATTTTATACCCATGTCATTTGATCATAAGGATGTAGGGACTTTTCTAAAAGATAAATTAGTGAGATTAGGTATTCCAATTTTATTTATGTTCTTTATATTTGTGCCTTTAATGATGTATTTTCACTATAGTCTATATAGTGGTAATGAAGCTAGGAGCTTTTTTGATTACTTAATACATATTTATTTTGGTATTGGAGGTATGCCAGAAGGCTTTATTATAAGTGCTTCTTGGCCAGAAATGAACTTTGGACCAGCTTGGTTTATAGAACAATTGCTGGTGTATAGCTTTATTTATATGGGAGTAAGAAAGTTTCTTCATTTTAAGCTAAAAGATGAAGAGCAACAATTTAATTGGAGGGTTATAGGAGTAGTATGTATCGTGGTTATGATTAGTAGTTTTGTGACACGTATTTGGTATCCTATTGATAAGTGGATTGGTATATTAGGTTTTATCCAATCAGAAGTAGCCCATCTTCCTCAGTATATTATTTTATTTTTATTAGGAATTATAGCTTATAGAAGAAAATACTTTACCAATTGCTCAAAAAAATTAGGCTATAGTGTTCTAGCTTTAGGAATATTAATGGGGATTATTGTTTATCTACGTCCAGTATTACCTGAGTGGATGCTTACAGTAGTTCATAATAGTTGGAATTTGTATGAACCTATGATGGGTGTTTTGCTAGCATGGGGAATCATGATTTTATTCAGGGAGCATGCCAATAAAACATCAAAACTTTTAGCGAGATTAAGTAGTGCTGCTTATACCATGTATATTATGCATATGTTAGTGGTCCTATCAGTTCAATATGCTTTTGATCGGGTGAATTTGGGAAGTGCAACGCTAAAGTTTATAGTTGTGAGTATTGCATCTATTATAATAACGTATATATTAAGTATAGGAATTAATGCGTTTATAAAAAAAGCAAATGTATATATAAAGGAAAAACCAACAGAGTCTGTTTAGATTGAAAAATGGCTAAGGTTTTATGGTAAGGATAGTAGTAAATCTATTGCTACTTTAGAAGCAAGAAGGCTAATAGAATAGTAGATCATTGTATAAAAATAAGATTTTACTTGTATAATATGATAAAAGGCAATATAATATAGAAAAAACAGATGCAATAATGAAAAAATGGCGTTAGACAAAAGCTACGATTTATGAATTTCTACAGAGAGCCGATGGTTGGTGTGAATCGGTGAAAGGTTAAATCTTTCCACTTTTGAAGCTGTCGGTGATAAATCGAAAGGTTGGTACCCTTTATCCTACTAAAAGAGTGGTCTACTTAATACTTGGGGCAGAAATGCTATGTATGTAGAGGAAGTAGGCAATTTGGGTGGCAACACGGAATCCTTTCGTCCCATATGATATGGGGAGAAGGATTTTTTTATTGCACTGATTTAATTCATTTAATAAGTAAGTTTATAAATTAAATTATTAGGAGGAAATCATGTTAGATTTAAAATTTGTACGCGAAAATCCAGAGCTTGTAAAACAAAATATTAAAAATAAGTTTCAAGATAGAAAACTACCTTTAGTAGATGAAGTCATTGCTTTAGATTTAGAGAATAGAAATGTAAAGCAAGAAGCTGAGAGCTTAAGAGCTGACCGTAATAAAATTTCAAAGCAAATTGGTGGGCTCATGGCGCAAGGTAAGAGAGAAGAAGCAGAAGAACTTAAGAAAAAAGTTACAGCTGAATCAGAACGTTTAGAAGAGCTTTCTCAAAAAGAAGCAGAGCTTGAAGAAAAAATTAAGACAATCATGATGACAATTCCAAATATCATTGATCCAACTGTTCCTATTGGTAAAGATGATAGTGAAAACGTAGAAGTACAACGTTATGGAGAACCAGTAGTACCAGATTATGAGATTCCATATCACACAGATATTATGGAGAAATTAAGTGGTATTGATTTAGAAAGTGCACGTAAAGTAGCAGGTAGTGGCTTCTATTATTTAATGGGAGATATTGCAAGATTACATTCTAGTATTATTTCTTATGCAAGAGACTTTATGATTGACCGTGGGTTTACTTACTGTATTCCACCTTATATGATTCGTAGCAACGTAGTGACTGGTGTTATGAGCTTCGATGAAATGGATGCTATGATGTACAAAATCGAAGGGGAAGACTTATACCTTATTGGAACAAGTGAACACTCTATGATTGGTAAATTCATTGATACCATCCTTCCAGAAGAACAATTACCTCAAACACTTACAAGTTATTCACCATGCTTTAGAAAAGAAAAAGGTGCTCACGGTATTGAAGAAAGAGGTGTATACCGTATTCACCAATTTGAAAAACAAGAAATGATCGTAGTATGTAAGCCAGAAGAAAGCCCAATGTGGTTTGAAAAATTATGGCAAAATACAGTAGATTTCTTCCGTACTTTAGATATACCAGTAAGAACACTTGAATGCTGTTCAGGTGACCTTGCAGACCTTAAAGTAAAATCTATTGACGTAGAAGCTTGGTCTCCAAGACAACAAAAATACTTTGAAGTAGGAAGCTGCTCAAATCTTGGAGATGCACAAGCACGCCGCTTAAAAATCCGTGTAAATGGTGAAGAAGGTAAATACTTCGCACATACACTTAACAACACAGTAGTAGCACCACCTAGAATGCTTATTGCTTTCTTAGAAAACAACTTAAATGAAGATGGTTCCGTTAATATTCCAGAAGCACTTCGTCCATATATGGGTGGAAAAACTAAAATTGAAGTTCAATAAATAGTCTTAAAATAAGCTTATAGAAGAAATGCCCCAAAACTAGTAGGTAGTTTTGGGGCATTTCTTCTATACAAGTTTCTTGCTAACAAGTCAATGATTAGGTTATGACACTTCAGCGTAGCGCCACTACAGTCACATCACCGTAGGATCGGTTTTAAATGTGCACTGTAGTGGCAGCGTAGCGAATTGCGCAGAGCCTGGTGATGTATGAGTGATATTAAACGACCACGGCGAAGCACCGTAGCAAAAAGGCCAAGAAACTTATCAATTAATAATCTAGTAAATTAATTCTAACATGAAAAACCTGATATTTCAAATAAATATACACAAATAATTGAAATATAAATTTCTGGGAGTTAAGGTATTATTCTTCGAAGGAAGAAATTAAAGTAGAACCTATTTCAAGGATAGTAGAATAACGTTCTTCGTTGACACTTTTTAACCAAGAGAGTTTCCCTTTAACCTCATAAATGAGAGAAGAAGGGATAGGTTCATTGTTAGCTTTTAGTAGGCTTAAGTGATGTAGTGCTGCACGAAGATTTTTTAACCATTTCTTGGGTACACCTATGGTTTCATGATTGATAACAATACCTGTAAGACACTGCCTATTATGAGGGTGAAGTATTTTAGTTTTAGAAGCTTTAATAGAGAAACCTTCATCTTTTGTAATGATTTTAGTTAGAGCTAGAAATTGATTAAGTTTTAAAGTGCTTTCATCTCCATGATAGGTAAAGCTCATATCGTCAGCATATCTGGTATAGGTAAGCTCATATTTTTTAGCTAGTCCATTCAAACGATAATCAAGATTTTTACAAATAATATTGGTAATCATAGGACTAGCAGGAGAACCTTGAGGTAATATTCTAGCAGATGTTCTAACATATTTTATAATGCCTCCCACATCTATAGCCATACGTTCACAGTAAGTACAGAGCATGGCAAGAAGAGAAGCAATATATCCTGAATACCCAAAGTTTTTATACATCCCTCTTACACGTTCAAAGGTGATACTAGGAAAGAAGTTTTCTACATCCATAGTAATGAGTAAAGTAGGCGCCGTGACATGCACTTTAGCACTAGAAATAACAGAACGGCCTTTTACAAAACCATGTGTTTCTTCTGTAATAGGGATTTTTTCTAGAATGTCAGCTAATATTTTGCGTTGAATTTGTTTAAGCAGCGGTTTAGGTGCGGCAATAGAGCGAAATCCTCCCTTTTTCTTTGGAATCTGGTAATGGTGGTAATGATCCATAGTAACCACATCCCGATGAAAAGTAAGAAATCTAAGCTGTTTGTAAGTGATTCCTAGGAAATCAGCCAATTCCTTATCTGTTTCAATAAGTGGTAAGCCTAAAGTAGTAAGTCGGTCTAGGTGAGTTGTTTTATCTTCTAGAGCAGAGGAGTAGCCTTTGCCAACATAAACAATCGTATGAGATTTTGTTTCTTGCCAGTTGGCAGCTCTAATAGCTTTTGCAAGTTCTCGTGCTTTCTTACGCTCTGTACGTCTTAAAATAGACTCAGTCATAATGGTTTGAGCAATATCCCTTCGAATTTTTTCGTAGTCCCAAGTAGTATTATATTTTTTCTCAAGGGATTTAAGCTTTTCATTAATCTCTTCTTTTTCTTCATAAAGTTTGCTTAAATCACTACTTAGTTTTTCGTATTCTTTAAGAAGGGCTTTTCTCTTTTCATAATCTTCCTTTGTTTCGTTTGATTGCCTCTCGTAAGGAGTGGGAAGGTGTTTTGGCCAAAAACCATATTCTAGTATCTTTTGGAGGGTAAACTCTTTTTTGCCTTGCGTTGCAACTTGATTTCGATAAATTTGTCGTTGATTTTGTGATTGATTCATCATAGCAGTATCTCCATAATATCATTTATTTTATATACCTTGTGTGGTTCTAAATTAACCCTTAGGAACTTAGAAGAGGCAATATAAAGAGCTAGAATATGGGCGCAAGGAGCAGAAATATTTCTAGACCCTTTTTTAAAGGATTTACAAGTACAATTTAATGAGCAAATTTCGCCATCATTATTAATGGAGAGAGTAGTGTCGGTAAAAATGAATTCTTTATGATATTTTTCATTTGGCATGTGTAAATGATGAGTAAAAGTATAAAGCTTATTTTCATCAGCCTCTACGGTAAACTGATCCATTCCTTCATTGATATGATTTTGCACTTGAGTTTCTAAATCAGTAGTTTGATATAGGGATGGAGGGAGTGGCATATTATAAAGCTGCCTAAAGCGAATGGAATGATTTGAAAGGTCAAAGTAACCTTCACCCCGCTTAAAGAGATGCCCAATCCCTGCTTTGGTAATAGTTTTAGTATCTTCACTTATTAATTCGTAAGCTTTCTCGAAGCTTAAAGCACGCTCTTCCTTAAGTAGTTCATAGATTTTTGGGTAGTTACCTTCACCTATAAATCCAGCCATTATATTAAAGGCAGTACCTTTTACCCAATCATTACTTGACCAAGAGGATAGACCGATAGTAAGTTTCATAGTCCCTAAATCGGCAGTGATGAAATGGGGCATGCCAAAACCTAGGAGCCTCACTTTGAAACTTTTAGCAAGAGGAATGAGTTTTTCGGTCACTAGAAAACGTCGTCTACCCCAAATTTTTTCTTCACGCTTGGTATTACCTCTATAAATGGTTTGGAGGATAAGGCTAATCCCAAAGGGTTCAAATACAATCTCTATTGGTTTTTGTGGAGTGAGTATCCATTTCATATACCGTGGACTTTTATGGGCCTTGTATCTTCTTAAAAAGCTACAGATATCGTAGAAGTCTACTGGAGAAAGTTCCAGTTCCAGTCCATCTAGACTAGCAGCAGCAGAGACTTGATTAAAGCCTTTAATCCAAGTTTCTGGGAGATCAACTTTCTTCTCTAAATGAGAAGGTAATGTTCCTTGTTCTACTGCAAAACCATTAGGATTAACAGAAAGAATGACTTCATTATAAGTACGAAAACGTTCGATTTCCTTAGCGAGTTTATAGGAAAAGTCAATATTAGTTGTTCCTAACTGAGGTGGAGCTAGAAGTTCAAATTCACTCATATCAATAGACAAGATACCATAAATAGATTCATCTAATGAAAAGGCTTCGAAGGTGACTTGATCTTTATGGACAGTAATGACAGGATCTAGTACATACCAGAGATCTAAGTTTTTATTTTTAATATACTGCCAAAAGCTACGTTCTAATTTATTGTAGTCTTTCCAGACATCCAAAGCATCTAATTCTTTTTGGAGAGTGGATTTAATTTCTAGTAGTTTTGCTATTTTCTCATCTTTTTGGCTAAGTTCATTTAAGGTAGCATCTATATTTTTAGAAAGAGAGGCGCGGAGATGGGGTGCATATTGCTCATATAAGACTACACGGCGTTCGATTTCACGGTCCAACCAGTCAAAGAATTCTACACGTTCTTTTTTTGTGGTTCTAGCATCAGAGACTACAATTTCACGAAGCATTAGCATAGCATCCCGGAAGACGAGAGGGTGCTTTAATCGGCCCAAGAAAGAAACGAGTTCACTTCTAGAACGATCGGGGCTAAGGCCTAGGGTTGTTTGATTATCTTCCATAGAGCAAATAGAAGGGCTGGCATACTCATAGTTAACCTTCATAAGTTAAAGTCTCCTTTCTGATTTGAGCAAGGCTCATTAAAGCGCGTTCACTATCACGTTTAATATTAGAACCTCCTATGGATAAAAGCATGGTTTCTACTTGCTCTCTATAGTCAGGATTGAGTGAAACAAAAGCTGGGAGTAAGCTATAAAGCGCATCTTTACCTTTGGAGATTTTATTAGGAAGTAATAAAAGTGTTTTAACATAGTACATAAAGAGTTCCCTATGATGGGGATCGATATTGGCTATAGCACTATCAATTTTTTGACTAATAAAGTTTTTAACCTCCTTATGAGGGTGCTCTAGGAGTTGAACGATGAAAGTATTGGGGATGAAATCACCATAGCGTATTTCTAGTTGTTTTAATCCATATTGATGCACCTTAGGAAGTGGTGAATCTAATAAGAATTGATGGCTAAGGATAGCCTTTTCATTTGTTAATTTTTCAAAGACAGTACTAGCAAGTTCATTAAGATAAACCACATCAGACTCTAACATAAGAAGAAGTAAAGTTGGTCTATTACTTAAATCATTTTGAAATGTATCTAGTAAATGAATAAGTGTTTTGACCAGTGGTGAATTTCCTTTTTCTAAAATAGTTTTAAAAGTACTATCAGAAGGTAATGATTTTGTTTGAATTGCCAATAGCAAGTCTAAGATAGATTTTTGGCATATAGAAATAGGCAGTTCATTATTACAAGGTATATCATCTTCAAGTAGAGTCTCTAAAATAGTGTAATCAAAGGCAAAAATAAGCCCTTCAAAATAAGTGATAAGACTTTCAGAAAGTGCTGGAACATCTTTAAGGACTTGCCTAATGATCTTCATTATTTTTTTAGCAGATTCTAAATGAAGTTGTTCTAATTTAGAGCAGCTATTAATAAGTAGTTCCTCTAGGACTAAAGAGAGTGAAGGTACTACTGTAGTTGGTTTTAGAAGTTGATGAGATAAGGCTACTATAAAGTCACTATACTGCTCAGGAGTAAGCTGTAATAATTGTGAAGTTAGAAATTCTAGCCAACTTTCACCATAAGTAAGTAAAAAACATTGTGCTAGAAAATCTGGTGTAATCAAGGCGTTATTATTATGAAGTTGATCTAAGGCAAGTTGATGAATAGTGTCATAAGGTGTATCCATCAGAGCTAGAAGTAAACTAGGTTCAGGGGTGATAAAAGAATTTATTCTATCATTTAAGTGAGTCATAAAGAACTGAGCAAGCGGTTTATAGTCTGATTGACTGAGAGTAATTAACTGACTATGTGAAAGACCTCTAATAAGTTCCATAGTAGAGGGTGATTCTTTTAATATGTAATAGCATGCTTTTTGAATAACAGGTATAGTGGAGCGGCTTGCAATAGAAACAACAGTATCTAAGTGTTGATTCCAAATTTCCTTATACTTCTCTTGACGAGTGGTACTTTTAAGGTGTTGATCTTCTCTAAACCAATTATAGCGTGATGTCCAAGAAGTAGGTGGTTTTTCTGTGAAGTCATAATAAAGGAAGTGACTAATAAAATAGTTGTACTGGAAGTTTCCTGAAAACTTACAAAGATAATCATTAGGAGTATAACTAGTTAAAAGTGTTTCCAGAGCTATGACAAAAAGATTTGGGTTATGGGTAGCATAGTCATCTAAGGTACGTCTTACAGTACTAATAAAATAACGATACGCCTTTGCTTTTCTAGAAGCTTTAAAGTAAAAACGTAATCTTGGAGCATCTAAATAGTACCCTAGTTTACCTACTACATCTGCTAAATCATAGCTAATAGCTTCTTGAAGTGTATTTTTAAAGGCTATGATATTAAAGTCATAACCATCTGTATAAGGACCCACTGCATAAAAAGGTGAGCGAAGATGTTCACAAGAAGAACGAGTTTCCTGATTGTACCTCCTATAAGATTTTTGAAGAGAAACATTATTAGCAAAACTTGCATACTGTGCACCAGTAAATTGTTTACCCATAGGGACAGGTTGATCATTAATGCAAATAAGAGGTAAATCAGCAAAAGGCAAATCTTTATAAATAGTCTCTATACGTGCTGCTTTTTGCACTGGGTCTAAGGTTTGTATATAGATATTGATACAACGAAGAACGCCTTCGTTATAACTTTGACTACCCAAATTCACAGGATTTAAAATAAATGCCTTGGCTGTTTCAAGTAAAATAGGATTTTTAAGTTTTGCTAGCTCTAAACACATACCAGAAATAAGTTCACAGCTTCCTAGATTAAAGAGGAGCTCTAGAATTTCTAATGGAGGATTCTTTTCAAGTAATTCAGAGAGGTACTTTTTACGCATATATAGCTTAGGATGAGAAATAATCTGAGAAACCAGAGGATAGTAAGTAAAAGCATCACCACTTAGGCTAAGAAAATCATTAGGATGCTTAGCTAAGGTGAAATGAGGGAAGACTAAGTTGTGTTTTTCTAGTTCACGCACATAGGATTCATAAGGAGGCTGGGAATAGTAAGAGAAGGTGACAGGTACCTTTAAGGTATTAAAACTTTCTACGACACTATCTGTTTTATTATACCAGTGATTATAAGAGTTCCCCTTCTTATAGTACATTTGTTTATGGTTTTGATCGGTGATGATTTTGACTGATTCAAAATGAGGAAAGTGACCTTGATGTCCAGTGAAAATAGCATAATGTGTATAAGTGATAGTCTCATCTAAGAAGGAAGTGGTCTTACTTGAGAGAGAATTTATAATTTTAGATGAAATACTACCTGATAAAGCGTTAAAGAATGTCCCAAAAAACCCTGTTTTTTTGCCACTAGGAGACTCATCAGAAGAAGAAGTGGGAGTAGAACTATATTGATGTTCACCATATAGAATTAAGAAGCTAGGTTCGTGTGAATCTGACCACCCCCAAAGTACTAAACTTCTAGTTGGCAAATAAGGCTTTGTCCATTTTTTTTCATTTAAATTTGACATAAGAGCAACCTACCTTATATTAATATTTTAAAAATTATACAATTAAGAATATTTTATCATAAAGCTTCTTAATTGTATAATTAAAGCCTATATCATCTATGCTAAAAAATTGGAAAATAAAAAATAAACATGATAAAATAAAATTAATAGAAATAGAAATAGAAATAGAAAAGAGAGGAAAATCTATGGAATGTAAAAATTGTGGGCAGGAGTTAGGCGAAAATGTAAAACTCTGTCCCATTTGTGGTGAAGAGCAAGTGGCAGGTGCAGTAACAAGAACGCAGGAACATTTGGTAATAGAACAAAGGATAAATAGTATACACAGTCATTGGGATGATGAGGAAAAAAATGAGAATGTAGAAGAAGTGTATGAACATCAAAAATCTCGTTTAGTGGCAGGATTATTACAATTATTTCTGGGGGGCTTTGGCCTAGGAAGGTTCTATTTAGGCTATACAGGAATAGGCATAGCCCAGCTGTGTACTTTGCCATTGTTTGGAATTGGGTACATCTGGGGATTTATAGATGGGATATTAATTCTTTGTAGACAACTTGATTTAGATGGAGAGGGGATACCTCTTAAAGGATAGTTTTCAATAACTTATTGACTTATAAAAGGTCTATACATCTAGTAGAAACTTCTAGGTGTATAGACCTTTTTTGCATTGTTACTTATATAATAGGTTTACCTCTTAGGAAGGTAGTTTATAAGAGTCATAGTGTTTAATGATACGATTTACTCTAGAAACAATACTTAAAGCAGATTCATAAGATAATGGTTCATTTGGCTTAAAATCATTTGAATCATAAACACTCATAATACTTGTATTAACACAAAATTGAATAGCTTCTTGAAAAGCTTTTGGAGCACTGTCTAGGTCAGAAATCGTTTGCTCTGGTAGAACTGGTATAAGATCTAAATGACTTAAGAACGTATAGACCACATCTGCAACTTCACCTCTAGTAGTAGTAAGATTTTCTTTATAGATAGAATTACCATTAAAATCTATCATACTATCTAATAATGAATAGTAACCTGTAGGTGTAGCACTCTTTAATAACGTTATAAACTCACGTTTAGTAATAGGCATAGTGTAGTTACGTGTAGTATTAGTAATCCATCCTTCTTGTAATGCCTGGTTGACATATGGCTTGGCCCACTCAGAATAAGTATGGTTAGTAAGGTACTCGGTCCCTTTTATAGGGGTAGTCAGTGTAAAGTTACTAGCGCCATATTCAAAGAGCTTATTCATATCCTCAAATTGCTGAGGAGCATCTGTTCTCATTATGACCCCAATAAGTTCAATGTTATCATAAATAGCTTTAGCCACTAAAGTACGTCCGGCAGGTGTATGATAGCCAGTTTTAGAGGCAACAACATGAGGATTGTAATAGTCACTAGCTTCATCTAATAACAGGGAGGTGTGGGTAATAGGAATAACGGTATTACTATTACTTACTTTGAAATTATATTTTGTAGTTCCTGCAATTTGAGTTAATAGGGGATCATTAAATGCAGCTCTGGCAATCTGGGATAAATCAAGAGGAGTAGTATAGTGTTCTAAGTCATGATAGCCATGGGGATTAACAAAATTAGAATGAAGAGCATTGTTTTCTGTGGCTAACTCATTCATACGCTTGGCAAAAGCAGAAATACTTCCTTTATCAGCAACTGCAAGGTCATAACAAACAAAGTTATCTGATGCCATAAGAACAGCATGTAGTCCATCTAGAACAGTATATTGATCCCCTACTTTTAAACCAATTTGGCTACTATCTGAAGGTACTTCATTCACTGCTTGCTGGGTTTTAGTAATAAGCATATCAGTAGGCAAATCCTGAAGAATGGCAAGAGCAGTAAGAATTTTAGTGGTACTTGCGGGATAAAAGGTTTGATTCATATTTTTAGCATAAATAATAGTATTGGTTTTAGGTTCTATAAGAATAGCGCCATCGGCACTAATATCTGGCAATGATGATGCAAAGAGTGATTTTGAAAAAATAATAAAGCTGATTAAAAATGATAAATATTTTTTTTTCATTAAAGATTCCTTCCTGAAAAATAACTATAAATTATTTAACATTATATACTAATCAGCTATAAACATCAAATAATAAAACCAAAACGTATAAATAAAAGTTAGATTAAATAAATTTTCTTATAAAAATGTATAAGAAGCACAAAATAGACCATACTTTAGAAGAATACAAATGTAAATTTTGAGAGGAGATATATTTATTATGATGTATCAATCATTAGAGAATTTTTCACTTAGAAAAATTAACTATGTTAAAACTAGAACAACAATATTAAAGACAACAGCTACCCTTCTTAAACAAAAGGAGTTTTCAGAGATTACAGTAGATGAGATTTGTCAAAAGGCACAGATTTCAAGGGGGACATTTTTTAATTACTTTTCAACTAAAGAACATATTTTTCACTACTTCATTAGGATTTTTACCGTCAAAATTGCTCTTCGTATGCAACAGTGGAGAGATGAGATGACTTTTAAAGATAAGTTACAAGAAATTTATTGCTGGTTTCTAGAAGAAAAACAATATACCAAGTTTACCAGTAGCTATATTAATTTCCTATTAACAGTAGGAGAAGAAGCAAATGAAATGAAACTCATAGATGCAGAATTTGTTTATTTCTTTAGTGGCATTAAGGAGGAAGAGTATCCATATTATAATGAACTTACAATTGGTAAGCTTTTTGAGGAGATTTGTGAAAGTGCAAAGGTGAGAGGCGAGATTAGTTTGCCAGGAACCAAGAAAGAACTTAGTGCTTTAGTTGTAGGCGTTATCACGGGCGCTTATTTAAGTGACCATGTATTCCCTGAAAAAGAACATTTATCTATTATGAATGCCATATGGAAGTCATAATAAATTTTTATGAGACTTTGTAAGGGGGTAAAAGCATTTAGAAGTAGCATAAAAGAATTAAAATAAAGGTTAGGTTGAACTTACCAGTAATAAGTGTTATAATGAACAAGCTAACATAATGTGCATGCGTAGTTCAGCTGGATAGAGCGTCTGACTTCGGATCAGAATGTCGTGGGTTCGAATCCTACCGCATGCGTAAATTAAAGAAGGAATCTACCGCTTATAGGGAAGATTTCTTCTTTTATTGTTTGATAATATATAAATAGCTTTTAAGTACAAAATGAAGTACTTAAGGGCTATTTTTTTAGATTTAGCTAAAATTTTTATAATTTGAATTATGTTATCTTTATACTTAGTTTAATAAGTAATATAAGGTTGATTTTTTAGTATTTTTTATAGATTACTATAGATTAATTAAAGAACATTATGTTAATATAAAAAGCATATAATAATATTTAACTTAAGGAGAATAATAGCATGAAACAAAATAATAGAAAAGGCAATCCTTATGCGCTTTTGCCATTAGGTGTGTTCTTTGTATTATTCTTGGGTGTAGGGATACTAACTAGAGATTTTTATAAGATGCCTGTATTAGTAGCATTTATGACGGCTACTGCTATAGCACTTATGTTTAATAGGAAAGAGTCACTAAATAAAAAATTGGAAGTATTTTGCAAAGGGGCAGGTCATAGCGATATTATGATGATGTGTCTCATCTTCATTCTTGCAGGAGCTTTTGCAAATGTAGCTAAGGCAATGGGGGGAGTTGAAGCTACAGTTAACTTAAGCCTATCTTTTATTCCTTCACGCTTTTTAGTAGGCGGATTGTTTTTAATAGCGTGTTTTATTTCTTTATCAATGGGAACATCTGTTGGAACCATTACAGCTTTGGCACCTATTGGGCTTGGAATTGCAGAAACAACAGGAATGTCAGTACCACTTGTGGTGGGTGCGATTATAGGCGGAGGAATGTTTGGGGATAACTTATCCATGATTTCAGATACAACAATTACTGCTACAAGAACGCAGGGGTGTGAATTAAAAGATAAGTTTAAGGTGAACTTTCTTATTGTATTTCCAGCTGCACTTCTTACCCTAGCACTATTAACCATGGTGACTTGGAATTATGGTATGGGAATGAATCAGAGTTATACCTATGAGTGGGTTAAGGTACTTCCTTATATAGGCGTATTAGTAGGTGCGTTAGCTGGTGTTAATGTTTTTCTATTATTAGCAGGAGGGACCCTTTTTGCAGGATTAGTAGGTGTAGCTACCGGGAGTTTTGACTTCTTTGAGGGTATTCAAGCAGCCTCAAATGGAATGATTGGTATGGCAGAAATTATCATATTATCCATTATTATAGGCGGAACACTAGAACTTATTAAGAGGAATGGTGGGATTGATTATTTATTAGGCTTTATCAAAGGGCGTATTCGTAGTAAAAAGGGGGCAGAATTTGGAATTGCAGTTCTAGTGAGTTTAGTGGATATGTGCACGGCGAATAATACAATTGCTATTGTGATGGCAGGACCCCTTGCAAAAGACATAGCAGAGGAATATGATATTGATTCAAGGCGGACAGCCAGTATTTTGGATATCTTTTCTGCATGTATTCAAGGAATTATACCTTATGGAGCTCAAGTATTAATAGCAGCAGGATTAGTAGCTGTATCCCCTATAGAGATACTTGGTTACTTATATTATCCAATTTTAATGGGTGTATGTGGTGTGTTTGCTATTATATTAGAGTTTCCAAGATTAAAGAAGATGTAGAAAAGAAGATGTAGATAGGATAGCGAGGGGGGATTTCATAGTAATTTAAAATTAATGCGAAAATACAAAGTCTTAATCTGTAGAATTGTGGCCATAAATAATCATTTATTTTGTTTTTATTAGTTTTAGATACTATTATCTACCAATAAAATATTAAAAGATAAGGTTTAAAGTTCCAGAAAAAGATAGTATACTGATTGATAGGGAGGGAAGAATGTGAGAAGAAACGACATGCATTTTGGAAAAAGAAAGAATAGATTATTTACGACTTTATTATGGATTACTGGAGTTGCATGCGTTGTAACAAGTGCTTTAGTAGGAAGTTTTATATATACTCATTTAAATTTGAATAAATATCAAGTTACAATCAATCAGTTATCCAGTGAATTAGATGAATTAGAAAACTTAACAAATAAAATGGTGGAGCAAGAAGAAGAATATAAAAACAAGCTAGATACCCTTAATCAGGAATTAGCTAAATATGAGCCAATTGTTATACCAGAATCTATGAAGAGTGAATCAAGATAAGTTGATAGGGATATAGAAGGTGAAGAAATATGGGATATAGGAAAAAACCAGGAATAGGTGCAACACTATTAGTACTCATTTTAGGAGTATTTTTTGTGTTTACAAGTGGGGTTTTAGCATTTGAACTGCCAGATAAAGTACAAAAGCTTAGTGACATCAAGAAAAATATTGAAGATATAGAGTTAACTAAGAAAAATATGGAAGCTAACATAGAGACTCATACACATAAAATTGAAGAGATAGAAGTAGAAATAGGTAAGGTGGAAGAAAGTTTAAAAGAAGCACAAATTCAAAACCCTGAATTAGCAAATGGAATAGCAGAAACAAGTGAAAAGAATGCTTACTTAACCTTTGATGATGGTCCGAGTGAAAACACAATTAAAATTTTAGATTTTTTAAAGGCTAATCATTTAAAAGCGACATTTTTTGTGCTAGGAAAACAGAACCAAGATGAAATATATAAACGCATTGTAGATGAAGGACATACTCTTGCCTTACATTCTAATACTCATGAGTATAATCAAATTTACACAAGTGTAGATAGCTTTATGAATGACATTAATACCTTATCGGAACACTTAGAAAGAGTGACGGGTATAAAGCCTGATGTAATGCGTTTTCCAGGTGGCTCTAATAACACGATTAGTATTAAACATGGTGGGAAGGATTTAATGAGTCAAATTATTTCAAAGGTAAATGAAGAAGGCTTAGTATACTTTGATTGGAATGTAGACTCTATGGATGCTGCAGCTAATAAGCAATCTAAGGAAGTGATTGTACAGTCTGTACTAAATGGTGTAAAAGGTCAAAAGCATGCTATTATTCTAATGCATGATGCAGCACCTAAGACTACTACTGTAGAAGCATTACCAGAAATAGTAGAGGGGCTTAGAAAACAAGGTTTTAACTTTGAAAAATTAACTAGTGAAACGGCACCTGTTCAATTTAAGAAATAATCTATTATAGTGGTAAATAGCAAAAACATCTATCTTAACAAAGATAGATGTTTTTTGTATATTTTTATATTGTTTGTCTCACACTAGATAAAGCCATAGTATTAAGGAGATGACAAAATGACAGAGTATGTATGCGAGCGGTGTGGGTATCATAAATTAAATAAGTCCATTTTAGATTACGTATTAGAGCCACCAGTATACCCTTTTATGATGAGTACAAGTGGTATATTACCCTTTATGGCAATGGAATACATGTGGAGCCGTGACGAAATTTGCCAGAATTGTAGAAAAACAAATTATAGGTAAAAGGTTACATTGGTTCCTATAAAATTTCTGGAAAATAATTAGGATTTATATTGAAAATAATATATAATAGATAATATGTTATGAGGGAACATTTTTATTGTATAACATGGAAGGAGAGGGCATGATGAAGAGAGTATTAAATATTGCTCATAGAGGATTTAGTGGTAGATACCCAGAAAATACAAATATAGCTTTTGCAAAAGCTTTGACAGAAGGATACTGCGATGGTATTGAAGTAGATGTACACATGACAAAAGATGATAAGCTTGTTATTATTCACGATAGTAAATTAGACCGCACAACGACGGGCACAGGATATATTAAAGATTATACTTTAGATGAACTCCTAGAGTTTGATGCAGGTGTAAAATATGATCCTAAATATAAAGGTGAAAAAATCTTATGTATTAAGTCAGCATTAGAATTAGCAAAAAAATATAATGTTAAACTTTATGTAGAGATTAAAGATAGTGATGAAAATTATGAAGCTATTGAAGAACAAGTTCTTGATCGCGTTAAAATAGTTGGAGCAGAAGAAAAAGTGATCTTATCTTCCTATAATGTGGAGACATTAAAACGTATTAAGACGATGGCACCTAATATTCAAACAGCATTACTTTGTAAAGAGATGACATATGATATTCGCAGCTATCAATATGCAGATTCTATTTCTTGTGACTATACAAAAGTAGATAAAGAGGCTGTTGAGTTAGTTCAAAGTATTGGTAAAAAAATTACAGTTTGGGTAGTTGATGAAGTAACAGAGATGAAACGTATGAAAGAATATGGTGTAGATGCACTTATTACAAATCACCCTGATACATTTAATGACGTCATTAATGGCTTATGTTAATAAATTATATAAAAAAGATGTAACGGAAACAAAAAGTTCTGATATGACCCCAATAAGTTAGACCTAGAAAAGTCTAGCTTATTGGGGTCACTTCATTTACCGTACATCTTTTTTATATGTTCTTTAAAACTATTGTATAAAGTTCAACAGAGGGTATATTATAGTATTTTAGGATATATATTTATAGTAGGTCTTAGGCATATAGGAGAAGTTGTAAAGATACCTAGCAAATAGAAAAGGATTGATATATAATATAAATATAAGATAACCCTTTTATTAAATGTATAGATGAGCGATGAATATTGAATAAATTAAAGTCTTAGTTACTCAAGAACTAGGGCTAGATGAACAGTTTAACTGATAAGGTGGAAAGGGTAGAGAGGGGGATGAATATGGAATCTCCAATTGCAGCAGTAGGATTTTCAGATATAGATAGTAAATATAATATTGAGAAAATAGTTAGTGAAATATTAGATCAACCAACAAAACAAATTGCAAGTCGTAAATCAAATCAAGATATTATAGCAGAGTACTTAAAAGAATTTGGTAAAGATATGTATGTTATGGTTAGAGTGGTTGTAAGAGCAAACCAAGGAGACACTAAGCTTGAAATAGAGCAATGTGAACCATACTTAGATAGCCATTATACTATAAAAGTAGATGATTTAAGTGTAGAGTGTATAGATGACGAGTATAATTATTATGCAATTTGTGAAGAAGCTGAAACAGGTATGCAATTTATTTTTTGGCTACAGAATGTAGTAGAGTATACAGAAGCAGTAGAAATGCTACAGACGTTTGATGAGGTGAAGATTGCAGCATTAGCTATGGAAGGAACAATTGTTCTTCCTATTGAGAGAAACGAAGAAGATGAGGTAGCTGAGAAGGAAGAGAGAGAAAAGATTAAGGTAATGCTTCAAAAAGCCAGAGAAGGTGATGAGGATGCTAGGGCCCAATTAGAAGCTGAAGAGAAGGAATTAGATGACCAACTTAAGGAGCGTATGTTTGAAGAAGACTTCTTATCTATTATGAGTGGTTATTTTGTACCAACTACATTAGTAGATGCCACATATGCTATTTTGGGGGAAATCACTCAAATACAAACAAGAAAGAATATGAAGACAGGAGAGGAATCTTATCTGTTTACTTTGGATGTAAATGATATGCCTTTGGAGGTACTTATTAATAAAAATAATTTAGTAGGGTATCCAAGTATTGGAATGCGTTTTATGGGTACATGTTGGTTGCAAGGTACTATTGTAACGACTAAATAGTACTTGACGAATAGCAAATAAGACTGTAGTATAATAATTGCAATAGGTTTCCGTAGCTCAGTAGGATAGAGCGACCGCCTCCTAAGCGGTAGGCCGCTGGTTCGATTCCAGTCGGGAACGTATATAAGCAATAAAAATGTCGTAGTTAAAAGAAATTTTAGCTACGACATTCTTGTATGTGTATAAATTTATTTTGTGACACTATAAAAATACATATTATGACTAAGATGTATTCATTTGTTTGTGATATACTTAAGGGAGCTACAAGATTGTTTAAGATAAGAGTTTCTAGAAGAGAATAAGATAGGCAGAAAATAAACAAACTAACGTTAACTGCTGTTATCGTAGGCATTGTAGCCAATATAATAGGAATTTGGTGGATTAGTTATAAAATTGTTTCTATGAGTTTATCTGCTTTTGGAGAAGGGATTAATAGCGTATTTAAATAAAGTTAAAGATAGGGAGGGATAAAGTGAATCAAAAAGCGATTTTCTTAGATATAGATGGAACACTTCTTAATCATAAAGGGGAAATTCCGCAATCAGCAAGGCAGGCTATCACCAAGGCAAGAGCAAATGGACATGCTATCTTTATATGTACAGGCCGTTCTAAGGCAGAAATCCCACCAGAAGTTTTAGCACTGGAATTAGACGGCATTATAGGCGCAGCTGGTGGCTATATAGAATTAAAAGGAAAAGTCATTTTTGAGGTTTATATTTCGAAGGATCAGTTGTTTCCTATTATAGACTTTTTTGAAAAAAAACGTGTGAAATATTATTTAGAAGCTACCAAAAAGGTATATGTCAATAAAGAAAGTAAGGCATACTTAATAGCCAATATGATAGAAGGCATTAAGAAGCATCCGGAACGTAAAGAAGAGATAGAGCGGATGATGTATCCTTATATGATGCATATGCAAGAGGAAGAAAATTTAATAAGAGAAGACATCAATAAGGTAACTTTCATGGGAACTCATATATCATTTGAAGAGATTAAGAAAACGTTTAGGGATAACTTTCAGGTAATTCCTGGTTCATATAGTCATGAAGGGGAAGTCTGCGGTGAACTTATGCTTAAAGAAGTGCATAAGGCAGCAGGGATTGAACTTGTACTCAAAGAATTAGGAATAGCACAACAAGACACCTTTGCATATGGAGATAGTTATAATGATATAGAGATGCTACAATATGTAGCATATGGTATTGCAATGGCAAATGGTGCAGAATTAATAAAACAAGTAGCTGATGATTTAACGGATGGTCCTGATGAGGATGGTTTATATAAAAGTTTTAAGAAATATAAGTTGATTGACAATAAAATAGAATAGCTTTAAGCTAATGATGTATTAAGGGTAGAAAATGATTTACTATTCAGATATAATGGAAAAGTACATGTGTTTAATTGGTTACAAATAAAGGGGGAGAAAAAAGTGGAAGAGAACAATGAAAATCAAGTAGAAAATAACGAAAATCAAGAATTAAATTTTAATCCTAAGAAGAAAAGTAGTAAGCAACTTATTATTCTAATTGCTTGCATCTTGGGTGTGCTTGCAGTGACAGTAGGGGCTCTTACTATAGTAAATAATGGTGGTAAAGCAGCTGAAGTGAATTTAAGAGAATTAAAAGGTACGCCACAAGAGATTGTGCATAGTGCAATTCTTAATACAAAAGATAAGTTTAAGAGTGAAATGGCTTTAATTGAAGAAAAGAATGGTGGGAAGTCATTACTTAATATCTTAGAATCCGAGGCTGTAGACACTCATTTTAATGTAACAATCAAGAATATTAGTGGTATGGAAGATGACAGCATTATTAATGCAGTTATAAAGGACTTAGCATTTCAAGGGAATTTTTTATATACTAAAGATGGGAAATACTGGGATACTGGTCTGAAGGCTTTACAAGGTGATTTAGAATTAATAGGTGCAACACTTTATAAATCAGATCAAGAAATAGGAATCGATATACCAAAAATATTAGGAAATCCTTATGCTCTTAAGTTAGATAGTATTCTAGAGGACTTTAAAAATTCTCCACTTTATGCTGTTACTGAGGGACAAGGTATTGATGATTTAGAAATTGCAGAAGTAGAAGAAGCATTTACTGCAATGGGAGATTATTTTACTGGACTCTTAAACATAAAAGATAATAAAGAGTATATAGAAAAATACAATAAACTTATTGAAGAAACAATTAAAGGGCTAGATATAGAGAAGCTTGATGAAAAAGCTGATGGTTATAATGTATATGATGTAACAGTGACAGGTGAACAACTTAGTAAGCTTGGCAAAGAACAGATGGCAATTATTATGGAATTAGACTTTATGCAAGAATTCTTTGATTTTGTGGCAAAAGAATCAGGTGTAACTAAAGAAGAATTCATGGAGCAAATGTTAGCTGTAGATACATATGAAGGTTTAGAATTAAAGTTTGAGCTTCACTTAGATGAACATTTCATTCGCTCAGGTGTATGCACTGTTATGGATACAGAGTATGAAGAAGAAGTGTTGAAAATTAACTTCAATTTTGGGACAAAAGACTATTTAAGTAGTGAATTGAATATAGAATTAACACCAGCATATGATGTAGATTTCCAAGGAGGAATCAAAGTATCTAATAACTTAGAAGAAAATAGTGATATCATTGAGTCTGGAATTAATGTGAATATATCCAGTGATGGAGAAACAGGTTATATTGATTTTAATACAAGTTATGATACAAAAGCTAAGAGTGATAATTATACACTGAACTTAAAAGGTGAAATGCCTTATGTTGGTTCAATTGATATTACAGGAGTAGGAAATAAGGTTGTATCACGAAAAGAAGTTTCTACAACCTTTGAAGATATAACATGTAATATAGAGAGTTATTATGGAGATGCAATTGAAACTAAATTTGGCGTAGCTTATGGTGCTAAAGTTGTAAAAGCAGAGGATGTTAAATTTACAAGTAAGAAAGAAGTAAAATATGTACTTGAAATGAGCATGGCAGAATTAATGGCAGTGGCTCAAACGATACAGAATAATTTACAGTCACTAGGATCAAGTTGGCTTCAATAAGAATATTAGAGGCCTTAAGGAGATAAAGTATGAGTATAGAATCTCGAATGGATGAATTCAAAAAGGTACCTCATAAAGAAGTAAAGCAAGATATAGATGGGCGTATGGAAGGATTTGAGGCTGTATATAAAGGACAGAAACAAGGGAACAAAGAAAAAAATAGTACATTACCCT
Organism: Bacillota bacterium; assembly: GCA_023436395.1. Lineage (GTDB taxonomy): Bacteria > Bacillota > Clostridia > Lachnospirales > Cellulosilyticaceae > Cellulosilyticum. Next base: position 3,363 of record JAEZJJ010000064.1, on the reverse strand, counting down.
ATGGGTATAAACGCTATAAGACTTGCCCGCATTGTGGAGAGATTATGGAAATACATGAACTGAAAGAAACAGAGGCCATTTATATTTGTAAAGACTGTAAACAAATAACAACTATTGAAATAATAAAATAATACTTAAGGAGTTGGTTTATATTTAATATAAGCTAACTCCTTTTAATTAATAGAAAAAAGGATAGAGTTAAGAGAAAAAGAGAGATATAATAAATTTAAAATATTGGTAAAATTTACAAGATGAGAATAAAGGAGGAGTAGACTTGATTTTTTCTACATTAACATTAAATCAAGATATGCCTATTTATGAACAGTTAGAAAAGCATATTGAATGGGCGGTAGAAGAAGGGGCACTTATAAAGGATAGTAAGTTACCCTCTACAAGAGAAGTAAGTACTGTATTAGGAATTAGTAGAAATACCGTTTTAACAGCATACGAAAATTTAGAGAGTAGAGGCATTATATATAGTATCAAAGGAAAAGGATCTTTTGTAAAATCAAGTGCTAAAAGTGATAGTGAGCAGGTAAGTATAAGTTGGAAAAAGCGTATTAATAGTTATGGAAGAACTTGTGAGGAAATGGATATTATTAAAACTGAACCACATTATGAGAAAGGCATGATTTCTTTTAAAAGTATTGCACCAGCAGGTAGCTTGTTTGATGTAGAGGAGTTTAAAAGAGCCTTTTTAGATGTAATAGCCGTAGAAGGAGAAAAGTTACTGAACTACGGGTATGCGAAAGGATATAGAGATTTAATAAATTATTTGATGGACTATATGCAAAGAAAAGGAGTATTTGGAAAGGAAAAGGATATTATTATCACTAATGGATTTACAGAAGGACTAGATCTGATATTAAGTACTTACACAAATCATGGAGATATTATCATATGTGAGAGTCCTACACATCATACGACATTAAAAATGATGAGGGCTTATGGGTTAAAGGTGATAGGTATACCTATGGATGAACAAGGTATATTACCAGATATGTTAGAGTCAGCTATATTAGAGTGGCAACCTAAATGGATCTATTTAACACCTTCTTATCAAAATCCTACTGGTATAGTAATGAGTGGGGAGAGAAGGAAAAATGTGTATAATATTTTAAGCAAATATAAAGTACCTTGCATAGAAGATGGTTTTAATGAGGAACTATTATACTCTAGCTCACATATTATTCCTTTGATAGCACTTAGTGAGGCGAGTAATCATATTATTTATATAGGTAGTCTGTCAAAAATATTATTTCCTGGATTAAGATTAGGTTGGATTATGGCAGACCTAGAGTGCATTAATTATTTAGAAAGTGTTAAGCGTGCTAAAACAATTCATACTTCCTTTTTAGACCAAGCGGTTTTTGTACAATATATGAAAAGTGGAGCTTTCGAGCGATATGTAAAAAAAGCAAAAAAATATTATAGGGAAAAATATTTATATACTGTAGAACAAATTAAAAAGTATATTCCTTATGAAAGACTATGGGGAGAGGGGGGGCTTCATATTTATATAGAATTACATCATACAATAGACACGAGGCAACTTTTAAATGCTTGTTTTAAAAGAGGCGTATTATTTATGTCTGGTGATGTTTTTGAACCAGATGGAAAGAAAACTTCCAGTTTGCGTATAGGTTTTTCTAGGTTAAAAGAAGAAGAGATTTCAGGAGGGCTTAAGATCATAGGCGAAGAAATAAAGAAGATTATTTGATTAATATTCAATAAATGTAAAATACTACAAACTTATATAAAAGTATGATATAATTTGCAAAGACACTTTTAATATGAAATAAGTGAGTGTGCTATTATCTGAAGGAAAAAAATATAGACTAGATATATGAGGTGAAACAAATGGCAGGAAGAATTATGGTAGTAGATGATGCAGCATTTATGAGAATGATGCTTAAGGATATTTTAACAAAGAATGGATTTGAAGTAGTTGGTGAGGCTGAAAATGGACTTAGAGCTATAGAACGTTATAAAGAGGTGTCCCCTGAGTTAGTACTGATGGATATAACAATGCCAGAACTAGATGGAATAGGTGCAGTGAAGAAAATTAGAGAAATTAATCCACAAGCTAAAATTATTATGTGTTCAGCAATGGGGCAACAAGCTATGGTACTTGAGTCCATACAGGCAGGCGCAAGAGATTTTATTGTAAAGCCATTTCAAGCAGAGCGCATTGTAGAGGCAGTTAATAAAGCACTACAAAAATAGGCAAATGATTAAACAGTTACATAGATGATAAGGATACAATAACAACAAATTGTATATGGCAATCCCCAGAACTTAAAGAAAGATTTTTTAAGTTCTGGGGGATTTATTTATTAGGAAAATAATTTTAGGAAACAAGGGAAAAAAGAAGAGATATGGAGTGAATTGTAGTATAGATGTGACAAATCTATTCATAAGAATTTAATTAAAAGACAGAAAAGAATTACTATAAAAAAATTTATACTGAAAAATAATAATTATTATTTACAAAGTAAAAATAATCGGTTATAATGAAACCAAGCAAAACGTGTATACAGTATACAGACTCAAAAAATTCACTTTAAAAGGGGGCGAGAGTAAGAGTAGGTCACAAAGTATCTACTTTTACGAGACATATGACACATTGGAGAAATTTTAAATCAGGTAAATGGGAAAACGAAATTAATGTAAGAGACTTCATTGTTAATAACTACACAGAGTATACAGGAGATGATAGTTTCCTTGCTGGACCAACAAAGGATACAACAGACCTTTGGGAAGAGTTAAGTGAACTTATGGTAAAAGAAAGAGAAAGAGGATGTTTTGCAGATACTAAAACAATTGCAACAATCACTTCTCACGCAGCAGGATATATCAATAAAGATAAAGAGAGAATCGTAGGTCTTCAAACAGATGCACCACTTGTGAGAAGTTGCCATCCATTTGGTGGAATGAGAGTTGTAGAAAATGCATTACATGCCTATGACTACGAAGTAGACCCAGAAATGAAAGAAATCTTTACTAAATATAGAAAAACACATAACCAAGGTGTATTTGATGTTTACAATAAAGATATTCGTACAGCACGTAAAGTAGGTGTTGTAACGGGTCTTCCAGATGCTTATGGACGTGGGCGTATCATTGGGGACTACAGAAGAGTAGCCCTTTACGGTATTGATCGACTTATTGCAGACAAAATGAAAGACAAAGAAGTAAAAGGTACAACATTTACTGCTGAAACAATGAGAGACTGTGAAGAATTAGCAGAACAAATCAAAGCATTAAATGAACTTAAAGAATTAGGTCAAATGTATGGATTTGACTTATCAAGACCAGCTGAAAACTTCCAAGAAGCAGTACAATGGTTATATCTTGCGTACC
>JAEZJJ010000006.1 GCA_023436395.1 Bacillota bacterium | reverse complement strand
ATCAAAATGAGGTCCATCATACTTATCACCATAAATATCTAAATATTTTTTAGGTACATCAAAAGGTTCATGTGGATCAAATGTTTCAACCATAAGGAAAAAGTCTTCAGCATTTTTATTTTTATCTAACCATTCACATGCTGAGTTAAAGCATTTTACGCTTGGAAAATCTTCTTCTGATTTGAACATTGTCCTATTACATTGATATTGTCTTTTCACCTCACCAAAATGTTCTTCTGGCATCTTGGGATCATCTATCAATGATATCCAAGGATCACTTTCTTGCCCCCTAAAAAATTCATAAGTACTAAACTGTTGGCAATAGTTTTCGCCTCCAATTCTAAAATAATGAGCATGATCTGTTATCATATGCGAAGTAATCTTATTTTTATTTAAAACTTTAGGTAAAGTGGTGTCAAATATCTCAATTGGCCCCCATGATCGTTCAAGAAAATTTAATTTTCCTGTAAAAATATCTCTTCTTGCAGGCATACATGGCAAAGATCCTGTAAAATGATTTTCAAATACAACTGAATCCTTAGCAAAAGAGCTTATATTATCAGTTTTTACCTTTGTATCTGGATTATATACTGATAAATGATCTCTTCTTAGTGTATCCATAAGTACTACTATAGTTTTCATATTAACCCCTCTCATTCATCATCATCTGATGTTTCAACTTCATGATTATTTATATATATAATTTGCTGTTTAGATTCCTCAATAATACCTTCTATTTTCTCACTACTAAGCTCTTCTTCTCCCTGCAACGCAATAGTTAGTATTAAAGGAAGATTCATTCCGCAAATTATATGAATTTTCTCATTCATATAATTATAAAACTTTTGTGTTACACTTCCTCCAAGCATATCTGTAAAAATAAATACTTCATCATCTACATTAATTTTTTTCATTATACTATCAATTTGTTCTTCGATTTTAACTTCACTATCTACATAAGCACTTAAATCATATAAGTTTTCATAACCGGATAAAAATTTTACAGTTTCAGTTAATCCATATGCAAATAAATGGTGTGATGCAATAACTATTTTCCTCATATAAAATTCTCCTAACGCTATAAATTTTATTAATTGTTTTACTACGTATATTTATCCATAAATCTATATTTCTTTATTTTTTAACAATGCCTATATCATTTTTTATCTATGATATAAGCATTATTAAATATTGTTATCCTAGGATATTAAATGCCGCTGCAAACATACATAAAACGATAATTAAGAATATAATAGTAGTAACTTTCATTTTATTCTCTTTAATCATTTTGTAAGTACCCCATGTAAGTAAGACTGGAATAAGAGCTGGTAAAATTTTGTCAAGCATTGGTTGTATTTCCATACCAACTTCACCAACATTAAACTTTAAGGGTGTTCCAACCTTAACCGCTGTTGGAATTAATGAACCTACAACCACTAATCCTAATATTGATGCTGCTTCAGTAAATTTAGAAACTTTATCTCCAAGAGTTGTCACTAATTTAATACCTTGATTATAACCAAGTTCAACAAATCTATATCTTATAAACATAAATCCAATATTTATAATAATCCATGCTATTACCCCTATAGGATTCCCTTCAATAGCCATATATCCTGATATAGAGCCAAGTATAGTTGGTATAAGTACCCAAAAAATAGTATCTCCAATTCCTGATAAAGGACCCATTAAACTAGTCTTAAAATTCTGTACAGCATCTATGCTTTCTATTCCCTCATTGTCTTCAATAGCTAATGTTACTCCAAATATTAGGTTTGCTAACCAAGGCATGCAGTTAAAGTATTTATAATGATTATTTAATGCTTTCACATATTCATCATCGTTAGGATATATCTTTCTTAGGGCCTCCGACATCGAATATACCACAGAACCTGCAAGTTGAGATTCGTAATTAAATGTTGTTACAGCCATAGGCATCCATCTTCTTGCAACTTTTCTTAGATCTTTTTTAGTTAATGCAGGTTCCTTTTTACTCATCTTCTAAACCTCCTTGAACCAATGTACCGCCAATTTTTGTTTCATTTCCATAATAATTTAAAGAAGCAATTACCCCCACTATTGTAACTCCTAATATAGGCACATTGAGATATGCCGCTAAGAAGAATCCTAGCAATAAATATATGAAGTATTTTTTAACTGGCATATAATTAAGCAATAATGCTATACCTACTACTGGTAGTACTTTCCCAGCTATTGAAAGCCCAGTAGAAAACCATGTTGGCATTGCATTTAGTATACTCTGAACAACACTTTGTCCTAAAGTTATAGATATAAAAACTGGAACAGCAGCTGTTAATCCTACAAATACTATGCCTAATAATAGAATATAGTTCATTTTTTTAAATTCTTTATTATTTGCGTAGGTTTGAGATTTCTTAACTATAAATAGGCTAGAAATCTTAGCAAAAACATCGAATTGAACCCCAAGCATTGCAACTGGCAATCCTAAGGCTAACCCAGCCTCCATACCTTGCCCTGTAGTTGTTGCTATAGTTGTTGCTATAATTGCCGCTGTAGAGTATTCAGGTACTGATGAACCTCCTATACTTGCTACGCCCAATGACATTAATTGTAATGTTCCTCCGATATACAGCGCCGTCTTTACGTCTCCTAAAATCAAACCTGTTATCAAAGCCGTAATAACAGGCCATCTAAGGCCGAAAGTCATTCCGTATTTATCAACAGGTACAAGAAAAGCCAATAAAGTAATTAATATAATTTGTACTGTAGATAACATTAGTATCTCCCCCTTATGTAATAGATTTAGTTCACTAAAGAATCAAACCTCACTTCTTGATCTGCTAATAAAAATTGAATTGTTATATTAGTTCCATTTATAGCCAAGCTCTTGTAATTATTAATTTCCTCCTCTGTAGCACATGCTCTTTTTGAAAGAATCTTTGCATTATCTCTATGAGCTGTACCACCTATATTTAGCTTTGGTATTTTAACCCCTGATTCCTGCAATTTGACAAGGGTTATTGGATCTTTTACTATAAGAAAGATAGACTGCCCCTCATATTTATTATTTGCGAAATTTGTTAATGCAGTTTCTAATGTAATAATTGATAATGCCATTCCTGCTGGTTTTGCAAGTTTCATACTACTTTTTGCCATAGCATTATTTGCTACCTCATCATCAATAACCATAAGCCTTACAGCTCCCGAAGCTGGAGCCCATTGAGATGCAACTATCCCATGAAGCAAACGATTATCGATTCTTGATAAAACTATCCCCATATTGTTTTCCTCCTCTTAAAATAATTTTAATAATAAGCATTTGATATCGCTTACAAGTATATTTTATCATTTTTGCAACTATTGTCAATACTATCAATCAAATATTTTCATTTTTCAATCACAATCAGTCATATTATTTCATTTTTTTCAAACCTAATTTATGGATTTTTTTTTAATTCCGTGATAATATATTATTAAACTTAAGCTTTAAAGGATGTGTATTTAATGCAATTTGAAGATAGAAAACTGAAAATATTGGAGTTAATTGATGCTCATGGAGCTCTTTCTTTTAAAAAATTATCCGAAAAATGTAATGTATCTGAAGCAACTATACGCCGTGATTTATCACAATTAGAAAAAGAAAACTTACTTGTACGTTTTAGAGGAGGCGCTAGAAAGGTAAGTGATGTTGTTGAAAAAACAATGAATACTAAACAATACATGAATATAAAAGAAAAAAAAATTATTGGTGAATTTGCCTCAAAATATATAGAGCCAAATGAATTAATCTTTATAGGTTCAGGTTCAACAACCCTAGCCTTAATAGATAGTATTCAAGACACTTCTATAACTGTTATAACAAATGGTATACCCCACGCAGAAGCATTAAACAAAAAAAGCATAAACACCTTTTTACTTTGCGGCTTTTTCAAGAAAAATATTGAAGCATTGGTAGGAAAAGAGACTATAAAATTATTAAGTACTTTTCACTTTGATCGTGCTTTTATAGGAGTAAATGGTATCAGTGCAGATTTAGATATTCTATCAGCTGATGAATATGAACATGAAATTAAATCACTGGCAATTAAAAATTCGAAGAAAATTCATGTACTTGCTGACCATTCAAAATTTAATAAAACAGCAATGTATTCAATTCCATCTACATCAATCAAAGGATTATCCTTAATAACGGATTTAATTAAAGATGGTTTTGAAAAGTATAGTAATATACTTAAAACTTAATAAAATTATTCTTTTAAATATAATAAAGCCATAGAGACTTGAATCACTACTCTATGGCTTTATTATTATATCTTATTTCACATATTTCTAATAAAGATTCTCTTATTATCAAAGTACACTTCTTGTAACTGCTTTAGCTTTATCTAATATCTTTTTCACATCATCCATACTGCATGCCTCTGTTCCTTCCATCATTACAGATGCAATTCCACATGCTTGTGCAAAACTTAAAGTATCTATGTCATCCAAATTATTTATGATAGCATATACTAATGC
>JAEZJJ010000032.1 GCA_023436395.1 Bacillota bacterium | reverse complement strand
AAGAGAGCAGCTCGTTACTATGCTTTGGAAATATCTAGGTGAACCTAAAGCTCAAAATAGTGACTTATCACAATTTAGTGATTCAGATCGCATCGCTGATTATGCCAAAGAAGCCATGGCATGGGCTATAGAGAAAGGTATTATCTCAGGCGTGGGAAATGCTAAGCTTGCTCCTAAAGAGGGCGCAACGCGGGCACAGGTAGCAGTCTTTTTTATGAATTACTCTAAACTTATAGAAAAATAAAAAGTTAAACAACGTAAAAAATGGTAGAGTTTAAAGATACTCTACCATTTTTTATTTTCTCTCGTCTTATAGAATGGTCTGTCACTGCATAGAAGTCTAGCTTGACCATGTTTCTGGTCATACCCACCTTGCCAACCTACTCCTGTAGATAGTCTCTTTTCCTAAAGCCCAGTATCAGGGCAATCACAGAGACCGGGAACACTCTAATTTCACGGTTTAAATTTGTCACGCTGTCGTTGTAAATCAGACTACTGGTGCGTATCATGTTTTCAAAAATCTGCATCGCGTCCATAGTTTTGATATAGGTCTGGTTTGCCGCAAGTTCTGGGTATTGCTCCGTTACCACGGCAAGTCTCTTTAAAGCTTCTGAAATAATCCCTTCTTGGCAGAGCACGTCGTACGGTGTAGATTTTGCTGTAATCATGCTTCTTCTTGATTTAATTGTTTCAATCAGCACTTCACCTTCATGCTCTGCGTAGCCCTTTGCTACATCCAAAAGAGTCGTAAGCACATCAAAGCGACTAGACAGCTGCACACCGATTTGGCTCATGGCACTACTGATATTTTCATCCAGCACGACCAGTCTGCGCTGGGTGGAAATGAGCCATAGAACAATAACCGTAGCTATAACGATGATTACAATGAAAGTTTGCAGCATACTAAAGTTTCCTCCTTCATAGATTTCTTCACATAAAGATTTTGCTTCACATCTTTAAACTACCAGAAATCCCCCTTCAAAAACCATCCGTTGCATGAAACATGTTTTTTTCTACATGAATCATAGTTTCAAGAACGCCGCTTTTGTGGTAAGATTGTTATGTATATTCAGAATACTAGGTAATGGAGGCATGCTTATGCTACAAATTGCAATCTGTGACGACAATATTGAAGAGCTGTCCAATATGGTACATCTCCTCGATCTATATAGAACTTTAAGAAATTTCAGTTGTGAATACGCTACCTTTCCAAATGGCTTTGAATTGATTTCAGCCCTGGAAAAAGGAAAGCAATTTGATATATATTGTTTGGATATTATTATGCCTGGCTTTACGGGCATTGATGTGGCAAAGGAAATCCGTGCATATAACAAAACTGCACCAATTTTGTTCTTTACCTCATCCCCTGAGTTTGCCTTGGAGGGCTATTCGGTGAAAGCTATTAACTACATACTAAAACCAATCTCAAAAGAAAAATTCTTCTTTACCTTCGACGAGCTGCTAGATGGAATCAAGGAAGAAAAAGAAGAGGCTTCGGTTATCGTAAGGAGTATGGAGGGGATTCAAAGAATATTGATTTCCAATTTGGTTTTTGTCGAAGTCTTTGGCAGGAATGTTCTGTATCATCTGCACTCTGGCAAGGTTATCGAATGTGCTGCTGCCTTCACCGCTGTCTGTGATACGCTTTTAAAATTTACATGCTTTATAAGGCCCCATCGTTCCTATCTTGTGAATATGCAGTATGTGGAAACCATCGAAAAACACCAGATTACTTTGCAGAACCTTTCCTCTGTTCCCATTGCTCAGGGAAAAGCGAAGGAAATCAAGGAGCAGTATCTGGCTTACCAGATGGATGAGGAAATATAAAATAAAGGGAGGTGCTTTCAAATGGCAGTAACCGTGATAGGACTCCTGCGCTTTGGATTTTCTTTGTTCTTTGGCGTAGCGGTAACGGTTCAATTTGCAGGAATAGAATCCACAAGAAAAAACAATTTCATTACTGGTTTACTCTGTGTCATTCTTCTTTTTGTTCAAACCATCAGTTACTTGCTTTTAGGTTTGGATATCACTTCAAAGCTGTACCCCCTTATTATCCACCTACCGTTGATATTGGTATTTTCCTTATATTATAAACGTCCATGCCTCATATCCGCTGTCAGTGTGCTTTCCGGATATCTTTGCTGTCGGCCCCCTCGCTGGATTGGTTCCCTTGCGGGAGCCGCTTTGGATAGTCAACTTGCAGAACACATTGTTTATATTCTGGCTATAATTCCATTTTTTTATCTTTTGAAAAGGTATGTGACCAGTTCCCTAAGGCAACTGATAGAGAAATCCACAAAATTCTGCTTATTTTTAGGTGGCGTACCGCTATTTTACTATGTATTCGACTATATGACCATTATCTATACCGATGTGCTTTACCAGGGTACGATATGGATGGTGCAGTTTATGCCGTCTATCATATCTATTTTCTATTTTGTATTTATCATCCTTTACTACACCGAGATGCAAAAACAGGCAGCCATCCAAAGAGAGCGAGATATGCTGGATGCACAGTTTAAGCTAGCAAAGACAGAGTTTGCTTCTCTTAGGCAATTACAGCAGAATGCAGCCACCTATCGGCATGATATGCGCCACCATTTTTCTCTTTTACAAGGGTTGGCTGCTAAGGAGCACATCGAAGAAATCAAGGAATATCTGCAGACTGCCCAATCCGATATGGATGCTATTACGCCGATATGCTTTTGCGAAAATGAAACCGTCAATTTGATTTTGTCCGCCTTCACCACCAAAGCAAAACAAGCGAACATCCAGCTCTTTATAGAAGCGAAGCTACCTGACACTCTTCCCTTTAGTGACACCGAGCTTTGTTCGCTCTTGTCAAACGCTTTGGAAAATGCCATACAAGCTGCAGGAAAGATCCCAGATAGTAAGAAACGCCTCATCCGCCTTCGGGTGTATTCCAAAAATAATAAGTTGTGCATTGACATTCGCAACAGCTATCAAATAGAACCAAGCTTCCAGCAGGGGATTCCAGTTTCACAAGAACAGGGGCATGGCTTTGGCACAAAAAGCATCGTATATATCGTGGAAAAGCATGGCGGTGTCTATCAATTTTCAGTCAAGGACGGCTGGTTTATATTTCAGGCCACTACATAAAAGGCTGTCATTTTCTACATTGGAGGTGAAATATTTGTCTAAACAGATGGCAATTGGCGAGGGGTTATTTAATAAAAGCATCTTGCTTGTTGATGATGAAAAAGAAATTACTGACCTAATTGAGGAGGTCTTGCATAAGGATGGATTTAAAAACATCCTTAAAGCCTCAAATGCTGAGGAGGCCCTCACTTTAAGTAAAATTCATATACCAGATATCATTATTCTAGATATTATGCTGCCCGATAGGGATGGCATAGAAGTATGCAAAAAAATCCGTGAATTTTCATATTGCCCCATTATATTCCTATCTTCCAAAAATGATGATATCGATAAAATACTAGGACTTAGTAGTGGTGGAGACGATTATGTAACCAAACCCTTTAGCCCAAGAGAGCTCGTATTTAGGGTCAAGGCCCAACTTCGTAGGCAGCAATATGATTGCATAGATCAGATAAACCCTAAGAAGCCCATACTCATAGGTGATTTAAGAATAGATACCGAAAGTTGCTGTGTCTATAAAAACGATAAAGAACTGGAGCTTACTGCAAGAGAATTTAAACTACTTAGCTACCTAGCCGAAAACCCTAATAAAATTATCAGCAAAGAGCGTCTATACGAGCAAATATGGGGCGAAGATAGTTTAGGTTGTGATAATACCATCATGGTACATATTCATCATATACGTGAAAAGATAGAAGATAATCTAGCTGATCCTAAGCTCCTGCAAACAGTAAAAGGACTTGGATACAGACTTCTAAAAAAGGATAGCTAAATGAAACCTTTAAAATATAAATCCGTTTTTCATATATACCTTATTTTCTTTATTCTACTGATTATCATGATTGCCACTGGCTTTGGAATGCTTATTTATAATATAACCCTCATAAAGCCAGATGGTCAGCTTAAAATCAGCAAATGGCCTATTGACTTTACCCATGAATTCTCACACTATATCGTCTTTACCAAGGATGGAGCACCCCTTATTAATCAGCCTGGCCTAAAGCTTCTACAAGAAAATAATTTGTGGATTCAAATCATTGATGCAAATGGAGATGAAATTCAATCCTTTGATAAACCTTCTGAAATCTTCACTCATCATTCTCCTTCTAGTCTCATTAATCTCTATCAAAATGGGACCGAAAATTATTCTGTATTTTTTGGTTCCGTTCAATGGGAAGATAAAGAATGGACCTATCTCATTGGTTTTCCCTTGCCCATTTCCAAAATCATCATCTATGTCAATAGAGACCGATTTGCATCCTTTAAACCTATTGTACTTGTTATATTTAGTGTTATGTTATTTGCATTAGTCCTTTCTACTTTTATATATGGTTTTAGAATGGCAAGGCAGATAAAGAAGATACGAAAAAACATTCGAGCAGTTGCTTCACGCACCTACATACCTACTACAAGTAACGATTCATTTAGCGAAATCTATGAAGAACTAAACACTCTAAATTCTGAAATAAAATCCACTGATGAGGCCAGGGCAAAAGATGAAAAATTGCGTGAGGAGTGGATTACCAATATTACTCATGATTTAAAGACGCCTCTCTCTCCCATTAAAGGGTATGCTGAGCTGATTTCTACTCTAGACTCTGAAATAGAGCCTTATGAACTACGAAGATATGGATACCTCCTCCTCAAGAACACTGCTTATGCAGAAGGGCTTATTAACGATTTAAAGCTCACCTATCAGCTTAAAAATCAAATGCTACCACTAAGTAAGCATACTCAAAACATTGTCCGCTTTACAAAGGAACTTCTCGTTGATCTTTTAAATAATCCCGAATTTGAACTCAGGGATATATCCTTTTACAGTAGCAAGGAAATCATTGAGTTTTCATTTGATGAGATGTTGTTAAAACGTGCCCTTAACAATCTGCTTACCAATGCCTTAATCCATAATAATGCGGATACACATATTTTTGTTTCTATCAAAGTTGAGAATGGTATTATCATCAGCATTCAAGACGATGGCTACGGAATGAATCAAGAAGAACTAGACAATTTGTTTGTCAGATATTATCGAGGTGAAAATACCACGGCAAAACCAGAGGGTTCTGGCTTAGGTATGGCAATTGCCAGACAGATCATTGAGCTACATGATGGAAGTATTTCAGCCAGAAGTGAAATAAAGGTCGGTACCTGTATCACTATTAAGTTTCTGGCTCAAAATTAAGGTTAAATTAAGACTGCCTAAAAGATAAAAAAAGATTGATAGCTTATAGTTTAATTATAAGTTATCAATCTTTTTTTATTAAGGAAAGTAGGTGTCTATTTGAAAATTATACTTAAGTACATAGTAAACAATGTAAGTAAACAAATGCTACGGACAACTGTAATGATTCTATCTATCATTTTGTCCACAACTCTACTGTTTGTCTCTCTAGCCATCGGTGATTCCTATGAAAGCGCACAACTAAAAATGGCCAAGGGCTTTGCAGGACCAGCTACACTAGCAGTTTCGGCGAACCCCGATGCTAGTGGCAACATGTCATGGTTTTCAGAAAATGATATACCTGACACCCCATCCATAAAGGATAAGATTGGCTTTTTAACAGTACCCGCCCTATACAAAAACGACAACTTGTTTGAGAACTTTGACTTAATTGCTGCAGACATTGACAAATTAAATACCATTAATAAACCTATACTTCTAGATGATGATACACTAAAGGATTTTTCTGGAAACAGTATCATTGTCACAGAAAAATTTGCAGTTAGGTATGGACTCAAACCAAAGGATCTCCTTGCCCTAAATATAGGAGGGACAGACTATGCCTTTAATATTTATGCTATTGCGGCCTATGATTCTGTATTTCTAAGGCAAACCAGAGGTTTTAATGCTTTAGTTCCTAAGGAGACTCTTTCAAATATCCTTAACGCTTCAAAAGGAAGCAGTAAAATATATATCATACCTGCAGATGGCATGAGCTCCAATCAGCTGAAATCAGAGCTAGCGTCCCTTATGCCAGAAAACCAATACAGTATTACAAAAGTCTACGATGAGGTGCAAATTGCTTCAGAAGCTCAGCAGAAATCTCTTCCCTTCTACCTCATTAGCTTTTTCTCTTTCATGATGAGTATTTTCATTATTTTTAGTAGTTATAAGGTGATTACCATTGAACGACTACCTATCATTGGAACCTTCCGCAGTATCGGTGCTACCAAAAAAGTGACAAGCCGCATCCTCTTATTGGAGAGCTTGATTTATGGCATAATAGGTGGTCTAGTGGGTATCCCGGTGGGCTATGGATTACTTCAACTGATTTTAGATGGACTAGGAAAATCCCTATCCCTAGGCATTGATATCCCTATGGTCATCAAACCCTTAAACATCTTATTGGTTTGCCTTATAGGAATTATCGTATCTTTACTTAGTGCTTATATCCCCATTCAAAGAGCAAGTAATATCCCTCTAAAAGATGTCGTTCTTGGTAAAGTAGATGAAAAAAACACCTCCAATAGGATAAAGTTAGCTTTTGGTACGATCCTCTTGGTCGCTTCTATCCTTCTCCCCCAAATTATCAGCAAAGAAAACTCTAAGCTGCTTATACTTGCAGGCGGACTCTCTCTCCTTGGGTTACTTGTTGCAATAGTTATCGTAACCTCTTTAATCGCAAATACTTTATTCTACCTCTTAGAAGGCGTGTATGGAAAGCTGTTTGGCAATGAAGGAAAGTTGTCTGCTCGTAATATGAGAAATAACAAGAACATCCATCAAAATATAACCCTATTATTCATTAGTCTTACGGCAGTCATTGTCATCAGTACCATTACCAGTTTTGCTACATCCTATTTAGGTGGTGTATTTGCTGGAGGCACATTAGATGGATTTGCAAATGGTGAAATAAGCACTGAATATGTACAAATTATTCAAAGTTATGAGGGAATCGAAGCCATTACTCCCATTTATGAACTAGATAATAGCATCAGTGCAGACCATGTCCTATTTAGTCGTATAGAGGCTGTGGATGACTTAAGCACAATGAGCTCCCTACTTAATATTCAATTTGAAAACAATCAGGTAAAAGCAGAGATTTTAGATACCTTTAATAGCGGCAAAAATATCCTTATTAGCAAAGAGTGCTTGAAAAAGCGGAATCTAGATGTGGGCTCTACCATCGACCTGACCTATAAAGGTAGTTCCTTCCCCTATAAAATCCTAGGTACTTTCCAGTCTCGTGGCGATAACTCAGAGGCTATCTTACCAGGCCAATGTGCAAGAAGTGATTTTGGCTTAGTACATTATGGAATGCTAGCCTATTCTGCCTCTGATCCTGATGCCATAATGGCCCAAATTCGCAATTTATTTGGAAGCAAATATAACTGGAGTCGTACCACAAAGGAATTCTCAGAAGACGCTTTAAAAATTATTAATTCGTTTATGTCTCCTATGAAGAAACTCACTTATTTCATTCTCTTCCTTGCAGCCATTGGGATTATTAATAACTTGCTCATTAACTCTATCCAAAAGCGACATGCCACCGCTATGTATCTATCTATTGGGATGAGCAAAGCACAAAATATGAAAATGACTATTATAGAAGGCTTCACAGCAGGGTTAGTAGGTTCAGCATTAGGTTTATTCGTTTCTTATATGGAAATAAAGACAATCTTCACCGTAGCAGGTCCTAGAATCCCTGTAAATCCTGAATTAAATATAGCAGTATTTATTATGGCGGGTCTAGCCGGAATTGGCATTACACTAATCGGCTCAATTGTACCGATTCTGAAAGTATCAAAAATGAAGCTTATTGAAGAAATAAAATTTGAGTAAATAGATGGAGGCTAAGTAATGACTAATAATCTTAATGTTCTAGAAGGAAGAAATCTCACCAAAGAATATCTCATGGGAGACACAGTAACCAAAGTCCTTAATGATATCTCTCTACAAATTTATCAAGGTGAATTTGTATCGATCATGGGCCCTTCAGGCTCTGGAAAAAGCACCCTGCTTTATATCCTAGGAGGCCTTGATACTCCTACAAATGGGAATGTCTTTATGGAAGGTAAAGATATTGCCAAGTATAATGATTATCAAAAAAGTATTATGAGGCGCCGGAACATCGGCTTTGTATTCCAGTTTTACAACCTCATCCCCAATTTGAATGTAGAGGAAAACATTTTACTCCCCATTCTCTTAGACGGTAAAAACGCCAAGGATTATCAAAAAGAACTCCATAGTATCCTAGAAATTGTTGGTCTTTCAAGCCGAAGAAAGCATACACCCAGAGAATTATCTGGTGGGCAACAGCAACGAGTTGCCATCGCGAGAGCACTTATCAATAATCCCGACATCATTTTGGCTGATGAACCCACAGGAAACCTAGATAGTAGTACTGGCACCGAAATTATGAAGCTTCTTCAACAGATTAACCAACAAAAAAATAAAACCATTATCATGGTCACTCATTCCACAGATGCCTCTCTATATAGTAGTCGCATCTTAAGCGTAAAAGACGGCAGGCTTATTTAATATAAAAAGCGAACACCTCGTATTTGCTATACTTGGTATTCGCCTTTTATTCTACATGGACTTTTTAAAATTCCCATTTCCCAAGTTGAGGACGTATATTCATCTTCACAGTTTTAGGATCTAGTGCTTGTACAAATGCTGCTGCACTTTCATCCTCAATCATTTTCTTGGAAGCTGCCTTTTGCTCTTCCCTAGAAGCCCAGTGTTGCACCATGATCCACTCATCACTCTTATCATTATAAAGTAATTCTGTATCCATAAACCCTGGTTGTTTAGAATGAAAGTTCCTTTCAAGACCATCAACAATCCTTATAAATTCCTCTTTTGTAAGGTTTGTTGCTGTTTTCATTGTTACTATTTCTGTTATCATGCACATAAAAATACCTCCTTTTTTAATTAGCTTACAACTAATAAAATAGGAGGTATTGTATAAAATCGACAATCTCACTTTTACAAATAATAATACTCTACGTTTTCTTTAACTGAAACTTTCTCAGCTTGGAAGACATGAGGCGCTGCCCCAGAATAACGTCTAAATACCTTGGTGAAATGGGCTTGGTCTGAAAAATGGTTATCATAGGATATATCCGTTAGATTTGCTGTTTGATCATGAACTAGTTGATTGCTTGCCTTTTGAAACCTTCGGATATTTCTTAAAGCCTTCGGTGTAAAACCTGTATAAAACAGCACCATTCTTTCAAAGGTTTTAATATTTACTAACCTATCTTTACAAAAATGCTGAACTGTTACCTCTTCATTTGATTCTATAAAATCACGTATCAACTGTGACTTTTCTATGTACCCTTCATCTATAGTTAATTCCTCAAGTAATGCCTGTTCAATGGCTATAGGTATGTCATGGTCATTATCACCTATTACGGCTCGTTCTAGTCCTTGGGACAAACTAAGGGATAATTCTTCTAAGCTAATAATTCTCTGCTGCAATCTCTCCATTGATTGATGAACAAAAGGAAATAATCCAAAGGAATAAAATGAGATACCAAAAATATAAATGGGTTTCTCCTGATGAATATAACTATGTACTTTCCTTAATCCATTCACATGAAAAGGTGGAGCAACCCTTTTATCATGAGACGTTTCATACACCATTTCACTCCCCAAGTTTAATATTACATCAATGCAGTCTGTTGGCAGAAGCTTACAGTGTATCTCTTCATCTATACCTTTCATCTCCCAAATAAACTTAATCCATGGTGTAAGCCTTTGGTGTTTTACTGAATGTCGTATCATAT
Organism: Bacillota bacterium; assembly: GCA_023436395.1. GTDB lineage: Bacteria > Bacillota > Clostridia > Lachnospirales > Cellulosilyticaceae > Cellulosilyticum. The sequence goes on along the minus strand of JAEZJJ010000032.1, from coordinate 18,230 downwards.
TAATAATGTTCTCCACCTCCATCCTCTTTGTTAAAAAGAATATATATCCGAAAACTCAATATTACACTTTTCCATTTGGTTGCTTCTACTAATCTGCCCTAACTCTTCTTTTATAGTTGCTATAGACTTACCTTTACGAATAGGAAGCTTTATTGTAAAAGTAGTTCCTTTGCCTATTTGACTCTTTACTTTAATATCACCTTCCATGATATCAACCAAGGCTTTAACAAGAGTTAGCCCTACGCCACTACCTTCACACTTTCTTGTTAAAGACTGATCTACTTGAGCAAAACATTCAAATATGCCCCCTATTTTTTCTGCAGGAATGCCAATGCCATCATCAGAAACTTCAATAATTGCTTGATTTCTTTGTCTAGATATCCTTACTAGAATATTTCCCTTTTCCTTACTATACTTTACAGCATTAGATAATAGATTTAAGATAATGGTTTCAATCTTATCGCTATCGCAAACCATTTCTATCTCTTCTTCTGCAGTATCAAATACAATGTTAATGGTATTACTTTTAATATAATCTATTACAGTCATGGTAATGTTCTCTATCACTTCAACGATATTATGACTCTTTAGATTAAGATAATAGCTTCCTACGCTTAATTCAGTAATATCCACAATATTATTGGTTAGCCTTAGTAACCTATATATATTTTTTCTTAAAGCTTTTTGATATCTAAGCATAGGCTTTTCATCTGTTTCTATTTTTCCCTCTTGTAGATATCTATCTATATCCCTTTGATTAAGCTGTTCTATACAATAAATCATATTTAAAGGTGTTTTGAGCTCATGGGATATTTTATTCATAAATTGCGTTTTCATCCTCTGTAATTCCAATACTTTCTTATACTCTGCAAGCCTCTCTAATGAATGCATTTGCTCTGTAACATCTATGCCCACCATAGTTAAGGTTGTACTTGTTCCTACTCGTTTTCCCCACCATTTGACGTATTTTATATCCCCATTTTTACAATACATACGGGTAATTTGAGCTGCGATACTCTTTCCTGATTTGATTTGTTGCATACATTTATAAAGTTCTTCTCTATCTTCTTCATGAATAGCACACATCCCCTTTAAGCCCATCACATCTTCTTCTTGCCATCCTAAAAGCTGCTGCCATCCAAAATGCATGGTGATATGCCCTATACCATAGTTATACACGCTATAAAAAAAAGAAGGTATGTTAAAAAACTCCATTAGATTTTCTTCTAATTCTTTTGTGGTTGCTAATTCATTGTAGGCTTTTTGATAATAATTAACATTCCTAATGAGCCCTCCTAGATACCCACTTATCTTGTCCATAATATGAGCATTATGCATATACACCGTAGACTTATTGCTATACCCTGCTACTAATAAGCCATAGGTCACATTGTCATAATAAATAGGATAGACTGTTACATAGTGAATAGAAGGTACCTCCTCTTTTGTACCTGGCCATCTAAATGTATGAATAAAGTCTTGTATTGTCCAGATTTTTTTGCTTTTTGCATATTTAGCATAGTCTTCTTTTTCCATAGGGATAGGACTATTTTTCTCTATTACTCTTTTATTCTCACCAATACAACACTTAAGCTCTACTTGTTTTTTGTCTTCATTATACTCATATATGAAAATATCTAATGCTCCTATATAATAGGGAATTTCTGATTTTTCATGCTCCTGCTTGCTATTTCTCTCTCGTGGCTTAAGCCTATCATGTATATCCATATTCTGAATATAAGCCTTATAAAGTTCTTCCTCTATATTTCTTATTTCTGTTCGATAGGATTTGAAGCCATATACCGCATTTATTTTCCCAGTATGGTCTGTAACAGCTAGCTTAGATAAGGCATGGCAATAAGGTTCATGGCCTAAAGAAGACCATTTTATATGATTAATTATACCTTGTTCCTCTAATAGCTCATTATTCTCATCCCAATGTTCTCTTGTAACACTTTTTTGCCATACCTCATATCCTTTTAACTCATAAATTTCTTCTTTAGAAATAGACCTTCCTTGCACACGGCTAACCTCTTCCACTAGTGCCTTATTCACATAGCGATAATTGTCCTTAAAATCTTCAATCCATAAAGAGTAAGGTACTATATCTAATAGCTGCTCTAACTCCTTCTTGGTATAATTGTCATTACTCCATTCTGTCACAATGATCCAAAATGCTTTTTCTCCTTTGTGCTCCCCCCCAATAATCTTTCCACAAGCTCTTACTTGATTATGATATGCATCTCTAAAAATAAATTTTACTTTTCCTTGTTTATTTAATAAATATTTTGATTGTGACTTATCTCCCATTATTTCTTCAAATTTTTTATTATGTAATCCCCCTACATAATGCAATTGATTTAAAAAGAAAACATTAGCAAACAACACATTACTCTTTTTATCTACAAGTAAAATGCCTTCTTGTAACTCGTTTAGAAGCCCCTCTTCCAACATTTTCATTTCACCCCCTATTCTACTATTATATTTTGTTTTTCTCATATAAAATGTAATTCTATGTCGGCTATTCTACCATTTTTCTTGTCATATTTAGACATATCTAATAATAAATATACTTTAATCGACAATTATAAAATGTAATTAGTATCTAAATATTATTAATTATAATATTGACAAAATTCATAATAGTATTATAATTATATTTACTTTTCTTTTAGGAACTATTTACATTCCTAACAATACTTACATAAGGGGGAAAATTGCTTATGAACAATCTTAAAAGCTACTATAAACTCTACATTAAAGAAATGTTCTCTTATCCTATTGGCTTTCTTATCTCTATCTTTATTGATCCCTTGATGGTTCTTGTCACCATTTCACTCTTTAAAAGTATTTATGCTTATCAGGGTGTGAGTTCTCTAGCAGGCTATGATTTAGCCCAAATGATTTGGTATTTTGCAGGAACTCGCTTTGTCTGGTATTTTATCTATACCTATGTAGACTATACACTTTCTCAAGGTATATTATCTGGCGACTTATCTCTTATCCTCTTAAAGCCTACTTCTATCTTTAGTGCGACTTTAGGAGAGGCATTAGCCTTAAGGTCAGCAGGTATTGTCTTCGAGTTTATTCCTAGCTTCATTATCTATACCTTGTTTTATCCTCCTTCTTTTATGACTGTGGCCTCCTTCTTAAGGTTTCTACTTTGTATTGCTCTGAGCTTCTTCCTGATGTTTGCTATCAACTTTTTGGTTGGCTTAAGTGCTTTTATCTTTAAGAGCAATTACTCTATGCGCAATCTAAAAGGTATCTTAATTGCTTTACTAGGTGGTGCTAATTTCCCTCTAGATTTTTATCCAGAGTGGATTAGTAACATCATAGATTTTTTACCTTTCAAATATATCTTTTATGTCCCTCTTCAAATCTTAGTTAATCGAAAAGGAACACAAACATTAGCTGACTATTCTATGCTAATTGGAGTCCAGCTGTTTTGGATTATTCTATTATTCCTACTTTGTCGCTGTTTTTGGCATAAATCTATGAAGCACTTTTGTGCAGTAGGAGGTTAAACAATGAAAACATTTAAAGATTTACTGGGTATTTTTTGGCTCAATAGTAATATTAGGATTCAACGTAATATGCAATATCGTTTTGATTTTATCAATGGCCTAGTTATGGCTCTACTTAATTCTTCTATTAGTGTCATTACCCTCTTCTTGATTTTCACCACAACCAATGGTTATCCAAATTGGACTTTACCACAGATTTTTCTTTTCCAAGGTATGTTACTTTTTTGGTATGGTCTTAAAGATATACTTTTTGGAGACGTAAGGGATTATATAGCAGATCTCATTCGTAAAGGGAATTTTGATAGACTTCTATTAAAGCCTTATCCTTCTATGGGATTAATACTAACAGCTGGCCCTAATTATATGAGTCTAAGTAGCCTGCTGGCAGGTATTGTGATTATTATCCTTGCCCTTAGTCGCCTCCATATTTGTCCTTCTCTTACAAACTTGCTGGCGTTCTTTATCTTCACTTTATCAGCCATTATCTTTTATATGGCTATACTGGTCATCTATTCCATTATCTGCTTGATGATTGTTGTTATGGGACGTATTAGCGAAATTATGGATAAAGTTTTAAGCTTTGGGGAATACCCTATGGAGATCTATAATAAAGGGATTTCTTTTACCCTTAAATATGTCTTTCCACTAGCTGTCTTTGCTTATCTCCCTAGTCAAAGTTTATTGGGGCGTTTAGATCCTATTTGTTTTATCATTTTCCCAGTATGTATTGTTCTTTTCCTTTTAGCTCTATTACTTTGGCAACACTGTTTAAATAAATATACTAGTGCAGGAGGTTGAAAAATGTCTTATTGTATCGAAGTTAATCATTTGAATAGAACCTTTAAAGTAGCTGAAAAAAGTGGTAGTGGATTTATGAGTAGTATCCGTTCCCTTTTTCATCGTCAATATAAGCATGTAGAAGCCGTTAAAGATATTTCCTTTACTATAGAAAAAGGAGAAATTCGTGGTCTTATTGGGCCAAATGGTGCGGGTAAATCCACTACTATTAAAATGCTTTCAGGTATTTTATACCCTTCTTCTGGGGAAATTAATGTCCTTGGTCATGTGCCTCATTTAGACCGTAAAGCTTATGTACGTAAAATCGGGGTTGTATTAGGACAAAAATCTCAACTTGTTTGGGACTTACCTGCTTTAGATTCCTTTATTCTTAATAAACAGATTTACAAAATCCCTGATGACCTTTATGAAGAAAACCTTAACTACTTCACTAAACTTTTGGATATTGAAGAGATTATTAAACGCCCTGTTCGTCAACTTTCTCTAGGAGAACGTATGAAATGTGAATTAGTTAGTAGTATGCTACATAATCCTGAACTCATTTTCTTAGATGAACCTACCATAGGTATTGATATCCTTGCTAAGGATGCCATTATTAATTTCATCCGAGAAGTCAATGAGAAGCGTCAAGTTACTTTTATCTTAACCACCCATGATATCTCTGATATTGAAACCCTTTGTGAAAAGGTGACGATTATTAATCACGGCACTATAGTATATGATGATTCCCTTCAGGAACTAAAGCGCTACTTTGATAAGAAGCGAGTCATTCATCTCAGCTTTTTACATAGACTTGCTCCAGAGGACTTACAGAATTATAAAGTACTTGATTTCTCTGGCCTCCAAGCCCAAATAGAAATCAATCTTAATGGTCAAGATATTTCTTCTGTGCTCAAAGAAGTATTCAATGACTTGCCTATTAAGGATCTAACCATTGATGATATTAATGTAGAAGAAGTTATCAAAGAACTCTATCGCGGCAATGAAGTATCTAATACATAGAATATAAGCAAGAAAAAAGGCAAGAACTAAGTATCCATTAACTTAGTCCTTGCCTTTTATGCTATGTAACCAATCTATTTGCTCATCTATTTATCCTACATTCTATACTAATTTGAGTTTAGCTAATGCATAAACCAAACTTGAATTCCAATAAATATCTGTCTCATTTGTTGAGTAACTTAGATAATCATCAATGTAACACTGAGCAGCGGGTTTACCGTTTAATTTGTCTTTCACCACATCATCCTCTAGATTGGCATTTGCACCGCCTACAATCATCCCAGGTATTGTTTTGCCTGTAGCCACAGATGGTCTGTGATGTGGATATTTAGGATAAGCTGTGCCAAATCCTGTTACATAGCTCATACCTAATGGATTTTTACCAAAGCAATAGTTTACTCTTTCTACTGCATACTCGTGGAAATTATTGCTTTGAGTTAATTCGTCTGCTAACTCTAGTAGATTAGCTAAGTTTAAGATAACCATATTACTTCCCCAATAGAAATAGTTTCCACTAGTATATATCTCATATGCATCCCCTTTAATCATATTTTCCACGCAATACTCAGCAAACATTATTTGAAATGCTTCTGCAGCCTTTCTTGTTTCTGGATCAGTGTTTTTACAAGCCAGATAGCCATCTACACCATAACTTGCAACCGTTTGCCAACCATACCCTACTATTTGAGTTTGTACATTAGTAAATGTATCCATCATTCCTTTGATTTCTTCATGATACCGCTCATCTCCTGTTGCTTTAAACAACTGAACTGCTGCCAAAAATCTTTCATCTTTGTCCATTGTATCATTATAGGCACCTGTCACAATGCCTTCTGGATTATCTACAGTAGAAGCTGGTGCTTTCTTTAAATATTCCCAACCTAATTTGGCAGCTTCTAAACATTGATTAGCTAAATCTTTATCAATATCTTGATATAACTCAGATCCCATAGACATAACTGCTACAAAATCTCCTGTAGCTGTTGTAGAAATTGGACATACGATTAACTCATCAGTTTCATCATGAGGCATCACATCAATATCCGGAAAATCTGCACAGGTTACCTTATGATAAACCCCACCACTTGTTTGATCTTGCATCTTTAAAAGCCATTGTAATTGATACTTTACTTCATCAAGTACATCTGGAATCCCATTACCACTTTCAGGGATATTAAAGTCATCTGTAAAGGCCTCGGGATTAGCCTCATAGGCTAACATTAAATCAGCTACAGCCTTAGAAGTCGCTACTACATAACGTCCATAATCCCCTGCATCATGCCATCCCCCTGATACATCTACTTTTTTGTCTGTACCATAAATCGTTGCCATTTCACTATGACAAACTGGATGTGCCCATTCTCCTCCATACTCTTTTGTCAATTCTACCCCACATCTTTGATAATAGAAGAATCTAACAGCTTCTTTAAAGACTTCTTTATATACGTCTTCTCCTATAGTGAAATGATAAGAACTCCCATATTTCTCTGATACAATTTTATATTGCCCAGGCTTAGTCACTTCTGAGAATTTCCCTACAAAGCAAAATTGTCCATCCCCCTCTGAATATATTTTCTCAGCTAGTTTACCTGTATATACTACTTCATTAGTCCCTACATCTACTACATCGAAAGCATCTCCTTCTTCTCCTATTCTGAAAATAACTTTTTTAGTAGCAGCAGGTAAATAACCTAACTGATTTAAAACAATAGCTGGCTGCACTCCTAAGGTTTCATCTACATTCCCATTACTTTCCTTGACATCTGTTGAAGCTATAGGCTGCTGTGTTTCTTGATTTTGTGTAACCTGTTTTTCTACAGTTTTACTACTACACCCTGGTAATAATGCTATACTTAAAACTAAAATGGCTATCAAAGACTTTCTTAGTTTCATCCTTCTAACCTCCTATAATTGTTTAATCTATACTAGCATTAAGAGGTGTCATCCTCAATGGTCTTACTTGTTATATTCTAAATGTTTTATATGTTAAAAATATTGTTTTCATTAAAAAACGTCGCTTTTTTATATTCTCTTAGCGACGTTGCTTTCTCTATAAATAAGTTCTTAAGTCATTCATTAAATTTTGCTCAATTTTGACTAGTTTCTCAGCTTGAGCTCTGGATTCTTCATCTGCTGCCTTGTATTGATTCAAATATCTGCTGACTGTCTTAACCCCCATACTACACCCATCAATCATTAAGTCAGCAACAACTTCATCCTCATCTTTCATTAATAGCTTACCATTAATTTTCATCCAACTCATGGCTTTAGCTATAGGATTTGGCTCTTTATCTTGGTCATGATTGCAGATTAATTTACTATGAGTAAAGTCTCCTATTGCCTCATGCTCTTTTTTAGAAGCAATAAGTAGATTCTTTAAGTTTTCATTTTGGATATGGTCTAGGACTTCATCAATACTGGTAACTGCTGTTTTTGCCCCTGCATTACATTCTTTAAGTAATTTAATAGTGTCATCATTTGACATAATAAATCATCTTCCTTTCTTGTTTTCCTATATTATGCACACCCCATTAAAAATTATCCTATATTCGTCCATTTTAATAGACCCCCTTTATTTATGTCAAAATAATTGTTATTTTAAAATATTTATAAATTTAATGTATTATTTTAAGTGATTTTGTTTTAAAATAAAGATAATGTATTTAAAATATTATTCTTTAAGTTAGGCGGTGGTTTATATTTATCATTAAATCTACATATTTTTAAATTCTACTATTTACCATAATGTCATTCGAGGAGTGATTTAAATGACCATCCTACCTATTTATGATTTAAAAGAAGGTATGATTTTAGCTGAGGCTGTTTATTCTAATACCACCAAAAAGTTACTTTTATCTGAAGGTAACCGCTTAACTAAAAATAGCATTAAAATTTTTAAAGAAAATAAAGTAACCAGTGCTAAAATTTCAGATCCCAACTCTCTATTCATTACACCTACTGAAATGATGGCTAACACACTAGAAAAACTTTTCCAAGACAAAATTCAAACCATTTGTCCCCCAAGTCCTCAGGCTAATTTATCTGATGAAATGATAGATATTTCTAAAAAATCCCTATCTATATTAAATAATGTATTAAATGATGATGAAGTCTTAAATTTTTGTGTAGAAATGAATCTAACTGGTGATAAGCTCTTTTTTCAACATGCTATTAATACTTGTGTGCTTTCTTCTCTTATCGCCAGCACCTTAAAATTAGAGGATCAGCTTATCTATGATATTAGTGTTGCTGCACTATTACATGATATCGGTCTATGTGAAATGCCATTTCTTATTAATGTTGAACATATGAACCAACAAGAAGATTTACTTTGGAAAGAGCATCCTAGGTATGGATTCTATATTACAAAAGAACATAATTTATCCTCTCAAATATCAGAGTTTATTCTCTCACATCATGAATACTTTGACGGCTCTGGTTTTCCTATGAAACTTACTAAAGAACGTATTTCCATAGGATCACGTATTATTAGCATTTGTGATCAATATGATGATCTGATCACCTGTAAACAACTTCAGCCTCATGAAGCTATTGAATATTTATATTGTAGTGGTGGAATATTATTTGATCAAAATATCATTACTACTTTTGTAAATAGTATACCCGTATATCCTTTAGGTTCCTTAGTACGACTAACTACTGGAGAAGTTGGAGTAGTCATTAATATACGTAACAATTTAGGCCCCAGGCCTATTATTAGAGTTTTTTACAATGCTTCAAATAAGCCTCTTACTAAATCTAAAACGATTGACTTGGGAGAAGCAAAAACTATTTTTATTAAAGAAGTGCTAAATTAATTCTCTTTTAATAATATGATTAAAAAGCAAAAATCCTATAGTAGTTTAATCTAAAGTCAGGCTATGTCGGTAGTCCTTACTTTAAACTAACTATTATAGGATTTTTATGCTTTATTCCATAATCGCAAATAAATCTTCTGGTTTAGATGCCATTATGCTTTGTGCCAATTCTTGTCTTAAAGTGAGTAAGGTTGCTTGATCTTCTTCCTTCATAGCTACACCTTCTGCTTTGCATTTGTGAGCAAGCTTTGAATACTTAATGAAGATTTCAGGAATAATACCTTCTCTTAAATATAATTTAATGAGTTTTTCTTTATACCCTACTTCAAAATAGTATCTTCCGCCACCTGGTGCTACTTGTCCTAGTTTATCTTCACTATATGCAATATCTAATCTGAGGGCATCGTTCGTTTTGACACGCATAATCATTTCTGCTGCATCAATAATTCCTTTGCCATTAGCTCCAAGACCAGTGTAGAAGTTAAAGTTTCCTCTTACAGGAATCTCATCAGAAAGCATTGGAAATGTCATTAATAACATTTTGAATAAAAGGGCAGCCCCTCCAAGCATTTGCTTACCGTGATATTTTAATAAATCTTCATAAGTGATTTCGATAATATCCTCATGATCTTTTACGCGAATTTTTTCTACCATATATCTTTTCCTACTTCTATTACTTATTTTTATTATCTATTTTTGTTATCTATAGAGTAATCATTTCATCATTTATCAGCACTTTAACTATCTCTCTAATGACTTAATCATGCTTAGTAAAATAGTTATACTCTCTAATTGGTTTATCTCTGGTTCGCTTTTCTACCTATTTAATGAAGAGTGTTTCTGTATTAAGTGGTGCTTCAATCATTTCTGTTTCATACATGAAGTCTGCTACATTTTGGAAAGCCTTACGGTCTTCTTCTGTTACTTCAATATTGAAGTCATATTGTGCAAACATTTCTTCTACTGCTGCTTTGTCTAAATCAAGTTCTTCTGCTACAATTTCCATTGTTTCATCATGGTTTTCATTGATAAATTTAATAATGTCTGCTTGAGCATTCATAAATACTTCTAATTCGTTTTTGTATTTATTGTAGAAGTCTTCTCTTACTGCTACTGCAATAACAGCATCTGTTAAACCTTTACCATTTGTCACTAAGTGGTAACCTTGTTCTTTTGCTTTATAAGCTGTTGGTCCTGCAAGTAAGGCTACGTCAATGCTTCCACCGTCTAGAGCAGCTTTTGCATCTGGAATTGACATATTAACATAGTTAACGTCCTCAATTGTCATACCTGCTTTTTCAAGGTAAGCTACTAATAATTGGTGTAAGTTTGTACCAACTGGTCCTGCTATTGTTTTTCCTCTTAAATCTTCTGGTGATTGGATCGTTTCATCTTTTGAAAACATACAGAAAGCTTCTGGTGATCTACTGTACATATTTAAGATTTTGATATCTGCACCATTAGCTGCTGCTAAAACTACAGAAGTTCCACCTACTGCATATAAAACATCTACATCTCCTGATGCTAAAGCTTGTGTTTGCTCTGCACCAGATGTGATTTCTGCATATTTTACTTCGATTTCTTTACCATTTTTAGTAAAAGTCTCTGTAAAGATATTTTTGTTTTTTTGGATAATGCTTGGTACATTAAGTGGTGAAGTTACGTGTGTAATTGTTAATTCATCTAATTTAGATTGTGATAAATCTGAAGCGTCTGCTGTTTGATTTGTTTGTGGCGTAGTTGTCCCTTGATTGCTATTACCACATCCTACTAAAGATGTCATTAAGATTCCTGCTACTACTACTGCTGATACTGCTTTTCTAGTTAATTTCATCTTGTTTCCTCCGTCTGTCTATACTTCTTTCATTTTTAAATCTTCTATAATTTGTTTCTTTAAGTCTAAAAATTTATCGTCTAATAAATTTCTCTCTTCATTTTTTTCCTCTATGAGGTATTGGGATTTAATACACCCTTTTTCTAGGATCACAATTTTGTCCCCTAACATCAGCGCTTCATCAATACTATGTGTTACAAATAAAATGGAACAGTTTGTACGCTGATGAATCTTTAATAATTCCTTTTGCATTTGTTCCCTTGTAAAAAAGTCCAAGGCTGAAAAAGGTTCATCCATCATAATAAAGTCTGGGTCATAGGCAAAGGCTCTTGCAATAGAGACTCTTTGTCTCATCCCCCCTGACAACTGACTGGGGTAGGCAGTTTCAAATTTCTTAAGCCCTACCATTTCAATAATATCATCAAGTTTTTCAGGATTGATTTCTTTCTTTTTTAAGCCAAAGGCAATATTCTTTTTCACATCTAACCATGGCATTAAGCGGTCTTCTTGAAAAACATAAGCTTTTCTATTCACATCCTCGCTATTTACTTCCCCTTGCTCGAAACTTTCTAGCCCTGCTACAAGTCTGAGTAAGGTGGTTTTGCCACAGCCACTTCGCCCTAAAATGACAGTGATTTTATGAGCGGGTATATTTAAATCGATATCCTCCAGTACTTTCACTGGCTCTTTATCTACTATATATGTCTTACTTACCTTTACTAAATTAATCCCATCCATTGTTCTCTGACCCTTTCAAAGTCTTATCAATAATCAGTGCAAACAGTCTATCTGTGAGATAGCCCACTACACCAATAACCAATATGCCCACAATAACCTTATCTGTGCGAGACATTTGTTGGGCAAATAAAATCATATGACCAAGCCCTGCTGAAGCTGCAATCATTTCTGCACTAATAATAGCACGCCAGCTATAGCCTAAACCAACTCGCATCCCTACTAAAATATCTGATATAGCATAAGGCAGTCTGATTTTAAAGAAGCTACTAGTTTTTGAGTAACCATAGATTTCTCCTACTTCTAGAAGCTTTTGGTCGCAACTTGTAAAACCTTTTACTGTATTTAAGTAGATTGGAAAAAATGAGGTTAATACAATGATTCCAATCTTAGTGGTCTCACCAATGCCAAACCATAAGATTAAAAGGGAAATTAAACTCAGTGGTGGGACATTCTTTAAAAACTGAATAATGCTCTCATAATAATCATTCCACTTCGGTAAAACGACTCTTATCATGGCGAATACAAAGGCTGATAAGGTGGCAATGAAGAAACCTTTTAGTACCCTTACGTAACTAATGCAGATATCTTCGAAAATCTCACCTGTCTGTACCATCTTCACAAAGCTATTAAACACTTTTTGAGGAGAAGGTAAAATATAAGTGCTTACTACCCCCATCTTCGCCACTACATACCATACTAAAAGGAGAACGCTTACTGAAATGGAGGTCTTAATCACCTTACTTTTATTCATTCATTAACACTCCATCTCCATTATTGCATCCTCTATGGCAATAAAGCATTTCTACAATTTGGTCTTCTCTATATTTCTTTGCTTCAAAATACGCTGTAAGGTTCTCTTCACCAGAGAGACTACTTACCTTGCTCTCTAAGGATTCAAAGTAACCTGGTGGAATAGGACTTGCTTCTAATTGTTTCACTTGAAGGCTTTCATGCCCTTCTAAGCCTTTCATAAAAGTCTTCCAGCTCACAAAAGTTGTATTTTCTAATGCTAATCCATTACCATGAGACGCTAAACTCTCACAAGGTGTAGTGATCACCTTTGGTGCGTCTTTTAAGTCTTCTCTACTTGCTAACTCCATAGCACAGTGAATTAAGATTGGCTCGATAGAAGGTACCACCATTTCTTCTTTATTAAAATAAGGCATCACTGTCTCTAAAGCTTTAGGACAACGTCTATCTAAAATAGTACCAGAAGTTTCTTGAAGCACTTCTTGATATTTTCCCTTCACAATTTGATGCCAATCCTTCTCTACTTCTACTCTTTGGTATCCATTTTGAAGCAACACTTGATCTAAACTTTCTTTCATGTACATCTGTGCTACCACAGGATTTATAAATATATATTTCATACGTTCCTCGTCTCTAATCATTCATACTTCAGTTGATTATTAAATATCCTTTCATAAAGGACATCGCCTATTATACACGAAGGGTTATTGAGATTCAATATCATTTACGGAAAGTTATTATTTTAAGGGTAATTGTTCATTTACTGTTTACATTCTTGTAATTATATTCCAATTACCTATAACAAAATTTAGATTATTAGAGTGCTTCTATAACTTAGTACTAAACAAAAAGTTTTGATTATAATATAAAAATAGCGATAACCTTCTCTTAGGTCATCGCTATTTTTAAATCCTCAAATATGACTTTAAAGTAATCTATTACAAAGGTAAAATCTCCCTGTGTTCCTAATACCTTTCTTACCTTTTCATCAATTTCATAAATGTCTTTGATGCTAATGGCTTTAAGAAAATCCCTCATAGATTCTGTGCCTATAGTGCTTTTGCAAAGCTTATACAGTCCTAAACCTATATTTTCCCCTGTATTAAGGTGAGCATTGAATCCCAAGTTGTGGTCAAAGTAGGGTGCAAAGCCTACCACTTCACCTGTTTCTACTTTCTTCAGTACCCCAAAGTTAAATTCATGGCGGTCAGTATTGGCTACTATTGCATCTAACATTAACATTTCTTCATAATCCTTTTGAAGTCCCACTTGTTTTAGATTATGGATAATCACTTCATCATCCTCTAACTCCACGTCATCAAAACGGTATCTAAAAGAGTCATAGTGCTCTAGCATATACTCTTCATTAGTAAAATTAAGAGAAGCTATTAAAGGCTCTTGAGCATTTACCTCTTGATTAATCCCATATTTATAAATTGCCATTTTAAGTCCTAACCTTTTACCTAAATAAAAGGTAAATAACTCCGCATAATTGTTATAGACACTTCCTGTCTTATAAAGCCACCATGCACTCTCTTCCTTAATCCAAGCTTTGTTAAAGGAACCGATGTTGGTAATCTCATGATTGATACTAGTCGGCACTTTTGCTCCTCGTCCACTAATGGATAGAGCCGAAATACTTTTGATATTCTCTTTCCTATATAAGCTTATATCCTCAAAAGTAATCTCTTCATCCTTGTAAGTATCTTTGATCCAATAGCAGTCTGTCATGTTCAAACCTTTGTTAAAGACTACAGCACTTACACGGTCACTCTTTAACTTTAGTTCATTTAATAATACTCTGGCATTTGTTCTAGTGGTATCTATTCCTCTAGTCCCTAGCCAATGTTGAAGGGCCGCTTCTTTTCCACTCTTTAGAATCTCTGGCAAAAGCTCTGTATGACCTAATAGGCGTAATTCATCTACCAAGGTTCCTTTTAAATTAAATTCTAAAAGCATGTAATTTTTGCTTAGTAAAATATATCTCATAGCGTCCCTCCTCTCTTATTGTGTGATCTCATTACTTATAATCTGCTCTAATAGATCTGTATACTGTATCTCTATTATAGCCTAATTTAAATCTTTTTAATATATCTATGTACTACACTCTTGTTTTACTTATTCTTTAAAATAAGCATCTACCCCATTGGCTATGCCTTGAACTATTTTCGTTTGATAAGCTTTAGTAGCCATTAGGGCATCTTCCTTAGCATTACTCATATAACCCATTTCCACAATAGTCACAGGCATCTGAGCCCAGTTGATACCACTCATGGTGTCTGTTTCCCATACACCTTTACTCTTAGCCCCTGTAGTCTCTAACATATGATCTAATATGAGCTGTGATAAACGCCTACTATCTTTATAGAGATTTGGAATATAAGGACTTTTCTCTGTGGGGCTAAGGGTCATAATCCCTGAAATGGATTTATTATTATCACCATTAGCGTGAATACGAATGAAAATGTCCCCACCTAACGCCTTTGCCTTATCTGCTCTTTCCTTATTACTTAGATTGACATCATGGGTTTCTCTGGTCAAATACACTTCATAGCCTCTAGCTATTAGCTCTTCTTTTAGTGCCTTGGATACAATTAGATTAAGTTCGTATTCCTTTAAACCACTTGTAGCACCTGCTGTTCCTGAAGATACTTTGGCTTTAGTTGTTTTAGAACCTGGCCCTATAGGTTCTTTCTCATTATTTCCCCTTAATTGATGTCCTGGGTCTATAACAACTACCTTTTTTTGCTCTAGTTCCCATTCTCTATGCTTATCTCCTAAACTTACTTTAAGTGTGCCATTTTGATAATCTACCTTTCCACCTAAAGCTTCTCCAATAAAGCGAATCGGCACATAGGTTGTCCCATTTGAAGCTTGAGGCGCCGCTTGTAGTTCTCTTTTCACCCCATTTACGGTACACATTTTGCTTCCTATAGTCGCCTTAATAGTAGTGTCTTTATAACTTACTATAATTCTTTGATCTTCCTTATTAAAATCTACTTTTGCCCCCAATTCTTCACTTACGATGCGTAAGGGGACGAGACTCGTATTATTTTGATTTAAACATTTAAGTGGCGCTGCGCTTAGGGTGCTTGTAAAAAGTGTGAGGCCTAATACAATTCCAATCAACTTCTTTTTTACCTTCATTTTTCTCCTCATTTCTTCTTATCTTTTAATCGTTATTCCAAGTATAAGAAATATTATACATTAATTAGAATATACGATAAATACTTAAAAACAAATTTAAACCTTTGCCCTTTGTGTAGCGCCACGGAAAACGAACTGTTAAATAAAGAATATATTTCTACTAAAATGAAAAAACTAACCCAAAGTATGTGTCGTATTGGACATAACTAATTCATTCAGTGAGGTACTAACATGGAAGAATTAAATGTAGCAGCTATTAGTGCCAATGAACTTCTTTTAATATTGGGCGGTATTGGTATAGTAGGTATAATTGGTGGTTGGTTAAGTGAAAAAATTAGAATTCCTGATGTAGTTATTTACTTACTCTTTGGCATTCTAGCAGGACCTCTCTTCTTTAATATTATTAATCTCACTTCCTTCCCCACAGCAAATGAGCTGATCTTAACTTTTGGCTCTGCCTTTATCCTTTATGAAGGGGGAAGAGAAATCAAGCTCAAAGTCCTAGGTCAGGTGAAAATAACTGTAGGGTTATTAGTCACCTTAGGGGTTATCATCTCCATGACTGTCGTTGCTTTAGGGGTTTATTTCATATTTGGTACACCTCTTAATATCTGTCTCTTATTAGGTGCTATTATCGCTTCCACAGACCCTGCCAGTTTGATTCCCGTCTTTGATCAAGTCAGTATTATTAATAAACTGAAACAGACCATTATTAGTGAGTCTGCCTTTAATGATGCTGTAGGTGCTATTTTAGTAACCACTTTACTTTCTATTATTACTTCTGGTGAATTCACTTTTAGCAGAAGTTTATTGCAGCTTCTTATTATGGTTGTTGTAGGCACCCTTGTTGGAGTAGTGATAGGCTTTGGCTCTGAACTTGTTTCTTCTGATAAACGCTATGGTATCTTTCGTGAGTTTGGTCCTATTATCTCTGTATTAAGTGTTTTACTTGCTTATGAACTAGCTGACCGGCTGTATGGCAGTGGTTATATGTCTGTATTTATTGCAGGTCTTATTTCAGGCAATAAAAAGCAGTTTGGTCTATGGGCGCCTGAGGAAAGCTTCATTTCTGCCGTCCACTTTAGAGAGAACATTTCTACCCTTTCCCGCATGGCAATCTTTATCGTATTAGGAACCCGGGTTGATCTTCAATCACTCATTGCCTATGCACCAAAAGCCCTTGTTATTGTACTGATCCTCATGTTTGTTGCAAGGCCTCTCGTGGTACTCCTATGCACCTTACCTGATAGAAAGGCAGCATGGACCAGAAATGAACGGCTCTTTATGATGTGGGTCCGAGAAACAGGGGTTATTCCCGCTGCACTATCAGGCATTGTAGCTTCTATGAAAATCCCTGGTTATGAAATGATTTCATCTGTGGTATTTATGGCCATCTTAATTACTCTACTTCTTCAAGCAAGTACTACCAAATGGATGGCAAACCTCCTACATGTACTGAAATAATTATTAAAGGGATAAGATTACCTACCTAGGCAATCTTATCCCTTCTTTAGCGTTTTCCTTTATCATATATTTCTCCTAAAGCCCTTGGCGCTCTATTAGAACCCGAGAAAAACACAAGTAGAAGTAATGTTAATAAATAAGGTAAAATCATAATCAAATCTGTATAAGCACTTGGAAGCTCTAGTATTTGTGCTAACTTATATCCCCCTGCCCTTGCAAAACCAAATAAGAGACAAGCACCTAAAGTTGGCATAATGCGCCAGTTCCCAAAAATCAGGGCAGCAATAGCTAGATAGCCATACCCTGCATAAATACTTGGTGAGTAACTTGCTGAAATAGAATAGGCAAAGCAAATTCCTCCCATGCCTGCTAATGCACCGGAAATCATAACTGCAATAAAACGTACACGTCCTACATTAACTCCAGCTGCATCTACTGCATGAGGATTATCTCCACAAGCTCTTATTCTAAGGCCAAAACGTGATTTATAAAGGACATACCAAGCTATTACTGCTACGACTATAATCATAGGAATGAATAAATACACATCTTTAAAAACTGCACCAATTATAGGAATATTAGATAATCCTGGCACTGTAAATTTACTACATACACCTAATTGCAATTTATTAGAAGGTTTCCCAAATAAACTAGCATTGAGCTGACTGGTAAAGAAGGTTGTTAGTGCTGTAGCCAAAATATTAATCACTACCCCGCTGATGACTTGATTGGCTTTAAATCTTACACAAAGTAACCCGTGAAGCATAGCATAAAGTCCACCACCTATTATAGAGAAAAGAAGGGCTATAAAAAATAAACGATCCCCGCTCATAGCACTACCTTTGCTAGTCAATATTGTGATTACCATGGCCCCTATAAAAGCACCAAATCCAAGTAGTCCTTCAAGGGCAAGATTAGTAATCCCACTTCGTTCACTATAAATTCCCCCGATTCCAATAATAAAAAGAGGTAGAGCAAAGGCTAACCCATCAATAATCACAGTATCCATCATTGCATTCCTCCTTCTACTTTTTGTTTCTTATCTTTATTTAATTCGTTTGTATCTCTTTTCTCTTCTAGTACACTCTTTTCTTCCTTTTTCTTATTGATTAAGTAACTAATATAGGCACTACACGCTGAGAAGAGTAAGAT
>JAEZJJ010000048.1 GCA_023436395.1 Bacillota bacterium | reverse complement strand
TATATCAAACAATGGATCACCATCTTGTAAATCATAAATCCTAATCATTCCAACTTTTGTATCTTGGTCTGAAATAACCCAAAAAGTTTTGCAATCATCACCTGTATAATACTGGTTTTCATAACTGGCTCTAATCCTTTCTGGCTTTAGATTAGGTGTTCCATAAAACTCCCATGTATCTGATGTTAAAAATTCTATAAGAGTATCAATTTCATCTTTAAACTCTTCAAAGTGTATTTTCATAATTCTATCCCCGATCTTATTGTAATAAACTTGCCTTATGAACTATTATAAATATATATCAGAGAACTCTACTGTTGCTATCTGAATAAGACGATCATCCATTAGGTCCGTAGCTATATCCAAATTACTTTCCTCCAAAACCTTATGATTCGGAAGTATAATAGTAAAGTTGCTTCCTTTACCAACCTTGCTTTTAACTGATATACTACCATTCAATGCTTCAACAAACCTTTTAACAAGAGAAAGACCAATACCTGCCCCTTCTGCCTGCCTAGATAATAAGCTATCAATTTGTCCGAATCTCTCAAAGATTACTCCTAACTTATCTTCTGGTATGCCTATTCCAGTATCAATAACTTCAATACACAATACTTTTTTCATACTGCGCATTTTAATGGTTACTGATTTGCCTTTAGTGGTAAACTTTATGGCATTGGATAGAAGATTAAGAAGTATTCTTTCGTATTTCTCTTCGTCAATTCCTATTACTTTTTTTGTAAGAGACGTAATAAACTCGATATTAACCCCTTTTTGTGAAGCAAATGTACTTACAGATTTAACAATTGAATTTGTCAAAAAAACTATATCGATATTCTTTTTATGTATCTTCACACTCCCTGCATCAGTCCTTGTAATATCCAGTAGATTATTAACCAGCCTTAACTGTCTAAACATATTCTGTCTTATCATCTTAATATAGCCTTTGGCCTTATCAGATAGCTCATCCTTACAAATAAGCTGCATAGCCTGTACAGCTGTGTTAATAACATTAAGTGGAGTTCTTAATTCATGTGATATAAGTGACAAAAATTCGTCCTTCATCTCTAATGTCTTTTCAAGTGCTTGTCTTTTCTCGTTTTCAGCATTTATTATCAGTTGCTGCTGTTCTATCAGCTTTTTCTCTGCCGTTATTCTATTCATTGCTATAGAAACTTGATTTGCAACCGCCTTCATAAGGTCAAGTTCGTCTGAGTCAAATGTATCTTTAGATTTAGTTCCAAATGAAAGAGTTCCTATAACCTTGTTCTGATACATTAGAGGATGGCAAGCATAGGCTCTTATCCCAAAAGATTTCACAAGATTAGTTCTATCATCTGGTGTTGATTGAATTTTCTCCGCAACTATTCTACAGCCATCCCGAGCAACACATCCACAAACAGCAACACCAAGATCTAACCATTCAATTTCTTTAGCTGTCTCAATTGGTATTCCCTCACAAGCATTAAGATGTAGCTTTGTCTCTTGTTCGTCGATTAAGTAGTTGAAGAAGGTATGGCACTTAAGAAACTTCATAACTCTTATGCAAAGCTCTTGGACTATCTCTTGAGGATTATTACTTAACAGAAGCTTCTCCGTGACTTCGTAAAGAATTTCTGCTTTTTCCTTATCCCATTTAATTCTATTTTCAGCTCTCTTATTCTCCGTTATATCCTGAATTAAGCATGCAAATTGACCTAGCTTTGGCGAAAAAACTTTAATCATAAAATGACGATTTAATCCTTCCGAAAATCCCTGAAATATTGTTGATTGTCCAGTTAGAGCAACTTTGCCAAAAATATCAATCCAAAAACTAGGGAAAAGTAAAGTCTCACTTCTGGATTTTCCTAATATCTCTTTTTTCTTTAGCCCTAAAACATCCTCAAACGCTGGGTTAGCATCTAGATATACGTAATCTATTGGATTTCCTTTATCATCGTAAATTAGTTCAGCAAGAAAAAATCCCTCATTCATATATTCAAAAAGAGCCTGATATTTTTCTTCATTTTCCCTGAATTTTTCCTTGTATTGCATCCGCTCTATTAAATCGGCCGCTTGTCTGGACAACACATCAAGTAGCCACAGTTGTTGCTCCGATGGATCATACGTTTCTTTCCAATGCGTGGATATCATACCTACCAATTTACCACTACGAGAGTACAGCGGTGTAGTTTGAACTGCATGAATACCCGTTTGAAGATATGTATATAGATCTTCTGTGCCCTGCATAAAATCGCACTCTACTACATTGGGTGTAATTACACGCTTACCTCTCCGTAAAGCTTCACCACAAGTAGAACCGGCATGCTCAGCATATACCCATTCCCAGAACTTTTCAGCCTGTGGATTAAATCCTCGAGAGGCCAAAAGTTGAAGTTTGTCCCCTTCCTCTGGCTGAGTATGTAGCATTTGTAAACTTGCATAGTCCGAGTGCATAATTTGCATTACAACATCCATGATCTTTTCAAAAAGTATTTGAGTATTTTCCTCAGGTATTAGCTCTAAGCTTATTTTTTGCAGTAGTTTAGTACTCTCCAACTCTTTATTAGACTGCATTTTTTTACCACTTAATACTTTTTCCAATTCGTCAATCTTCATATTACACCATTGCTCCTCCGCCGTTTAGTACTATCCTACACAATATATTGTTTTTTAGCATTAGAATCATATTTATTATTTACAGTTTTTATTTACTCACACTAACATTTACAAAGTATCTACATAAAATATACCTCAATCTTCCATTAAACGCCATATAATATTTCATATCTTTACTTTGAACATACTGAGTTCCACAGTTTCACAACTTAAATGAGTTGCTTTTTAAAATAAAATACCTACTTTATAAGAAAAAATAGCCTAAACAATTCTGTTTAGGCTATTTATATTAACTATCAATGGTTTGTCGTTATACTATTTTAGTTGTCCAATCTTCACAATTCCAAATTTCAGTAACTACATCTCTATAGAATTCTGGTTCATGGGATACTAGTAATATTGAGCCTTTATATTCTCTTAAGGCTCTTTTTAATTCTTCTTTTGCTTCTACATCTAAATGGTTTGTAGGCTCATCTAGTATTAGTATGTTTGTTTCTGTGTTTAGGATTTTGCATAGTCTAACCTTTGCAGCTTCTCCTCCAGATAAAACCATTATTTTTGATTCTAACTGTTTAGTTG
>JAEZJJ010000118.1 GCA_023436395.1 Bacillota bacterium | reverse complement strand
ACAAATATATGTTATCCTTTCAGTAATAACTGAAAGGAGGATAAGGAGTGATTACATTGACGCATAAGCAACAAATTATACTCAAACATATTGATGGAATGTCTAACCGAGAAATTGCTAGAATCCTACATATCAGCAAAGATACTGTTAATAAATATATTAGCGAGTATAGGCAACAAAAAGAGGCACTCTTACTAGCTAATCCTCAAACGGATTGTAATGAAATCATTCAATCTATAGTTGAAAAGCCAAAGTATAATGCTTCTACTAGAAAACCTATCAAAGTAACAGATGATGTCTTAGAAATTATTGAGGAATGTTTAGAAGCTAATAGGGTTAAACGCTCTTCTGGGCGTACCAAACAAGTTATGAAGAAGATTGATATTTATGAGCTCTTAAAGGCAAGAAATTTTGATATTAGTTATTCTACGGTGAAACGTCTTGTAGAAGATGCGGCACAGAGGCATAATGAGGCTTATATCAGACAAGAATACTTACCTGGTGATGTTTGTGAGTTTGACTGGGGTGAAGTAAAGTTAAATATTGATAATCAAGGGTTTAAACCGTATCAAATGGCAGTGTTTACAGCTGCTAAAAGCAACTATCGTTTTGCCATGCTATTTAGAGCTCAAGATACTGCAGCTTTTCAACAATCCCATACGGAGTTCTTTGATTACTGTGGCGGCACATTTCAAACTATGGTATATGACAACATGAAAGTTGCAGTTAAAAGGTTTGTCGGCCTTTATGAAAAAGAACCAACAAAAGCACTATCAGAGTTGTCTATCTACTATGGTTTTAAGTTCCGTTTTTGCAATATCGCTAGTGGTAATGAAAAAGGTCATGTAGAAAGAAGTGTAGAATTCCTTAGACGTAAAGCATTCTCTATTCAAGATCATTTCTCAAGCTTAGATGAAGCAAATGTCCATTTATTAGCAACATGCACAAGGCTTAATCACCAAAGAATCTCTAATGGACTGATTCCTTCCCAAGTATTTAAAGAAGAACAAAGTCACTTAGGATCTAGATTACCTAAGTTTGAAAGCTGTATTGCAACTGAAGTAAGAGTTGATAAATATGCTACGGTTATCTTCAGTCAGAATCACTATTCTGTTCCTGATGATTTAGTGGGTAAAATGGTACTATTAAAAGCTTATACGGATAAAATCGTCACTTATCATAATTCACTTATTGTAGCAACTCATACTAGAAGCTATAAAAATCACGATTGGGTGATTGAAATAAAACATTATCTTCGAACGCTATATAAAAAACCAGGTGCCCTAACCCATAGCACAGCATTGCTTAAGGCGGACACCAGGATACAAAACATTTACAATTATTATTATAACAAAGATCCCAAAGGTTTTCTAGAAGTTCTAGATGTCATTTATGAAAGAGGTCTAGATATTGTTGAAACAGCACTTAAAGAGTTAGAAGTCATTTCACCTTTAGACATGAGCTGTGAAAAGGTTCAAGCAATATGTGACCATCGATTAGATGTACTTCACCGTGAAAGAGAATATATAGATCCTATTTCACTAAAAGCTAGAGAAACTCTCTCTAATTACAATCATCTTACCTTATTACAACACAAGGCGGTGATGTAAAGTGAAAGTAAGATTGCAAGAAGAGATAAGAGAATACTGTTGTATTCTAAAGTTAAGCGGAATAAGGGAAAGCTTTGAAGAATTATTGGAAACAGAAACTGATTGCTATACTTTACTTCACAAGCTACTTGAAACAGAAATAATGAAAAAAGACGAGAGAGCTATAGAGTGCCGGATTCGCAATGCAAGATTTCCTTATAAAAAGTACCTAGAAGACTTAGAAGTAAGAAAACTTCCTAAGGGTGTACAGAGTAAGCTACCAGAGTTATCAACTTTGGATTTCATAGAAAAAGGACGAAATGTTATACTTTCAGGTAATCCAGGGACAGGAAAAACACACATAAGCATAGGGTTGGGCATCAAGGCATGTATGAAAGGCTATAAGGTTCTCTTTACTACTATCCCACTATTAGTAACACAACTTAAAGAATGTCATAGCCAAAAGACCTTAACCTATTTTGAACGTAGATTT
This sequence comes from Bacillota bacterium, assembly GCA_023436395.1. Classification (GTDB taxonomy): domain Bacteria; phylum Bacillota; class Clostridia; order Lachnospirales; family Cellulosilyticaceae; genus Cellulosilyticum. The sequence continues at coordinate 58,006 of JAEZJJ010000118.1, read as the reverse complement.
GAGAAATATGACTTAGTAATAGCTGATGAATTAGGTTATATATCCTTTGATAAGGAAGGGGCAGAGTTGCTATTTACTAATCTTTCATTACGAGCTTCTCGTAAATCTATTATTATCACTACAAATCTATCATTTGATCGCTGGGAAGAGATTTTTGGTGATCCTGTTATTACTAGTGCTATGGTAGATCGGTTAACCCATAAGGCTCATATTATTGATATGCAGGGTGAATCTTATCGTCTTATGGAGAGTATTGAATATAGTAGTAATTAAACATAAATGCGTCGGAATCTCCGACGCTAAACTTAGAAGTTAAGTGACCTAGTTTTCGATGGTCATATGACCTAAAAATGGGTTGACAAATACACTTGCATAATAAATACTCATCGTCTCTTAGTCACTACGTAAAAATGCCAACTTATTTTCTGCTTTTTTATTGCTGACTCCATATCAACCAACTCCCTTAAAGTTTCATCAGATTAATAGTAATCATTCTGGGAAGTTTAGAATAGTCTTCACCTTGCTTTATTCCACTTGTATAAAGTTTACTTAAATAAAAAATTGTTCTCTTTTCCAAATTTCTCTGATTGGTAAGCTAAACTATCTATTTATTGCTCAAATAAGGTTTTTATAATATGTAACCAAGAATTAATACTTACTATTTTTGTATATAATATCAATATTCTTTATTTCATCATATGGAAATGGAAAAGGAGCATAGAAAACACGTTCCTCCACATATTCATCAAGCAAGCTCTTACCACATTTTTTACACACATTGCATTCTCTATTATCAAAAAAGTCTTTCAAATACTGAACTTGTTTATCATCATCTAGCTCGGGTTGAGCCTTAACAACCTCATATGAACCGCATTCACAGAACATAAACATAGTTACATATGGACTAAATCCACAATCAGGGCAAGCAATTCCATTTATCCCCATAATATTTGCCATCATTGGATGCCCACACTGTGGACAATTTTTAGCTCCAAATATTAAACTAATTATCAACTCTTTTTTGTAAGCTTTTCTCCATTCTTTTTTCACGTTTTTTATAGCTTTAACATATCCTTCCAATATGGCTTGTCTTTTTGTTAAACTAGATTCATTTTTTTCATATCCATTTTCTATCTTTGAATACCCGGATAACAGAGATAACCCCTTAATAATACTACCTTTACTAATTTCATTATTAATAATCTTCTCTATTTCTTCTTTACTAATTGCTCCTCTATTTCTTCTCAGTTCTGCAAATTTATCTGTCAATTTGATGTATAAACACTCACAAATCACATCTCCAGGATCTTTGAACAAATAATTCAATCTAAGATATCTTGCAAATATGGCTTTAATATCTTTTCCATCTTTAAACAATGGTCTCGCATCAATTCTAACTTTATCAATGATATCCCTATAAGCTGATAAATCAAAAATAGAAACCAATTCCTCTTTAACTTCTTTTTTCTTTTCATCAGTTTCATAACTATTAGTTAATACCTGTATATACTCATCTAAATATTCCTTGAAATTCTTTCCATTTATTCGTATAGGTTCAAATGAAGCTATAATAAAAAAATTATCTGTACTAGTGTTGTTTTTGTTTAGCCTATCGAAATCAGCAATAATTTCCTTAAAGTCTTTTGCACTTATTGGAGAAGTTTTAAGCTGAATAAAAATATGATTTTCTAAATTAAATATCTCAATATCTTCTTCACCTTCACACTTTAGACAAAAGTCTTGGACATCTATACCAAAATTAAAAAGATTCCGTGAATTTAGTTGCTCAAGAGCATAAATAGCAGCTACTGAATCTTGATTTTCTATCTTTGAAGCCGTTTTTCCACCAGTATTCTTCTTTCCATAATAACTACTCATTTGTTTTTTCCTTCCATACTTTATCTTTAAGATTCATTTCATATTATCTTACTCGTTATTACTATTCGCTTTTTTATTTCATAGTCCAAGTTGCTATACAACATAGAAAAATACTTCATTTATCTTTTTATCTAATTGAATCGTCTTCTCTAAATCATGAAAAAATACTTTATGATAATCTAGATTTTCAAAACCTTTATTCTGTCTATACCCTAAAGCACCATATTACGCTGAATGATAATAAGCAATATGTGTTCTAAAAGACACTTTTACCTCATCTGACATTTCCAAAAAAATCTTAAGTACCATTTGGTTAATAAACGCTTAAGACTTTCATATGCTTGTCAATGTTTCACTGTAAACCCTATCTTCTCATCAAGACCTATCCATCCAAGTCCTTATTTAAGCTGGAAGAGGGACTTGAACCCTCGACTTACTCATTACGAATGAATTTTTATTGATTATCAAGGCTTTAATAGTTATTTTGTTCAATTTTTGTACAAATGACATAAGTAAGGTTTCTTTTTAAAAAATCTCATTTCATCACATTTTATAACAATGCATTTCAAGTCTGCTACACACTTAAAACTATCTTTTTATTTGCTAGTTTAAATATCCATTTACTACTATGTATTTAAATTTATTTAAAACTATCTATCTACTAAATCTTTTAGTAAATTGTCAATACGTTCTGTACAGTCCGCTTCTCGTACCTCTTTCTTTCGCCAGTCATTTGAAAGCGGAAAATACACTTTATCGTTTACTATTTTTCCCATATCCCATTTCCCATTTATATTCATCTTATCATTTAACCAATCTACTACAAACCACAATTTATCTTTTGCAAACCTATATTTAGAAAGCAATTCTATCGCCCCAAGATAACGACTTGCTTCTCTACTTTCAAAGCAACGAGGCAAAAGAGACAGTTTTTTGTCATATATATAATAAATACCATCTTCCTTGTTTAAGACGTAGTCCATAAGTGCTATCTCTGTTTGTCTATCCAGACAATTACTTAACATTGAAATGGGATAAAAATTCACAAAGTCTATAAGTCTTCCTCCAGTTGGCTTCATTCCCAAAATTTCATGATAAGCTACAACATATTCATTATGGTTGTAGCTACCACCTGCAAAAGCGCTAGAAATAACATCAGCCCATTGTTTAGCTACTTTATTAGCATTTGTATTATCCAAAGTAAATCTTCTAATCCATGTTGCCAACATCATAGACGTAAAAATATTCCAATCATGCAGTTTCTCTCGTCTATCTGGTATTGTGTTTTTCCCAGTTATACAATCATCCATATATAATACAGCCTTTTGAATACACTCATCTTCTATCGTGTATCCCAGACGTTCAAGACGACGGAGAGCCTGCTCTGTGGTGATAGGTGCATCATAAAACTGTGATAACGAATGAAACCCTCCCCATTTTCCATCCTCCTCTTGCAAATCAATTATGTTTTTTGCCCACTTACCATCTTTATGCATTTTAATTCCTCCATAAGCAATTAAACAAATTCAAATTTATAAGTCCGTAAACTATCTATTTTTCTATAGCTTAACTATTTATATCTCGTTCTTATATAGTATAATACTTTATCTGTGTAATTTTTTGTAATCTTTTGATATAGAAAAAAATAAAGGTCAAGCCGTAGCTTAACCATATCTAAAACTATTCATTTATCTTCCAACTACTCACAACTCACATGTTAATGTGAAAAGAAATTCATCATCATTTTCTTTATACAAAGATACACTTAGTACACTTAGTCTATTTTCAATAATATACTCGTTTATTTTGTCTTGCGCAGCCTTTAACTTCCCACTACTAATAAAGCTTCTAACATTTACCTTATGTAAAATTACTTTTTTCATAGCTAATACTCCTTTTCTAATAAAATATTATTTTATTCAATTAACATCTCCAACTATGTATTTCCCTAATAAATTCATACTCTTCTTTACTCACACTATACGACGGTTTAGCTAATTTTTTAGTTATCTCAGCAAGTCTAGACATCCACTCTGTCTTTATATTTTTATCTCCCCTTGTGACACCAGGAGGAACAAAAATTGCTTCAAAAATCTCAGACCAGTTTTTACCGTATTTTATAATTTCAGTACATTCCTCTAAGGTTATGCACTCCCAAATAGATGTTATCTCCCCCTCACCACCTCCAACTTGGTATTCATAATTTTGATCATCTGATTCTTTTTTTGCACGTATATATACTGCTTTAGGCACTCCGTTGATTAACCACTTTTCATCATGTCTATTTTTCAACTGTTCAGCTATAACTATTTTTATGTCTAGTGATATGTCTCTCAATAAATCTAAAGACTCACTATTAAAAACCTTAGCTTGATTCAACCAATATTCTTCTAAACCTTCAGGTTTGAAATCATCTCTTTCATCCGCAATTGCTTTTTGAAACATTCTCCAATACTTTGTATCTGCTCCCCCCCCAAATGTACTTTTTAATTCATTTCTTTTTTCTGCTGTAATACCCTGTATAAAATCAATGAGGGGATCTATATAATATTTCATCGACTCCACTACTTTTTCAACCTTATGTATCTTTGGTGAAATCTCACTATTTTTAATCAAATGGTTAACTATATCGTTTGCAACACGAATCACAGCTTGAATACCTCTATTTATTGTTAAAATTCCTTCACTATTTTCACCTTTATTCCACTCTTCTTCTAAGTTATCCTTTATATATCTAAATATCTCTTCTATAAACGGATAAAACCAATCAACAGTTGACTGATTATCTCCAAGATCAAATGTTCCATCTTTTATAATAATATTTTTCTTTGCATATATTGTAAAAAAGTTGCATTTTTTTAGAGCTCCTTGAAGTGCTTCAACTGTTATACATCTAATAGATGTCTTCTCATTTTCTCCAATAACTACTCGTCCAAATAATGGAGATGTTTCTTCCTCTCCTAGCATTTGAGCAATCTTTGAACGCAAAGCCTGGCGTCTTTCATTATAATCTTCTGATACCCATAACATATCCGCATTCAAAGTAACCCTAAGTGTTTTAGGCACTGCTTTTTGATTTTCATTAATATCCATAAACAATTTAATTTGTTCCTTCCGATCTAAATCTACAAATGCAACAACTGGAATGGAATTTTTAGCTGCATATATCGAGTCTGAATAACCATATAACCGATGTTGCCCATCAATAATATATATCGATCTATATCGTTTAGGTAAATGTAGTATCCCCAACCTAGAGATTGAGTCACCTATCTTAGTAGCAGATGAGTCAAATTGAATCCCTTTTCCTTTTGTATCAATACTAACAATCAAAGAATTAGGGAAATAACCTCCATGATTAATAAATGTTTGTACTTCTTTTAAGCGCTTCTTCTTTATTAGTCGTTGATATGTTGGCATCATGTTCTTATTCGCTTCATTTCTATGAAGAACATACCCAATCTTTAAGAGTTTATCTGGCTCTATTGAAAATGAATAATAAGTATTCCCTCCCATTTTCCCTTGGATAGCTGGGATTTTATTATCCATATTTCTAATCTCCTGATCTGCAAATAGATTTCCTAGCAATTGATATTTTGCACATGACCCAAGATGTTTTAAAAGTTCATAGTAATAATCAATTACTGCTTCACTAAAATATGCTATATTCCATTCTTCCAATTTTTCTAGATCTGCTTTACTCATTATATAGTTTGAAGTGGCCCATATAAATTTTACCTTTCTCCTCGGAAACTTTTTTAGTACCTCTTTTCTTAACCCATCCATTTGCCCATAAAATGCCTCAATATTTTTTTTAAAAACACCATCTTTTAGCTTTTCTGCAGACTTACATTCTACAATAAGTACCGTCTCATCATCAGCCGCAAACACATCTATTTGTTGTGTTATGTTTGCATTTTGGTAGTCATATTGCATCTCAAATGTACGATCACTGTTCATGTACGTAAATCCCATATTAGCAAACATCATCCATACTTTATCTTCAAATATCTCATAGTATGGCTTGTCCTTTTTTACCGCTATAAATTTGGGGTCTTTATATTCTTTGCACATATCCCACCCTTCTTCTATCAACTCTTGTAGTGCAATAGCTCTTTCTTTTTTTGTAATAAACTTTTTATTTCTAGAAGATTTTGCTATTCCAAGTTCTTTCTCTGATACAACTTTATCCCAATTTGTCATCTTGATACATTACCTCCCCAATTTGTATACACATACTCACTAACTTCTTCTCTTTTGGCGTACTTACCCCCAATCAAACTATTTCTAAACAATTCTATTCGCCTATCTCCTTTTGTACCAAATATGTCTTCTATAGTTGCATGTGCCGCATTAGTTAAAATATAATATCCACCTTTTCTTTTAATAAAATCAATGTAATCACTTAGTCTAAATTGATCTTGTAAAGAAAAAAGATTTTTATTATACTCAATAAATCCATTCTTATTATGTGAAACTGTATATGGCGGATCTAAAAAAATAAGATCTCCTTTATTTATTTTATATTTATTTATAGTAAAATCACCAGATTTTAAACTTACATTTTTCAAGCGCCTACTTACTGTCAAGATACGCTCTGATTCAAACTGCACACTTCTTCTAAATCCATATGGCACATTATAATGTCCTGCTTTATTCACCCGGTAAAGCCCATTATAAGATGTCTGATTTAAGTATATAAATCTAGCTGCCATGTATATATCATCTGCATTATACGTAGAACGAATTTCATAATATGCTTCTTGTGTATTTTCAAAGCTTAATAGTTCTTTTATTACCTTTTTAGGGTAATATTTAATTGCTTTATATGTATTAATCAAATCTTCATTTGCATCTGATAAATATGCTCTCTTTTGAGGGTTTAATGCAAAAAAAACAGCTGCCCCTCCAAGAAAAGGTTCATGATAATTATTAAATGTCATGTTTCCGATAATTTCATCTAAATATTTTATCAGCCACGTTTTACCACCCGCCCATCTTAATAAAGGCTTTATTGGCGTAACATTCGTATTATTATTCATAGCCCAAACTCCAATTCTTTTCTAGTTTTTTGCTTATTTCTAATATTCCCCAATCATATAGAATAAAATCTGACGCATTTTAAAGAATTATTAAATAATTTATGTTTTTTTACTATCTAAGGACTATTATATCATGCTTTTTATATACTTTCGCCTTTTTTCTGATAATTATTTATTTTATAAATTTTTATTTATTTTAATTTTTCTATTTTTCCTGTTCATTATATCTTCTTAATTACCATCAATTTATCAATAAAGTTATCTCTATATAATCAGAAATATCCAAGGGTTTCTTTAAATAGATCATAATATAATCTTTTTTACTTATTGCTACGTTCTATGGTTTAAAGGTTAACCTTACTCTAAAATCCATATTTTCTATTAAATAAATTCGTATTTGAGCATGAAAAAAGAGGGTAAGGCTTTTGCCCTACCCTAGTTTACTTACATATTTGATTAAAATACTAACTCAGGTGTTTTTACACGTTATATTTATTTGCATACAATGATAGCCCATACTGCTTACTGAATGGGGGCTATGCCCTTTCTCTGGCCCTGTATGTGTTCAAGGATATCGTTTATCGTTGGCCTATTTGAGTTGAATATTACGTATTGATTAAGTACATCCCTAGTACCTGGTGACAACAAGTGTTCTTTATGCTCTATATTCATTTCTTTTTAATTCTTCTTCCTCATGTACTGTTTTTCATTATCTTCAATCTATTCTTTTCAGTTTGCCCTATTCTCTCTACTAAGAAGTTGAATACATCACCTAACTCAACTAATGTACATAACTTACAATCAACCCCATATCTAAATAATACACAATTTCTACACAAAAACTTGTGTAAAACGGTGTTTTTCAATATCAAATATGGAAATTATAGAAAAGAAAAAAGAGGACTAAAAAGTCCTCCACCACTTGTAATTCCTATGTTTTTAATAAAGCTGGAAGGGGGACTCGAACCCCCGACTTACTCATTACGAATGAGTTACTCTAATTTTACACTTCCCCAAATCATTGAAAATACTATAAACTTATTGTTATTCAATGGATATGACTCATTTTATTTCTTTATACTACAGTATAAAAATACTAAAAAGAACTTGTCTGCTACGTATATTCTTACGTATATTTAATTCAACTGCTTATTTTTATAACTTTGATTAGATAAAGTTGCACGCTATAAATATGCATGGGTAAATACACACACTAATTTTAACTTACTTAATATATTCAGTTCCATCAAAAATAAGAGAAATAACCTTATCATCTTTGAATTTAAATTGAAAATCAGATCTCATCATTGCTCCAAAACTATTTTGAGCATCTACATAACTCTGTATTGTTACAACTCCATTTTCTTTTCCAAACTTCCATTCAGTTATATTAGGAAATTTAGCAGTAGAAGGAGCTTTTAAAAGTTCTTTTATAGCATTTTGACAACTAATTTGGTACTTAGTTCCTTCATCAGTATTTATATAAAACTCTTGAGCTACAGCCTCTACTTTCTGGTTCCTATATAAGTATTGGCTTAAAAACCTTACTTGTCTTAGCTTTTCATGATCAAAATATACACATACTTGTCCAATGTTATCTAGTTCTGTACTTAGCCTATACCCTTTTAAACCATCAACATCTAGCATTTCATCACGAGTTGCTGCTTTAATGTTACTTATGCCACATTCTTTTAATATCTGCTTTGCATTCTCTGCTTCCTCAGATGCTACTCCAATAAAGATATTTCCTTTCATACTTGTATTAATATCACTATTTATAAGTTGAATATTAATACTTATACTAGTAATAATAAATGATATTATTATTATCCAAAAGCTTATCCTCTTATATATTGGTTTCCTAATACTTATTGGTTTAGTATTTTCAGTATTACTTGATATAATCTCTTCTAAAGAATCTATTTTCTCACCACATTCAAGGCAAAACTTACTACCATTTGGTAATTCTTTTCCACAACGCTTGCATAACATAAAATCTCCCCTTTTATATCGATATTTTCTTAATATTACAATAACTTTTCTATCTATGCAAATAAAACATATACTAATCTTATTTACTATCTTTACCCCAATTAGATTCGTTTTTAACTTTATCTCCTACGTATTTAATACCCAAATGCTTCTCAAAAGATTTTATAGCCTTTTCTTCTAGTGCTTTACGCTCTTCTGGAGTAGCTTCTTCTATAGGTTTTACTACATCTCCCGCTTGTAATAAAATAATGTATTTCATACTTATTGCTCCTTTCTTATTTTTTAGAGCATTGACATCTTAGTAAAAATTTAGACATAAAAAATAGAACCAAGTTTTCACCTAGCTCTACCAAACTACTATTTTTACAGTACATGAATCAATTAATAAATATACAACGATTTAAGCATTGGGTGGTGTTATAGTATAACCTATCCTTTAGATTCCCAATACTTATTTCTATTCTGTTCAGTATATAGTTCATAGCACTTTCCATCTGGCTTATATTCATTTTCATCAATAGGTATAATTAAGTCAAATACTTCCTCAAAAGACCTAACTATAGCTAAATCCATTTGGTATCTTTCCTCCATCGAACATTCTTGAATCGGTTTGCCATTGATAAATACTCTGTATTTCATAATGATCAGCTCCTTTCAAAGAGTATTCCCACCTAAGTTATATTTACACCTAAAAAGACCAGACATTACACCTGGTCACAATTCAAACTATCTTTTTACATATTATGAATCCTTGTTGATTATAATGAAAGCTCTTATTGTTCCTATTACCGCACCTACCGTCATACCAGAAGCAAGTAGATTAAGTGCTCTAACAACTGTCATAATTATCATCCTTCTTATTATTTGATGATATAATTATTCCCTGAAAATAGTGTATCTATACAGTAAAAAAGGACCAAGCACTGTTGCCTGATCCTATCTAAAACTATTCTTTTATTCTTTCTCCTATGCTAAAGAGGCAAATTTCAAATAAAGGTCATCAACTTCTTTTTCATAAGTTTTTTTACTCACCCCAATAACATCTGTAGATGTGTTTTTGTTCTTTAAATCAACTTCTTGTTGTGCCTCAACAAGTGAATAACATCCTATTGTTAATAAATTAGTTAAATTATAAATAGCAAATTTTAGCTTCCTTATAACTTGTATCAAGGATCTACTTTCCATATTAACTTCATCTTCAGATAAACACCACTGAATTGTATACACAACAACTGTAATTGGTACTAGTACCGAAAATGCACCACAAAATCTGCAATTTAATCGTCTGAGTTTGATATATGTTCCTATTATAGTACCTATTATAAGCGCCACACATAATAATAGTAACCTTTGTATTAACATAATACTCACTCCTTTCTAAAACTGAAATTTCACTTTTTCTTTCAAAATGCACTCAATCTCTTTAGGTTGAGAGGTACAATCGATTACAGTTAACACAACAAGTATTAAACTAGCATAATAAAAGTATTGCAATTTAAAATTAGTATTGTTAAATAAAAGATGAGTTCCTGTGGATTGTATAAATAAATTGTTTCCATCTTTAGCAATTATTAAACAGTCAAATGCACCAAGTATGGCAAACAGTGAGAATACCAAACAACATATGATTTGTATTACTTTCACTACTCTTCTTGCCTTATCTTGTGGTGTAAATGAAAAATATTCAATAAGTAATGGTATTACTAGCATCCCTAATGATATAAAAAAAGCATTTCCTTCAGCTATACCTTTACCTAGCCATAACCAACAAATTAGTGTATATCCTACTCTCCATCCAGGAGTCGCTAATACATTGTACTTATCTCTTTTGTCACACTCATTACATTGTATGTATATAGGTTGAACTTTTTTTCGCTTTGGCACTCTGACCACTCCTAAAAAGAAAACAACAATGCAAGCATTATATACGTGTATTGTTGGTCTATAGATTTTATTTACTTTTATACTTTAATTATAATATTTTATTCAGAAAAGTCAAACTTATTTTTCGTCAGGAATATTTATATACTTATATATAATAAATATATTGCGTGATACACAATTGATACCTAATAAAATCCGCCTTTTTCTCACTATTATTTATAAATTCTACAATTTCTTAAACAAATTCGCATTTGGAGCCAAAAAAAGAAGCTAGAGCATAAACCCTAGCTTTCTCTTGATATTCTTTTACGTTCTTTATCTCCATAAATTTTTTCCATACTGCTTTTTAAAATTACCCACTGTTTACCAAACTTCTTACAGTCGGTTCCTTCTTTTAAAATGCCATTACTTATCGCTCTTCTTAATGTACTTTCTTCGCGCTCAAATAATTCCGCTGCTTCTTTTAAGCTTATTAACTCATCCCAAATCATGTTTTCACTTCCTTTTCTTTATTGCTATAGCTAAGACTACAATTGAAAATATTAACATTGTAATTCTATACCATAGTGGCATTGGAGCTATAACATTGATTGTGTTTAAGGCCGTTAAAATTAATATTAAGATAGTCATTGCTTTTAATGAGTAGGTGATTTATAATTTTTATAAACCCTAGGGAGGTTTCCCTCCCTAGGTGGAGTTCTTAGCTTATCAGTGTTTTTATTAATCCTATGAGGGCAATCACTAGATTAATTAAAGCTGTTATAAGTATTAAGGACTCTTTTTTATTGTCTTGCTTTTTTCTTTTCCTACTCATTTTCTCACCTCCTTTATAATTAAATTATACACTATATCGTGATTAATGTCAAGCGTGTTTGTAAAATATTTTCTGATAAATCCATAAAAAAGAAGGGTAAGGCTTTTGGCCCTACCCTAGTTTACTAAATTTAATTAGCAGTGATCTAACATTATTAGCTGTATATCTCTTTTCATCCCAGATTAGACGTTGAGAAATAACTTGCTTTGAAACCAACTTATCTATAGCTTGTTTATACTGTTCTTTGTTTACTACCCCAACAACCTTTATTCCTGCTAGCTTACATACTAAGAATGGTACATCAGCTAGTTTAATTAGGTCTTTTCTCTTCCACTTATTAAAGTTTAAATCTATTCCACGCTTTATAATTTCACTTGCCGCATTAGCTAGTTCTTGATCATCTTCCATTACATCATCAAATTTAGTCAAGTTATGATCTTCAATTAACTTAATTAGTTTATTTGCATATTGCGGATCTGTCGCATATCCAGCTGCATGAATAGCTTTACAAGCTTTCTTATAATCCTTTTCACCTATTACTGCTTTATATCTGCTAGCATTAGTTAATAAATTACTATGGTCTTCTATAGACTTTTGCCAACTGTCGTATGCTCTAAATCCTGCTGTAATCGTTGTAGGACTGTTCGGGTTGTAATACTCTACTGTCTTACCAGTCCACACCTTCCCCCTCCAATTAGTAGCTTTAATACCAAATAGGGCATTAGCTTCTCTTGTCAAAGTACTATTACCGTTATTACTTTCTAAGATAGCTTGTGCAATTGTAAGACTTGCTAGTATTCTAGAAATCTTAGCATCTGTCTGTGCAAGAGGTCCTACTTTTGCAATAAAGTCTGCTCTTGTATATGCCATATCCTATTCCTCCCTTTTGCTCTGCTGCCACATTTTTAAAACCTTATCCCAACCTAACATGGCCACTAACGCAACTATAAAACCTAATATACTAGCTCCTACAAGATAATACCAAATAAACTTACTAGATGTATAACCTATGTAAATAAAGTAACTCACTACTGTAAGTAGCATAGCTACGCCTAAAGCAACCTTATTGATTGCTTTCTCTCCATTAATACTAAATACCTGTTTAATGACCTCTACAATTGCATTAGTTAAGAATACTAATACACCCATTATAAAAACTACTGTTGTCATGTTTAATTCTAACATCCTTATTCCCCTTTCTTAATCTTCGTACTTTTAATCCACCCAAGGACTCCGCACTCTAAACCTAAAATTGCAAATACACATGTGATAAGTGTAGAGGGCTCACTTCCTGTTGTTTTAAACACATCAAGTACTTCCTTGGTAAAGAAAAATAAATAAGTAAATACTGTTAATACAATGATTTTCGTGAACAATCCTTTTCGCATTTTCTTACTATGTCTTTTTTTAGCAGCTTCTTCTTTCTTTTCTTTTTGCCTTAGCTCTTCCAAGGTTTTCTTTTCTTCATCTGTCATTTTCATCACCTTTCTATGTCACTTTCTTAACATCTTTGGTTTCTCCAAATACAGCCATCTCAAGTTGCTTTATACGCATCTTATATTCTCCAAAATCAAATTCTTTCAGCATTAACTTTATTTCAGATACATCTTTTGCCGTATTACTAACCTGCATAGCCATTTTCATATCTTCTTGTCCTTCTTCATAACTTCTTCTACTCAAATCTTTCTCTGCATCAGACCTGCCTTTTTTCTTTCCTGCTATAAAAGTAGATACTGAAATTACTACACTTATTGATGTTAATATTAGTGCTAGAAGCCAATACATAACCTGTGTCATAGTATCCCCCCTAAAATATTTTGTAATGAGGTTCTTCTTCTTGAAATAGCCAATACCTAAGATAATCATCCAATAATATAGCTAGAATCGATAAGAAGAACCAAAACATACTAAATACTAAACACACTTGCCCCAAAATGTTTAAAGGCATTTGAGAATAGTCCCAAATGCCTAACTTAAGCCAGATATTTAATACATAACCAAATATAAACTCTAAAATCGTCACTATTACGCTACCTATCAATGCTTGTATCCACATAGGTGTGTCCCACGATAGAAATTCATTAATTAATCCCATTAATACAAAGCACATCCCTCCTAGTAAAGCCATTGTCCAATGACTACCACCATCCCAGAGAATTTCAATAAAATAATAAGCACCTGCTCCCACTAAAAATAGGATTAGATGCTTAAATAGTTGTATAATCGATTTCAATAGATTCAACCTCCTCTTTGGTAGTTGCTTCTCTTATCTGCACTTCATAATCTTGCTGTTTCTTAACTCTAGGTAATACATATCTTGTAATTTCAAATGTTAAAGCTGTTAGTTCTTCAATAGTCCATTCTTCGCACACGTTACTTGTAGAGTTCCATGTAGGGATGAACGGAATTCCAGTTTGAGCTGCTAAAGTAGCAAGTGTAATCATCTGCGTTAATTGCGTCTGCTTCTCTTGTGTTACTGTATAATATTCTCCTGCCGTATTGTGGACTGTGCTAAAAAGTGGATTTTCTTCAAGCCATTTTTCTAGTAAAATTTTACTTTTTGAAATTGTACTAGTTATTAACTCATCTAACTCACTTTTGCTCCCATGACGTAATTCAGAAAATAACCTTGTATTAGGATCAAACTTGTTATACCTTAATGCATTTAAATATTCACTTTCAGTTAATTCTATATCATTATCATTGTAATCAAATGTGTTCAATACAGATAGTATATTATTGTCAACATCAATTTTTAATATATATTTATTCATAAGTATCTCCTTATTTATTCAGGTAATATATAAAATTAACAACGTAGGAACGACTTGAGCTAGACGTACCTGTAGCAGTATCATTTCTTCCATATATCTCAACTTCTGAATCAAACGGTATATCAAGAAAATGTGTTGTACCACCACTAGTACCATATTCAAATCCAAATAGTCTTGTTAAGAACACATCTTGGCAAATAAACGAACCATCTACTTTTATTGTGAAATATTTTGGATAATCACCCTCACGATTTGCTATTATTCTAACCATTCCACCTTTAGCATATGAAAAAAATTTTAATAATGTCATAACATTTTCAACCCCTGAAACTACAACACCTTCATACTGCATCTTCTTTCCCACAATATCCCCTCCAAACTTACTCTTGTTTGCTGTATACCAAGCCTCAATTTCCTGCATTGTTTTTAATGGGGTCATATAAGCATTATCTGCTGTTCCGTTTTGAGCTTGTTCAGTTGTTGCTACGCCATAATTCTGAACACTCCCAAGCCCCACATCAGATTTAGTGGTCCCATGTGGATTGGTACCACTCCCTGGATGCGTATAATTATTGGCATTTTTATCAATTCCATTCAGCTTTACTTTATCTGTTGTACTCATAAAGCCATTTGCGGATGTAGTTACTACATTATGTTCATGTGCAGTAGGCGGATATGTATCTGGTTTTGCAGTAATCTTACTCCAAGGTAATGTCAAATTAGCTAATAAATTAGTTATCCATACTCTTAGGGGTTGATGTGAATTTTCATCATCATTATGTCCTTGAAGGTCCTCTCTACTTAAATACACTAAGCTATTATTAATAGTAGCTGTTATATTAGTAGCATTACTTACTAATACTCCAATATTAATCATCTTCTCATTTAGCATATCCTTTGAGATATAGGAGGCTTCACTTGCGCTACCATACATATAGAGAATCTCTAATCCATCAGAACCTTTGGCATATACACCAACTTCTTTCCAATAGAAATCTTCTGTAATAGCATTTTGTAATAATGTAGTTGATAGTACTACTTGACTGCCTTTTCTTGTAATACTCTTAATATCTAAACTTTGCTTTTGGTTTACTAAACTTTCAATCAACCCAATATCACCACTATATACGCCACTGCCCATTACAATACGTGTAAACTCTAATGTTCCACCCGAAAGTGTGGCACTTAGCAATTCTAATCCTTTAGAAGTAATGGTTTTATTACTAAAATTACTCACTTAGCTATCCCCTTTCTATATTGTGATCACGTCTGCTGTATGCATATAAAACCCTGTATAATAAGTTGTATCTATGGATTCAAGCACCTTAACAGATGCTCCCATATTAGCAGGTATCTTTTTTCTTAGCTCATCTCTAAGCATTTCTAAAAGTTCTTCCTTTGTAGCAATAACACCTAGTTCCAAATGATAACCGTCAACCAGTAACCAATAATCACCTTCTCCAATAACATTACTAAGTAAATTTTTAAAGTATTGCAAGGTAAATGGTAGACTATTATTTAAGTTGGCAAGTATGTTGCTTCTTCTAATTTCTGTAGTAGCCATCTTATGAAGACCTAACATACTCTCATACCTACTTAGCCCTACATTAGAAGCAGAATTAACAATGATCTCATTTGGAAACTGCTTTACCTCCTGATTAAATAAATCTATCTCTGGTTGCTCTGCATCAGCTAACTTCTTAAATTCATCTATATCTTGTATTTTAGGAATCCAGTACTCATAAATCTTAAGCATAAGTTATCACAACCTCTCCTAAAATCGGTACATTCTCAGCTGAAATAAGTACATTGTTTGATATGTCATTTATGGTAGTTAAACTTACATCTAGTACACCTTCAACGTTAAGTGCCCTAGAATCAATGTGTGCTAGCCTTACAGTAAGTGTCTCATTTTTCTCCCATGACTCACGAATGGTACGAATATATTCAT
This sequence comes from Bacillota bacterium, assembly GCA_023436395.1. Classification (GTDB taxonomy): domain Bacteria; phylum Bacillota; class Clostridia; order Lachnospirales; family Cellulosilyticaceae; genus Cellulosilyticum. The sequence goes on along the minus strand of JAEZJJ010000118.1, from coordinate 41,671 downwards.
TAATTGTTTCCTTAATAGCTAACGTTACTACTTCTTTAGAATATCCATTTGCTAGTATTACAGTAATGCCTACATTCACAGGCGTAGTCCCTGCACCAACGACAGTTACTGTATGCCCTACAGGTGCTATCCCTAATCCATTTTCACTATTATCAGGTGTAACTGCTTCTTTTACATATGCAATAAGTGTAGGGGTCGGAATGTTATACTCTGAATCAAGTAATACGAGCTTAACAGTCCCTTCACCATTCCAAATGGGAAATACTTTAACACTACCCACACCTTCCAATGTCTTTACTTTTCTCTTGTAGTCTGCAATATTACCTCCAAATGCTGGTTCCCTCACATACTCAAAGTAACGTTCCTTTAGCTGTTCATCTGTTTCCTCTTCTTCACCAGGGATAAGAACCTCTTCAAGCTCAGCAGTTGCCAATCCTTCTATGTAATCGACTGGAATCAACTTACCAAATGAAGTATTTCCAATCGTTCCTACAATTTCACATCTCAGCTGAAATTCCCCTTCTCCTATCTTTTCTATAGCCGAATAGGCTAAAGTATCAATGGTGTATCTGCTTCCTATTGGTACATTAAAGGGATTATTCTTACTATCTTTAAAACTACCTTTGCGTACTGCATATGTAGCTGGCTGCCTATCTACTCCAAATTGACTACATAGCCTAGTTAAATAGCTTCCTGCAGATGTATCTACAAACACTAAGTCCAAGTAACCTTCTAATTCTATGTATGCTTGAACTAATTCAGCTGCTGCAGGTGCTAAAGCATCATATATAATACTTCCTTCTCTCTTATCTACGGTGTCAGGTACTCTATCAAGCATCCTTTGTAGTAAGGCATTAAAAGTAATTACTTCACTCATCCGATCTTCACCACCTTCTCAATCTCAATCTCACCTTCTGTAGTAATAGCTCTAAATTTCACAAGTACATCACCTTTTCTATAGCTAAACTCGAAACTATCCACAATTTCAATTCTGTCATCTTGTAATAGAGCTTCTGTAATCCTTCGTTTGATTTCTGGATAACAGTAGCTTATAGGCTTTCCAAACAAGTCGGCCAGCTCAACACCGTAATTCCACGAATAGATAAGATATTGATACCTTTCAGTATTTACAATATGATAAATAGCTTGTTTCATGGCTTCTATACCATTTATATAAGTTCCCATCTTGTCTTTTTCTAGTTTAATTTCATAGGTGTTAGTAGGCTGATTAACTACTTCTATGTCATTTACTAAGTCATCATTAACATTCGGTATCAATTTACCCACTCTCCTTTTATTGGTACTTCCCCTATACGGTCCAATACTAGATATTTTTGTCCTCCTTGCATTCTCACAAGTAAAACGCTTTCACCTTGCTTTAGTCCATAATGAAGCAATACTTTCTTTCTGCCCTTATATTCATGTGCATGTTTAGTTGCATCTTCTGTAGATTCAGCAAATGCCGCTCCTGTAACACCTTCATATAAATGAGCATGAGATGTTGTGCCTTCTTTAGCTGATTCAGAAGTGACATTCCCTTCTTTAAGTGGCACATCATGTGTATGTCCATCTAAAGAAGTTTCTTTAGTTGTTCCCTCGTAAGTATGACTATGCGTTAACCCTGATACTGACTTATCTCTAGTACTATGACTTACATCCATATCAACATAATGGTCTGTAACATGCTTAGTTAAGATTAGAAATTCCTCACTTAATGGTAATCTTTGTTCTAAGGTAATAACTAAAGGACTTTCACTTGTAACTACTCCTATTAATAAATTCATAGGCTTAGTAGCTTCATTAGCTTCACATGCTGCTTGCTTTATGATTTCTACTAAATTAGGCACTAAAGTTCACTCCTTTCTTAGTTCCACCCCTAAGTGTTAAATCCATAGTATGTAAATTGATAGAAAAAGTATGCTTAACCTTTTCAACTAGCATGTAATTTCTAACATTAACGTCACCTAGGTTCAAAATAACAACTACACTGGATCCACCACGAACCCTCGCATCACCAAAAGCATCCTTAATAGTTAAGTTTCTAGTCTTATCATTGTATAACTTTAGTAATGCATCAGCCTTTGCCTTACCATTCGTCTTTTCATCAATAGTATCAAAGTACTGTAGTACACCCCACTTATTAATGTTGGTGCCATCCTTAGCTATATATATTTCTCGCTTACCTGTCTCTTTATTTTCGTAGCTTAACTTAATTTTGTTATAAGTTTCTCCATCTATTGAAGACTTATAGTCAAAGTCTTGTGCTGTTTCTTCATTAATTATCAAATCTAACTTCAAAGACTCTACATTCCTTAATGCTAAATTCCCAAAGTCATCATATAGGATATACATCTTGCCTTTGTTTTGTAAAGTAAGGTCTAACGCATTTTGCATGATATCAAATAAAGTTGTATTATCTTCAACTCTTGAAGCAATTACATACTCCGTATCTTCCACATTGCCCCATTTTAACCTAAACTCACTACAAATCTTTTTAAGTAATGCACCAGCGGTCTTGTTTGTATATACAAATGTTTCTTTATTCTTAAAATATCTAAGCTGATCATAGGCAACAACTTTAATAATGGGGCTTTTATCTCTCGATTTATTAAAAACAAAACCGTAAAATATTTTTTCCCCATTATAAGTAAATGTAACTCTATTACCTTCTTGAAAGTTAATTATCTCATCTTTTAAAATATTAAAACTCAGCTTCCCTGGAGTTCCTTTTCTTTCAGTCTCCCATGTAATTTCACCTTCAATAACCGGCTGATAAACCACTTCTCCATTTTGTATAAGTAACTCAACACAATTATCCAAGCTTAATCACCTGCCCCACATAAATCAGATTAGGATTCTTTATACCATTTAAATTAGCAATTTCCTTATATTTAGCACCATCATTAAGCTCCTTTTTACATATAGCCCATAGAGTTTCACCACTTTTCACTGTATGTGTTCTAGAGGGGGTTTTATCAGTACTTCTATTTTTTTCTATGGTAGCAATTGTCTTACTAACTGTTTTATTACTTCCATCACTTCCACTATTATTTATAGGCTTTTTTGTAATATTTAACTTCTGTGTTTCATACCCCTTATACTCCTTCAACTTAATACTTACCCCAACATCAGAACCATATTTATCGGCATCTTCAGTTATCGTATAATCTTCAATTGTGGCGGTGAATATAGTTTCAAATAATTGATTACCTGAAGGTAATACCCTAGATACACTAAATTCAAACGCTTTATTTGAAGTTTTTAAAAACTTAAACACACCAAGATAATATGAGGCCTCTTTAAATCCATCAGGATAATTTGCAAAAGGATACTTTACATTTGGTAATAATACGTCAAAACTTATATCAGATAACCCCGCTGGTTTGATTAGATTAACTTCACCTTCGTTAATAAGTGTTACAGTTTTATTGTTTCCATTGATTTTAACTTGAAACTTAGATGGCGCAATCGGTAACTGCACCCCTCCTAGATAGAATAAGTACATTACTCATGCACCCCCTCCGCTGCTATTTTCATTTGTTCTTCAACTTTTACTGCTAAGTAATCAGCAATTCCATCTAAATCAGCATTATTGTTGACTGTATTATTCACCCCACCTATGTCCACTTTGATTTCAGCTGTAGTAAATCTATTAACAGCTTCTTGTTCTGCAATATCCCTAAGATACTTTAGATCTTCCTCAGATGTATCTAAGCTATCTGACATTTTCCCAGTATCTCCAGCTATATTGTCTAAATTCTGTCCCATAGATGAGTAATCAGGTATATTGCTATTCAAGTCGTTCATATTAGGAGTACTAAACATTTCACCCATTTTCTTATCAATGCCTACTCCAAAATCGTATCCTACTCCAAAGGCATCACTATATGCCCAACGATCTAACCCCATGTCTTTTACATTTAAATCTATGCTTTCCATTACTTTTTGATAGTTCTCATTAGGAGCATACTCTTTTACTACATTATCTGCCATTTCCTTAAGCCCTGCACGCCAACCTGCTACTGTTCCAGCCATATTAGAACCAAATACAAAATCCATAGCTGAAGCTATTTTTTCAAGTACGCCTAATACATTATCTGCTAATCCTTGAAAAAGATAAATAACTGACGATACTGGTGAATTAAAAACATTACCTAGAAAATTAGCAAATTCAATAAATGGATTAATTAAGAAATTCACAACACCTAAAATAAGTTCTAGCAATCCTAAAAATAAGTTCCATATCAGTGCTATTGCTTCTGTTATGATTCCACATATAAATCCAGTTGCACTATATGTAGTGCCTGCGACATTATTTATTGCCCCTATAACTGCATAAATACAAACAATAACAAGAATAATAGCGGCTATAATCCATGTGATAGGACATGCTAAAAGTGCCATATTTAATCCTACCTGGGCTCCAGTTGCTGTTGTAGTTGCTGCTGCTTGTGCTAGTGTAGCTCCTGCTGATATCGCCGCTTTAGCTGCATGATAGGCTTCTAAACCTGCTGCTATTGATTTACATGTGTTATATATAGCAAGTACGCCATTATAAACTACAAATGCCCCTACAATCCCCCATATAATAGGTTCTATAATAGACCAATTGTCAGAAAAGAATGTAGAAACACCTGCCACCATATCGAAAACTACACCTAATACCATCGCCATAGTACCAATAGCGCTCGATATTCCATTTACCATGTTTTGACCTGTGGCAGAATTTAGAAATCCGTTTACCTTTTGCATTAAGCTAGAAAATTGCTGTATTCCAGTATTTTTAATCATTGTCCAAACATCACCAAATGTAGTTGGAAGAGTCTTAAATCTTTCTTCTACATCGCCAGCCATTTTAAATACTGATGCTTTAATAATATCTGCACTGATGGCACCATCACTAGCTAGTTCCTTTAATTCGCCACGTGAGACACCACAATACTCAGCAATAGCATTTGCAAGCATAGGCGCATTCTCAATAATTGAACGATACTCATCGCCTTGTAGTCTACCTGACGCCATAGCTTGTGTTAATTGGTACATGGCATTACTAGCTTCTTGCGTACTGGCACCGCTTATCTTAAACGACTTATTCATCAGTTCACTGAAAGCTACAATTTCATCATTACTGTTAAATGCATCGCCTGCTAACAACCCTAGTTTAGCAACTGTATTCACCATTGCATTATACTCACCGCGGCTTCGTTGTGCTGCTTGATAAATCTTATCTTGAAGCTCTGCCTGAGTCTGTAAACCATCATTAATTAAGTCTAATCTAGCATTATTGCTTACATATGTATCAGTAGCTTGCATTCCAGCTTGCAATGATCTAAATCCAATATAAGCACCAACCATTGACTTAATCTTTCCTGCCATACTATCGATAGCACTTCCACCACTACGAACGGTATTATTAAATCGTTGTTGATGCGCATTAGCCTCTCGTATGCCTTGCTCTATTTCATTAATGCCAATCTCTGCACTAGCTAATGCCTGCCTCGCTGATTGTATGCTAGATGTATCTACCGCATTATGGGAAGCGCGTTGAAGTGCTTCAAAACTACTAATAGTTAAATTTAATGCATTACTCATATTTCTTAATACAGGTGTGAACCTATCCTGTAACTGTAGTACTGTTCTAATCGTAGCCATGTAGCACCTCACTTCCTTTTACTTTTAGATTTAGCTTCTCTGGCTTTATTTTTATCATTTTCTTGCTTTATTCTAATAGCTGCTATAACAAAAGCCTTTTCTTTCTTAGGTAATCCTAAAAATTCGCTAGGTAGCATCTTAAGCTTGTGGAGACAATAGTAAGCATAGTTAGCTTCGCTATCATCTCCTTCAATTAGTTTTTTGCCTCTTCAACCATATCTTCCATAGTTTCATCAAAACCGTTTATTTCTTGGATTTTCTTTAATAAGTCCTGATATTCACCTGGCTTTAACATGGTTTTTAGAAGCTTATCAGCTCCCATAACGCCATAGCTATTTTGAAGCTCTGTATCATTAAGATTAGGATAGACAATACATCTAACAGCTAATTTACCTAAATAACTTTCAAAGTCTGTTTCAGGCATATAGGCATTCTTTTTACCTGGAATAGGTACCTTTCTAGTACAGCTTTTTCTAATGGCTTCATCCTCATCAGATGTAACACATCCAATTTGCCATTCAACCGGATTACCTTTCTCATCTTTAAATCGTTTAGAGGCAACGTATTTTACTACCTCAGCCTTTGCTACATTCTCTGCAAAAAATACACTTAATCCACTCATTTCTAATTCTCCCTTCTAAATTAAAAGGCGCTCATATAGAGCACCTTATTGCATACCTGCTAAAATATTAAATTTCTCTGGCATCTCGAAATCTTCAAATGTAAAGTCAATATCCTCATCTAAATACTCTGCATCTGCATCAAATTTGGTGAGAAGACCACCGTCTAAGTTACAATCTTTTAAGATGATAGTTTGACGACCCACGCTAGAGGTAGGATCTTCATTAGTCACCTGAATATCAAAATAAACATCTTCCCCAGTCTCTTTAAAACGTACTAGCAACTCTCTAAAAATGGAAGTATTGTAATGGAATGTAGCTGAACCTGAACCTTTCCATCCTGTAGCCTTATTACCTTTGCCTGTTTTTCCTAAGATAGGTACCTCAGTCTTATTCTTCTCAAACTTAGCTTCTAAATTAATGGCTTGCATGAAATTGTAACGATTGCCTTCGATAGTCACAAAGCACTCTGCCAAAGAAGCTGATACTGTATCTTTTGCATGCATTTGCTGAGCAAAAAACTGTAAATCTAATTTCATCTCTACTCCTCCTTTCCTAAGATACAACTACAGTCATATAAAGTTTGGCCATTGCACAAACTGGTGTTACTGGATTAGTTACGATTACCGAATCCTTACTAGCACCTTTTTCTACAATAATTTCGTCACCTTTAACATTTTCTAAGGCTTGAAGACGTTCAAGTTCTTTATTGTAACTCACTAAGTCATTCCAAAAAGCGATACGACCTGCAGCATTATTTTGAACTTTACCGATATATTGTCTATTAAAAAGTACCGCTATATCATTAGCAATTTGATCCAGAACACGTACAACTTGATTCATGCCGAAATCTTCATTCTTATCCTTTGTAAAGCTTACAAAAGAGTTAATATCATTAAGCACATGAACTTCATCACCCACCTTATGAAATACAAACTCCCCATCCTCAATTGCTTTTTCAAGTTGACTTTGCTTGTACTCTACATTAATAGTAAAGTCACCATCATATTTCTTGTTGGTATTTGACTTATTTACTGCACATCCTGCACTTGCACCAGTTACCCAATAAACTGCACTTGATTCAAGTTCACTTGCATCTGTAACAGCATTTTTGACATTGATAACACCTTCATAATCAGCTTTTTGATTATAAAGTACTGTTTGGAACTTAATTCCCATATCATCACGAAGTCTCTTAGTAAACTGAGAAAATAAATCCTTAATAGTACTTTCTGTAGATAAGCATCCTAGCGTATTAAAACTATAAGATTCAATCTTATCTAAGAAGGTTTGATAATCTGTACCTGTTACTTCTCCATTTGTACCCCCTCCCATAGGAATACCTGCAGTAGCTTCAATGGTAGCTGATGTTTTCCATTCTCCTACATAGTTATTTGCCTTTAAATCTGCAGTATTACCTACAACCTGGATATCTACTTCAACGCCATCAAATAATGTTGTGACGTTAAACTTACTAGGATCATCCACATTTGCTTCAACTTTGACTGTAATAGCATTACCTCTGATACCACTGTACTTAGCTGTAGCTAGTGTATTTGATGCCTTAGTACCTTTATTAAGCTTGTAAGCATAAAGTGTTTTAATGTTCTTAAATAAGTCTCTAAGGCCTTTCAATTTATCTGCTGTATAGTCATAACCAAATATTTTTAATGACTCTTTTTGAAAGTCTGCAACCTCTACGGTAAATACTTCACCATCTGGTCCCCAATCTAATATTAGGGGCATAGCTGCATAACCACGATCACTAATATTAGTACTTGCTCTAGCAGCACTAATAAAATTGATATATGTACCAGGTATCTTTTTGTTTTGTGTTAAAAACACACCTCCACCTAAAGCCATACTACTTCACCTCTTTCTTCATAAAGCCATCAATAAGTTTTTCAACTTCCTTGATGGTATAGTTTTTGTCATCTTCTAAAATAACATTGAGCACATCTGTTTGGTGAATATATTTTTTTGATTTTAGAAGTTGTGACTTTGTAAATCCTACTTCATTAGTTGATTCTTTTGATTTAGTCAACTTAGGTTCACTCACTTTTTCTCACCTTGCCTTTCACTTTAAGCTGTTCCATATACGGATCAGCAATCTTATCTTTAATTGTGTAGAAGTTGTAATCCACAAAGAAATGTAGAACACCTGATACTGTTTCGCTATGCATTTTAGTTCCTCTAAGCAATCCACCGTCAAAATTAATGTACTCTAAAGCATCCATAAGCTTGTCAACTGCATTATTAATTTCGGATGTGTTATCTGTCTTAGGGAAATAATGAATATCAAAGGAATTTTCTCGGTAGTACCTTGGTCCAAGTATCTGCTCTTGGCTAGGTTCTAAGAGCATAATAAAAAAGCAAGGCTCAACAAGTCCTTGCTTTATCTCATCTACATGTATCTCCACATCACTAAATGCAGTATCTAGTGCTTGTGAAATACCTATAATTAGTTCGTTAATCACTAAATATACCTCCTAAATACTGCATCAATTTTCTTTCTAGAATTTTGGGGGCTTGTGACTCTAACTCCTTTTCTGAAATGGTAAGCATAAATCGGCCAGGTACCCACCCTTTATGATTTCTAGTCCTATGTCCAAATTCTACATATGGAGCATATTCAACTGGGTTTATAATCTCAATCTGATAAGTATCACCTGAATGCGTAATTACTAGAGAATCAACATACGCTTTAGCATTTTTACTGCCACCAGATTGAGCTTCATGATGGCTATTTACTGTCCATCCTCTTCTAAGGGTTCCACCTGTTTTACCAGTTCCTGATTCATATTGTCCTACGGGTGTACGTCTGATGACCTTAGCTAATAATCTAGCAGCTAGTTCTTTTGCACAAGCTTCACAAAAAGCCTCTATATTTCCACTAGCTAATCTATCAAGCTTCTCTTGTAATCTTTGTAACTGCCTAAAATCACAGTTTCCCCACCTAGCCATTAAGACCACCCCTTAAATAGTTCTAATACGATTTCTTGATGTGTAGGGAATATTGAAGGAACACCACTATTTTTATACTCACTTATCTTGCCATTATGAGTAATAACAATCTTAGACCCTTCTTTAATTGTTATTTCAGGTGTTATAAATAACTTAATAACTTGGATTACTTGATTTGCTGACTCTGTTTGATTAGTTGTTTTGCTAGTGGAAAACGATAACTTACAGGGCTGATTTTCTAGTACAGGCATCTCTTTCATTCCTGTTTGCTTAGTTATAGGGTCTTTTACTTTCACATACTCAATTACTGTACAGTTATGCTCATATAGTTGCTCTAAAGCTTTTCTAGCTTGTAATCTAGCCTTAGCTATCATCTCCACACCAACTTTCTATACCTATTAAGCTGTGGCCTGTAATCCTTTAGGATAGATTCTATATAACTACTCTCTTGAGACTTTACTTTATAGGAAACAGAGGTATCACCCTCACTAATAGAGGTCACTACTGTCTCTACTACTTCACTCCCAAGATTTTCATTTCTATAGATATCCATAGCCATTCTATAACAGGTTGTCTGTAAACCTTGTGGTATATCATCCAAGTGGCAATAATCAAGGACCTTGCCCTCTACATCCTCTAAAATGAATTGAAGTTCAAAGTCCTTTCCCATACCCTCTATTCCTAATAACTTTTTAAGCTTCAATAGCTCCATAGGATCACATCCTATCCAAGTTTATGTTTGAATGCCACAATACGAATTTGTTTTGGCTCATAAACAGGTAACCAGTTTTCTGCAGCTTGCAATTCTGCTCTGCTTGGCCCTTCTGTTTTTGCAACATTTGCATTAGTAAACTGTACTCCTCTAGGATGTAAAATCATTGTCTTACGGTTAATAAGATAGTCCACACCGGAACCTTTTTTCTTATCTCTGTCTACTTCTGTAGCTACAAATCCAACTGGACTACCATTACCTAATGCAATAGCTCCTCCACCAAATAAGTATGAAGTAAATACCTGATTTGCTCCAGTTCCGGTTACAGGACACCCATCATCAACAATAACACGTTTACCTTGATATGCCTCAAAAGACACATCCATACTAGGATGTTCAGTAGAAATAAGATTTTGTTTTTTAAGATTAGAGTATGTAGCACTATGCATTGCAATAGCTTCAAGCTGTGCTTGTGCATCTCCTAATAGCTGCTGTGCATCAATAAATGCGCTTGCTGACCATTTAGAAGCTCCGCTTGTTAATGCTGAAATATCTAGTAAGTTACTAGCAAGTCTTGTAGTTGCTGAACCACCATCAGGTGTAAATGTTCCAAATACACCATTAAGAATAGCAATTAATTCTTTTTGCATATCTCTTGTCCAAAAGCCTGCTACTAGGCTTGCAATAGCTTCCATTGGATCTTTACCCGCTAATGCAGCTGATAAGTCAGTTGCAGACCACATCTTTGCTCTACGAATAATTGCTGCCACATCCTTTTTAGATGTGATTTTATCTGGTGTTAAATCTGCATCCTCAATAATCTGTTCAGATTCACCAGACAAATCCTCAAAGAAAGGCATATTAATAACTGGAGCTGCCTGACTTGCGAGCTTGTCAAATTCAGCATTTGCTGTAATAATCCCACTTTGTACAAGTGCTGATTTTTCTAATGTTTTTTGAATCACATATGGATTGAATAACTCTGGTACGATTACATCACTTAATTTTGTAATTGCCATATTTAATTACCTTCTTTCTTATAAGTTTACTCCTGCAGCTTGTGCTAATTCTTTAGCCTGTGCAGGGTTTTCTTTAAATATTTTCCCTTGTTCTGTTAAGTTAAAGGTTTCCTTTGCCCAAGGATTAGCAAAAGAACCACCTTTACCACCACTAGGATTATAATCTTGCTTCTTTTCACCAGTTGTAAATAGATGTGCCATTGCCTCATTTTCTTTGTATGGTTTAATAGTTTCTTCAAGTCCGATAACTTTGCTATCTTTATCAAAGGTAAACTTATCAACTCCTCCATGCTTAAAGATAAGATAATCAACATCTTTTACTCCAGCTTCTTTTAGTGCTTCTTTAAGTGTATATGATTTTGCTGTACTAGAAGCTTCATCCTTTAATTTCTGTATGGTAGCTTCATGATCTTTAATTGTCTTTTGTAATGTCTCATTATCTCCGTTGTTTTTCTTCAGGTCTTCAATTGTTATATTTGCTGTTTTAAGCTCAGAACTTACTGTATTGTAAGTTTCTTTAGGTACTGCATTCTTAGGAAATTCCACATTGACTTGCTTCATGACTGCCTCAATATCTAGTTTTCCTTCTGTAATTGTTGCTCCTTCTAAAATCTTCTTTAACCATTCCATTTCTACTACCTCCAATAGCATATTTATACTGGTTGCTCCCAGTTAGGAGTTCCGTTGTTCTTTATGCTCTACAACCCTTAAAAAAGAGCAAAATAAAAGCACTCTTCAAAGTGCTTCTTTACGACATATTATTTAATTTTCTTGTACTATAATTCATTTATCAGCTTGTCAGAGCTGAAATATTAAAGAAAGGTGATGATAATCATGAATGAATTGCAATCTTTAATTCTCAAAAGTGCCTATGATCATTACGTAGAAACGAATAAGCTTGACTATTGCTGTACATATCCACCAGATATACAAGGTCGTTCTCAATATGGTGTTGCAATTCAATACTTATCAGATAATGGATATATCACTTTATGTGGTCGTCCAGCTGTTGGTATGCAAATAATAAGCATAACTGATCTAGGCATCAGTTACATTTCCGGTTCTTAAATAACTTCTTAGCTTTATGAGGGGTTAGAGCTATTAGATACCTAATTCTTCCGAATATATTAGGCCTAGTAGTTCTAACCTTTATTTCTTTTATTGGAAGACATATATCTCCTTTGTTTCCTTTTGAAAAATCTAGTACTTTGCAATTTCCAAATATATCTTCTTTAAAGCTAATTGCATATGCATTTTCATCATCTTCAAAAATGATATACTTTATTGAAAAATCAATTCCGTAGTATTTCATTTCATCACCTCATTTCTTTGCAATAAAATAGCACCTACTCATCATCAACTAAGTAAGTGCTGTTTATTCCTCTGATTTATCTCTGTACTTTACAGTATCTTCTTTCCCATCATCATTGTCCAAAAACCATTGAGCTGCTTTTTTGGCATCTTCATTTGAACCATCTAATTGATATTGTATTTCTTCTTTCATGCCTACTACCCCTTCCCATATGATATCCCTTGATAATTATTAATAATTTTTGAAATCACTTTGTCGTATTCAGAATCAAGATCTTTTTTTACATTTTTACTAATCATCCTACTTACATGCCTTTGTAATTCCAATCTATCATAGTTAGAATTCTTAGTCAATATTTCAATACCACCATTATTCTTGACTATGGATAAGTATTTTATGCTATCATTTTTAACAAAGAAATAAAGGTCATTTATTGAAAAACTTGAGTTACTAGGATGATTGTGCATTACAAACAAGTTTGATCCTGTTGTTAATAATCTTAAATTATTCGGGTCAGTAAAAGTTAATACGTTACTATCACCTAATTCAATAGGATTATTGCTATTTAATATATATGCTACCTCATTGCTATTATTGTAGTCCTTAGCATGTTTTAATAACGCTTTATGCTGACCTTGTAGCTCAATATTTTGAACATCTGTAAAACCTTCAACTTCTATTTTCTTAACTCTACCTATACTCGCATCTGTTATTGGAGTAATTGTATTACCACCATTCCTGAGGTGACTATTATCAATATACTCTCTCTTCCAATCATTATATTTCATGTCATCTGAAACATAGTATTGTCTTCCTGACTCATCTCTAGCAATACGCTCACCAAAGTTATCATCAAAGCTAGGAATAGTAGTTGTTCTACACCAGCAGTGAAATGGAGGAGCTGTGAGTCCTGGTTCATACTCACTCATTTTAAACACTTTACCATCTAACTCCTGGCATGTTTCAGAAGTACGATTATCTAATGTTGCACATATCTCATACTTTTCTACACCAAGATCATTGAAGCAATCTCTTTGACTTGCAGATGCAAAAAAAGCTGATTCAGTCATTACTAACCGCCCAGCTCTTGATCTACTTGTATTAAATTTATCTGCTATTCTTTTGATTGCTTTATCTGGCGCTCTACCCATGATAATACTTTGAGTAAGCTCTGTGTGAAGTGTATTGACTAAATCACCTTTAGCTTTCCAAATCCTATCACTAAAGTTTGATCCATCAGCTGTCCAGGGTTTAGAAAGCATTTGAGTAACTCTAGCTGAGTCTAATGCAGGTATAGCCCATCCTACATTTAAGCCTCGTTGGATTTCAAAAGCTGAATGATAGTATCCATCTTCATATATTCGCCTTAATGCATCTGTCATGCCTATATTTTGACCCTGATACAAGGATTCTACTGTTTGTTGAAGTTGTATCTTTAATGCCTCTAATCTGTTTATATGAGCTCTAGCTGAAGCATTCTCTAATTCTTTTAACCAAATTGGATTGATAGCATTCTTCTTACCATATTGTATGTATTCCTCAACGGTCCATTTGAATTCATCTAGTTCTTTACCCTTTAGCCACTTTCTAGCTTGAGACATGTTGATTTCATTGTTTTCAGCTATCCTCCCATACCATCTGGTCAATTGTGACTCTATATCATTCATAGCTTTACGATACTGCTTATCTAACTCTTTATAGTATTCTTCACCCTTGGCCATCTGAGCTTCTTCTAGGATTTCAAAGCGCTTTTTCCAATAGTCATTATTCTTCATTTACATCAGCACCTTTAGATTTTTTAAATGCTTCTTTGAAGTCATCATTCTTCTCGGATAACTCTTGCTCTTCTATTTTGATTTGCTCTTCTTCTGCGGCAATATCTTCTACAAGAGGATGTGCTTTACGAATAGATTTATTACTTATGATACCTTCACTATTCTGACATATCTGAGACATTTCTAAATCATTTTGGATTGCTGCTCTGGTCCATGTCTGAATTACTTGCTTGCATTCAATATGCAAATGCTTGCAAATAGCTCTAACTAAGGTACCAAATCCTAATCTAAATTCAGTTTCCATTAGACCTGCCTTAAGTTCTAGTAAGGAGTATAGATATTTAAGAGCAACTCCTGAAGCGTTTCCAAAGTTACTAGGTTCAGGATCAACTCCTTGCCCTTGTTCAAAAATAGCTTTACGTGTCATAGTAAGAAGCTTGTCTCTAGCTTCAACTGGTATATCAATAGTAAGAGTCTGTACACCTGATTTATCATCAGGACCATTACTCTCAGTCTTAATGGTCTTATATTTCTTTATATTAGTTAAAAACTCGGACAAACTCTCACCTTCATAATTAGAAAGTACAAATATTATCTCTTGAATATCTTCTAGATCATTAGCAAATCCACTGTATACATTATCGTAGGTATCTATAAGCCCTTTAACATTCTCTAAATCACTCATTTGCACATCATTATTAAAGAATGGTATAAAAGGAACCATATCAAACTCATGCTTTAATACATCTGATTCTTCTGTTGTATTTGTATCAACTAAAAATGTACTGAACATACAAAAAGCTTCTAATCCTTCATCTATGGTACTACTAGATAACCTTCTAAAAGCCTGGCATTCTGTATCTGTCCAATATTCATAAACATCATAATTATTGCCTAGGTCATCTATTTGCTTATACACTCTTAATACTGCAAGTAATGATTCCTCTAGATCACTTCCCCATACAGGAATAATTTGCTTACTATCCACTACACCATATTTGAATTGCTTCTCTATGTTCTTCCATATATGAAGCCATGCTATAGAGCTATTAGAAGCATTAACACAAAGCTTTTTACAAACCTTTGGCCATTTATCCCCTAATGTTTCACTTATTAACTTGTTAGCGTTTTCAGCTCCTACATCAAATAAGGGCGGATAGGTAAACATATATGCTGCTTTTTGGTTCACAAGCAACCCATGAAAATTATGAGGTATCTTATTATCAGCATTTCTAAGAGGATTTTCTGTCTCATCCTCTTTCGCCTGTGGTTTTGATAGGATATCATTTTTACTTTTGTAATACCTTTCAGCTAACATTGATTTTATAACTAAATCTGAATGGCCTTGAGTATGTTCTTTAATTATCTTCTTAGCAACTTCTAATTCCAAATTGTACACCTCCTTTATTTTAATACAGTGATTGCTGCTTTATATATCATGTCATCTTCAAGAGCATATCTTGTTGAGTCTATAGTATGGTTATTTTTATCTGGATACTCCCCTTTTGGATTACCTTGTGAGTCAACTTCCAATTCATATCCTAAAAATTCTCGTTTATGGTTAGGAGCTCTTTCTGGATCTATAATAATTTCTTCTATCTCCTCTGATAAAAACTTAACCCCATGCTCCACTGAGTCAGGTCCCTTTTTTGCACCTCTTATTTTTATTAACCCTAATTTCTTAAACTCACTTATTGTCCTAGGTTCTGCCGAGTCAGCTATGATTGTCTTATTGTTAAAGCCTACATTGCTAATCTCTTCTACAGCCTTACTATTACCCAACTTGCATTTATAAACCTCTCCATAAATAAATAATCGCTTACGCTTTTTGTCATAATGACATAACGTAAACGATAGAGGGTCAGCTCCATAACCAAAGTCAAGGCCCTGTCTAATACGATCAAATATCTTAATTTCATCATCATCAATCTTACGTATGGTAACATTGGTGAATACTTCAAGACCTGTTCCTGTGACCTCTCCTAAATAATCGTGCTCATACTTAGTAGGCTTAGTTGCTTTAAGGTGCTCAGCTTCAATTATGAATTGTTCACCTAGCCAATCTCTTGGCACTGTTAAGTAGGTACTATGGTGTACAATCTTATCTGCCCTTTCATCTAGCACCTCCATGTTGGTCCAGTTTCTTTGACTTTCTGGAGGATTAAAGCTGTAAAACACTAAGAAGTTAGGACCACCACGCATCAAGGATTGATTAATATTACGTATCTTATCGTAGTTTTCAAATTCATCTACTTCCTCATACCAAATGTACTTTATCCAACCCTTTGATACCTTGGTTGATTTTAGCTTTTTAGGCTTATCTGCCCCCTTGAATAATACCTGCTGACCTGTAGGTATATAGATAAGTCTTAATGGTGATAGTTTTACCTTCCACTCGTTCATTACACCTAGCTTATCTATTGCCCATACCATCTGTTCAAACACTGAACCTTCTATCGTATCTTTTACACGCCTTATAATAAGGGCATTACTCATAATGCCATTTTTAGCATCTCTCATCATACCAAGTATTATCTCAATACTAATAAAAGATGACTTGGTAGATCCACGACCACCCTTTAGCCAATAGTGTGTTTTTAGCTCTTGCTTAATCTCTTTATGTATCTCATAAAAGCTAGGAGCTATTATATCTTTAAGTCTAATTTGAGTTACTTTTTCATTCATAACACCACCTCTAAAAGTTTAGTATTACTATCTATTTCAATACTAAAACATTAAAATAAGACCTAGCAAAATTACTAAGCCTTGATTTATCGTTATTAATAACCACAATTAATAAAAAGTTATCTGTGGTATATTGCTATATGTCATCTATAATTTGAACACCTACTGAACCTTCTATTTCTAACTTATCTTTAAACATACCAAGGTGCTTACCTATAAGTTCAAGTGATTTAGTCTTGTCATAAAGCTTTATTTCACGTTCAACCATATCTCCGGTATCGGTAGTCATAGTTTTAACTTTTACAGATTGAATTGCTGCTGTATCATCCCTACTTGCATTAGCTAGTACTGTTGCTTTATTCATATTAATAACATCAGTTGCATTGATGAATCCTAACTTAGCCAACTCAATAAGCACTCTATCTTGATTAATACCTGTACGCTTTGAACGCTCAGCCATAGCTTTGTCTATATACGCACGAATATTAACATTAGTTAACAACCTACTTCCTTGTTCTGTTGCTGTATTAGGAGAATAACCTGCTCTAATGGCTGCTTGAGTAGCATTTAGATCAATAAGGTATTCATCACAAAACATTTGTTGCTTAGCTGTAAGCTTGGCCATAAATGCCACTCTCCTTTCTAAAACAAAAAGAGTATGCCTGCACACACCACATGTACCAAACATACTCTTTTTATTGTAATGTAATCTGATTAATTTATAACATTTAGCTCCTACACTTAATGCTACTTCTTCTTGGAATGTTGCGATTCCGATTTACCATTTAATTCATTTGCACATTTTAATCGTAACATATGTGTAAATGGCACCTTTTTTGCACCTTTTTTGCATGTTGTCAAGCTTCTAACTTTAAGCCTTCAATCCCAAAGAATAATACTGATAGTTCATTGATAGCTGTTTTATGTTGTCTGCTTATAGTTGCTATATCACAATCCATTTCTTCAGCTAACTTTTCCATAGTAAAACTGTCTGATATGTACATCTTGTCAATTATATTAGATCTCTTTAATTTATTAACATCATGCCTGTTCTTAGCTTCCTGTCTGTGTGCTTCTAAAAATTTATCAATAAGATCTACTATAATTTGAGTTCTAGCCTTTGTTCTCTTAGCAGACTTTATATAGTCTTCACTATGTTCTTCTTTAACTAACGTTAGCTCCCAAGCTTCTAACGTGTCATCTATTTCCTCTATGCTATTACCACATTCAATACAATGCTGCTTAAATTCATGATAATTTCTAAGGAGTAGCTTTGTATTATGATATCTTTTATCATATTTACCTTCAATTTTCTTAGTCACAATTTTGTCCTCCAATCTTTTTAAAAAAGTTCTTGACAACAACACGGTTTTGCTTTATTTTATTTCTTCTTTTCTTTACTTTACTCTTCTTTACTATACTTTAATTTACTCTACTATACTTTTATTTACTTTGGGTGTTTCTGTAGTACATAAACTCGTTTAAACTGTATTAAGTAAGGGTTATTGTATGCATAAACTCTAAGTAGTGAGGGTTATTGCATACATAAACTCGTTAAACTATGCTATTTTAATTCCAAACAGTCCAAATATAAGCTCATCATCTTTCGGCTTTAGATAACTTTTTGTCATATCTATAGATTTATGATGTGCTAAAAGTTGAGCTTCTTCCATGGTGAATTTTCTGCCTATAATCTTGCATAAATAATGAGTGCCATTTGTTGTGTTCTCTAGAAATGTATGTCTGAAACTAT
Organism: Bacillota bacterium; assembly: GCA_023436395.1. Classification (GTDB taxonomy): domain Bacteria; phylum Bacillota; class Clostridia; order Lachnospirales; family Cellulosilyticaceae; genus Cellulosilyticum. Next base: position 23,179 of record JAEZJJ010000118.1, on the reverse strand, counting down.
GTGGTGTAAAACGTGGAGCACTTGGATCTAGATTCTTAAGTATTCCATACATATCATTTACCCAACCCCTAAGTGTTGATGTTTTTGTTACTGGACCATACTTGCTTTCCCAAAAGGCTTCGCCAGATTGTTTTGTACTTAAATGTAGCTTAATACTCTCTTTAGCATGTTCATGAAGTAATATGTATTCTGCTCTACCACCTTTACAAACAACCTTTAAGTATCCTTTTGCTAATGTATCTGTATTTTTAACTTGAAGTACTTCATTGACACGCGCCCCTGTGTCGTATAGAATATCTAGCAGGCATAGATGCTGATACATCTTATGCTCTAGCAGGTACGATCTTAATAGGTCTATTTGCACCTGGCTTAGAAAAGCGACATCTCTTACAGGTTCCTTTTCTAAGCCTTTTATACGTGCTGCAGGATTTCTAAAGTATTCCTCATACTCATCATCATCATCTTCTGCGTACCCCATCATGGTACGAATTGCACATAATAGATGATTTATACGAGCATTACTTACCTTTCTTTCTTCTGCCATAAAATACTTAAATTCCTCAAAGTGACGTTTCTTAAAATCAAGTACACTCATATTCTCGTTAAATAGCAGATTCCAACATAGGAAAAATCTAAGATCATACCCATATTCTCTTATTGTTCCTTCCTTTTTCTTATCTGCCTTACAATTTCTTAAATATTGTTGCATTAATTTCTTGTTAGTATCTAGTACTAATTCCCACCGCTCTTTACTGTATAATACTCTGCTCATTTTATCGCTCCTTAATAGTAAGTTTAATTGTCCCCAAGATGTTACTACTAAGATTTATTATTGCTACCAACAATGTCGAATTTGTTTTAGTTAGTTTTGAATGCCTTCAGGATATATCAGAGTATCATTAGTATCATCTTTCCAAAAGTCACTTGGTGTTGTAAAGAGCTCCATATCCCCTTCATGTTTTCCTTCTGTCATAAGTCTTTTGACTTCCAGTAAGTCAGCTATTACTACATCTATTGATTCCACCCTAGAGAAAGTAATCATTATTTCCTTTCCCTTAATTGTAAAATCCGTAGATATTGGTAATGCTTCACCTATTTCATGTGCTGCCTGGTTATCTAACACCAAAATACCTCTATTTTCATATAGCATTGTAGTAGTTCTAATATCACCTGTTCCAAAAGCTATCTCCGCTTTACCTTTAATCATCTTAATTCCTCCTAAGTACAAGGTGCCAACCTAAGCCAGCACCCTATGTAATTTATTTGCCTTGATCACAAAATCTACAATATTCATCGTTCATATCATTCATTAAGTCGTTAAAGCAATCCTCACATAAAATGAAATTACCCTTGCAATGAGGCAATATTATCTTGCCTGCTACCTGAGTTGCTTCAATTTCTGTGTTACAGTTATCACAACAATGTGATTCACTAACTCTCTCGACTAAAACACTTGCCATCTTCTCACGCTCCCAAAATCAGATTTTATTTACTTGTTATAGTAGCTGCCATAAAGAATGGTTTCTCTACAACATAATTGTTATATACTACATTAAACAAGTCTTTAAACTTCTGTGGTTGTTTATCTCCTGGTAAACTTGTTGTACAGTAGTATTCATCTTTCTCTTCTGTTTCATCAGCTATTTTAAAACTAGCAAACATGCTTATTCCATTTTCTTTACATATACTAATAATTCTATCCATTAATGGTGAGATTTTCTCATCATATATCGGTTCATAATTTGCCATTTCTCTACCTCCACCAAACTTATATTTTATTACGCTTCATCTGCTTCATAATAAGAGTCACAACCGTTGCAATCTTCATTATTTATTACCTCGTACTTCTCATTGCAAAAATCCGAACCACGTCCACAATTGACACATCTAGCATATTTCTTAGTCATCAAATCTCTAATTTCTTGAAGTGCTTGTATTACAACATCTACACTTGTTACTTTTTCAAATTCCATAACTACATCATAATCATCTGTATTCCACGAAGGTGTATCACCATTCATTACACCTGGCGTAACTTCTCTTGCTTCTTGGTTCCTTAGTAGCAACAACCCATTCTTAGTATCTTTTTTATATCCAGTTACAACATTAATATCTCCTGTACCAAACATTAAATTGCTTTTACCTTCTACCATCTTTCATTCCTCCCAAACTCTGATTTTAAATTACTCAACCACTCCATAAAACTTCTTTATTTCTTCAAAATCTGGTCTATCTTTTAAATCTTCTAGGGTGCAAAGTGTTTGATCTTCTCTTTCAAAATCGTTATCCATATCAATCTTTGTCCAGCTAAACTCTTTCCACTCTGGATCATAAACTGGAAGAGTATAGGCATCATAAGCTGGTTCAGGTAAGTATACTGGACCTTCATTAAACATATAGCTGTCGCATCTTCTCATTCCAGTTATTGGCTCAACTTCTGGAGCTGCCTTTATTACTGCTAACATTTCATCATTGCTCATTTTATCTAATTCATACCACTTTGTTTCATATGCCATGATCTACACCTCACAATTTTGGATTTTATTCAGTCATTTATAGAATCAGTCTTTTAATGCTACTTAAGGTTTCCTGTGCTTCATCTAACTGTTTCTGTACTTGAAAAGATATACCCTTGCGCAATTCAATCTTATCTAATTCTGTCTCAATTTCTCCTGCTTTTTTAAACCCTTGTTCAATCAACGAACAAATTCGCTGTTTGCCAATTAAAGTATCGTTATTTTCTATTACTATTTCACTTGTTTTATTAGATTGCATAATAATATGTTTCACGATTTATCACATCCTTTCAAATTCTTATTTTTTAAAGCTTCATCTGCTGAAACTTACTATCTTCTGTTACAAGCATTTCCTCTTTGGCCCTTCTGTAGAAGTCCTTTGATATTTCAAACCCATAACTATTTCTATTTAGTTCCATGCAAGCTCTCAATGTTGTTGCGCTACCTGCACATGGATCTATTACTACTTCTCCTTCATCTGTAAATATCTCTATAAGCTGCTTTAATAAATTTACTGGTTTCTGTGTTGGATGTATCTTTGGATACTCTTTGTTATCTCTTTTCCACTCAAACCAATTAAATACCATCTTACCTGTACCTCTTATAGGTTTCCCGTTTTCATCAACCTGGCGTCCATTATTAAACTTAGGCAACTTATCTCTATAAAGCACGACTGCATGTTCTGTGGCTCCTACTATCTTCATATTTGCCTTAAGCACCTGCGCTGAATAGTTTTTTATAAAGAATATAGGGTAATTGTTGTTGAATCCATGTTTCTTTCCATATTCGATCACAATCGGTATTTGCTCGAAGCTACAAAATACAATCATAGCTGGCGCTTTTCCCTTATCCTTTGGCTCCGGCTTAAGTAGCTTACTACAAAAGTGCATATATTCAGCTATGTTGAAACTAAAATCAGTGTTAAATGCTGCTTTTTTTGCTAACTTGCTCTCTCCATTTTTATTGTCCCCACCTACATACCATGAAGGGTTAGAACCGTAGAAATTTACCCCAAGATTATAAGGTATGTCTGCTATAACCAATTGCGCTTTAGGTATTCCATATCTTTTATAGTTCTGAAAGTTATCATTGAATAATTCTATTTTCATATTCTCACAGGAGTAAACGTACGTTTAACGGTCGACCAAACCTCTTTACTCCTTCTTAAGTTTTTAAAAATTCATTTTGTTAATATAGCTTTAATTGTTCCGGATAAGGCTTGTAGTTTATTCCCATGTAGTCCATTACTTCGCCCATTCCTAACTTATTAATACAATAGTCATAAATCTTAGGATGATTCTTAGCCATTCTTGTAAATCTGTTATCCCATGGTGGCTCAAATTGAATACCGTATAAGCAAAACATACATCCGGTCCTATCTTCACCGCTTGTGAAGCACTTCCCCCCGTTAGGGCACTCTATTTCTCCATACTCTGATGCATAATCTAGGCTATTTTCTTTTACATATGTGAGTAAGTCTTGTTCATTCCAAAATGCCATTGGAACACATTTAGGATGTTCTAAGTCATGCATCTGGCACCCATGCTTCACATATAAGTCACGTCTATTTCTGCTTTCTCCCACCATTTCTGCTGTTATAGGTCTTAAACCTGTCTCTTTATCAAATTTATGAAAAGGTTTCTTCTTGATCACATCACAACATTTATTACTTACTTCAAAAGGTGCATCTAAAAGTATTTTCCACCTTTCACTAAGTTTGCCTGCTGTTCCTTTTTCATCTCCATAAAGCAACTTATTTCTGTATTTGTCGGTTAAATTGTTATGCCTTAGCTTGTATATTGCCAAAGACTGTGCCTTACTAATCACTGGATAACCATACTTTTCAAGTACTTGTTTAAATGTCATATCAGGCTTAAGAACAATTGTTGCATATTTTAAACCCATTTCTTTTACACTTGGATATTCAAGTCCTGTATCAACAAATACTATAGGCATAGGACTTATCTCTGCTTTGTGTTTGTGGTAAAGGTCCACTAATACCCTGGACCCTAAACCACCACTATAACTTATGTACGCCCCATCATGTGACCAGCTAGTCATTGTTTCAACTGTATGTTGTATCTTCCAGGCCAAAGGCATCTTTAACCTTTGCTCTAAGATCTTATTGTTATCCATGCCCTCACTTCCTACCTCAACAAAAGTCAATTTTTTAATATAGTCCAATCACTAAGCAATTCTTGTAATCGTGCTTATCAGCCATATCCTCCGCTGCTTCATCATTATTGATTACATCACCTGGTATCTCTTTAAGATAATGCTCTACTGTACATTCGTAATCTATATATTCCCCTTCAATTTCTGTAGCTTGCATTTCTTCTACATCAACTGATACATCTAATTTCTTTTCAAACATTGTGTTGTAAACCTCTATTATTACAACCTGGTTGCTGCCATTCTTTATTTTTTCAACCGTTTCCTCACTAAGTTTTACTTGTCTACTAGTTATTTTAGTGCTCATTATCTCACCTTCTTAAAAGATTAATTTTATTCCTCATACATAATTTGTTTCCCAGCTGCTAGTGCAAATCCATATTCCATACAAGCTCCTTTTGAAAACTCCCATCCTTTTAGCAAATAAATAGCATCAGCTAGTTTTAGCATTTCAATGTCAATCTTCATGTAATCAAACCATGTGCAACTAGTAGGCAAATCAACTAAGGCTGGATTTATAGGCTCTAGTTGATTACCCTTTAATTTAGCTTCTGCTTTATTAAATTTTTCTTTAAAGTTTGAAACCCCTGTTATTGGTCCACTAATATATACCCTCATATATGCCACCTTTCATAAATTAATTTACTAATACTAACTTTCTCATGTGCGCTTTATTTCTAGCCCTAGCCTTTTTCTTGGCCACAAAGTTTGTATACTCAGGACCATACTCTTTTTCCAAAGACTGTACTAACACATCTATTTCTTGTTGGCTCATTACTCTATTACTCATATTGATCACCTTCCAAAAAGTTATTTGTTACTTTCAAACTTGCAGTACTCATCCATACTAAATACATGGCAGTATACACAAGGTTCTCTATAAATCTCACTATCTCTATTTCTACAATGGTCACAAGGTACGACTGGTGGTTCTAAGCCTTTACTAGCCATTTCACAATTGATCTTTAAATCGCAACTGTCACACTTCATCATTATCACCAGCTTTTCTAAAATGATGATATCTGAACTTTCTAGTTAACCATCTTTTGTTTTTTTCATCATCTTTCTTTATGTATCCTATAAAACCATATTGTTTTGAATACTTATTATCTACCTTTACGAAATCATATGTTTTACCTTTTTCAAATAGTGTTCCATTTCCAAACATTGTTTGTGCAGTATGTACACATAATAACTTCTGCTCCAATATCTCACCTTCTTCACCAAAAAACACTTTGTTTACTCTAATACTTTAAAATCATATCCTGACCTTACAAATTCAATTGTTTTATCATGATTGCAAGAATTTCCAAGCTCTGTGTATATTGTTTCCATATCCTCTTTTGTAAATGAAGTTCCAAGCAACTCGTTGATTCCTTCTAGCATAAATTTATGAAACTTATCATTAGCCTTATTGGATGAATAAGGGAAACTTTTAAATGATGGCCTTGAAAACCATTCGATCACTTTACATTTTAGTTGTTCTTCATTTTCTATATTAGCTAATATTAAATAAATGTTTGCTTTTTCATGTACGATACATTCATTGCATTTATTTATATAGCTTTTTGGAAAAGCCTTTAATAGCTTTATAATTAAATCATTGTCCAATTGAATATCTCCTTTCACAAAATCAACTTTTAAGTACCATTGATTAACTCATTAGCTACTACTACCTTTGCTTTTTCACAATCATTAAGCTCATTATTCTTCTTTCCATGAAGAGCAAGTATTCTTAATACACTATAGTCACTCTTATTAGCTACTTCCTCAGCCCATTTGATTAAGTCTTGCACCTGCTTTTCATCCATAAGCTTTACTCCTCACTCTTAAATCTAAGTTGTTTCTCTCCCATTTCATCTGTCACCTCATCATAAATAGCACAATCTGCACAATTATGCTTTTCATAATACTTAATCCAATCCTCTAAACTCATAGTAACTAACCAATCTTTACGGTCCTTGCGATGCATTACTACCGGTGTTTCATATTCTTTTGCATCAGATTTAGCTTGTTCCATAGCTGAATATAGGTTAAGATGTTCAACTCTCTTGCACTCGATATGTATATTGGGAAGTCCTACAACATCAGCATCACCATTAGAACCACAATACTGTTGACCCCTCCTTGTGTTATATCCATATTGCTTAAGCAAGTTGGAAAGCTCTCGCTCTCCCCTTGCTCCTTTAGCTCTGCTATTAGTCAATTTAAGCCCTCCTTAATCCCAATTCTTTCAAAACTTGATCTATTTGCTGTAAACCATTCTCTATTACACTTGTGCTACTTCTTTTAAACTCTTTGCTTTCAAGTTTAAGCGGTTCTTCTTGTTCGTTTGATAAAGATAGTGCTTGTATTAATCCACTCTTTTCACGTCTTCTAGTTCTTTCAGCTTGGTTTATAGCAGCCATTGCCCTGTTAAATTGTCCTCTTATAACGTCTGGTTCCTCACAGCTACATATCATTTCCAGTCCACCAACTCTTTCTACCGCTTTTCTAACTGTATAAGGTAAACTATTCATAGCTTCTTCTGCTCTCATGTAACCATATTTATTAATTGCCTTAACAACTATTCCCCATCCTTCAGTATCATCCACTTCAACTGGGGCAGCTACCTCACTACAATACTTAGAGATTGTAGCTAGATTAGGGGCAAATATCTCATTTAGCATTATCTTTTGTATAGCTGCTATAAATACGCTGTCTTCATAGTGTTCAAGCATCATAAACCATAGGTCAACCATATCTATATCCTTGGGGTTAAATATGTTTTTGCTATAATTCTTGCTTAGCACGGCCATATATTTTATGTAAGTTTCATACATCATTTAGGAGCGCCCCTTTCAAGTAAAGCTGTGAAGTCGTCAGTACTATTATTTGCACTAGATTGTCCCTTATTAGCTTCTTTCTCTACTACGGATGATTTATACCTATCAATTGTATTAATCCCATCCTTAAGCCAATTCTTAAGCACCCCCTCTGCATAACTCATTGACCTTCTATTATTCATACAAGCTACTTTAATGGCTTCGTTTATAAGCTCTGCCTCTACTCCTTCACTAAGGTAGTAATTAATAATTTCCATTACGGATCCTGATAAGATTCCTATATTATTCTCATAGCAGTCTTTCACTAATAAAAAGTCATTTGAAACAACACCTACAACGTTTACTTTACTCTTCTCTTCTTTACTCTCCTTTTCTTTACTCTCCTCTACTCTACTTTTATTTACTTTAGGTGTTTCTGTAGTACATAAACCCTCACTACTTGGAGTTTCTGCATACATAAACTCATTTAAATTTGGTTTTTGAGGTAAAGAAATACGTCTACGAGCATATAATTCACTTAAATTGTCAACAAAGTTTTGACACCATACTACTTTTTGTTTCCAAAGCTGCCTATCTATTGCTTTAAGTGATGCGAGTTGATCTATTATTTCAATTGCTTTATCAGCATCTATTTTTGCTTTAGCTGCAAAAAATTCCAAATCAGTATGGTCATTAAAATCTACATAATGTCCATCTGTTACAGCTAATAATTCAAGTAACTTAAACCATAATGCATAACCATCATTTCCGTATTTCTGCTCCAGTATAAATACTGTTCTACTGTTTCCAGTTACATAGTGTGGGAAATAATCTACTGTACATTTCTTAGGCCTAGCCAATACCTTAACCTCCTTTTAAGGGGCCTTGTATTGGCCCCAAGCTTATCTATAATCCAAGTGATTCTGCATACTGACTTAATGAGATTACAGCAGCCTTTTTCTTACTTCTACAATAATCACATTTACCACATCCAATAGGTTCCTCTACTAGATTTCTAACAGCCATAATACGTGGTAATCTGCCTTTAATCTCTTCTAGTTTGTCCTCTATAAAACTGGTACCCATATGAATAATTGCATGATCTGGTACCTCTTGCTTATCTACTACAATCAAATAAGGCTCTAAATATGTAGTCATTCCTAAGTTTTGACGTAGTATTTCGGCATAGATTGCGATTTGGGTGTAGTAATCATATTTATCTATGAATGTTTCTCTACGCTTTGTACGCTCATTGTAGTAGGATTCAGATAGGTTTTTGGTTGTCTTTATGTCTGCAAAATACCCTTTTTCAATATTAAGAATATCAATCTGAATCTTGAAATCTACCCCACCTATTTGTCCTGTAAAAATACATTCTTTCTCAGCGCCTTCACGAAATCTTTCTACTAATGAGTCATTCTTAAGGGTGTTAATCATAACGTCACCTAGAGCGAATTTAGCGTAAATAGAACCATCTTTCTTGAACATTTCAGGATGCTCAATTATAAATTCCTTTAATGACCCTTCGTTCCAAGCATGAACATAACTGCCAAGCAAATATGCATCATTCTCTTTTTCTTGCCACTCCCCATTATGCTTGGCTAATTCTCTAGCTTCACAGCCTCCAGCGTGGAGAATATCCCACGCTTTAAAGCTACTATTTCCCATAAATACAGATTCTGCTTCTTTGCTAAAGTAATTTTTTCTATTTAGTTCCATTAACTTCACCATCCAAACTAATTTGTTCATCTTCTTTCTTTTCTGCAAATGGGTCCTTGGCTACCTCACTTGATTTTGTACTTTTAGAGGTTGGTATATCAAAAAAATCCTCACGTTTAGCCATTCCATCACGTAATGACTTATAAATATTTCTTAACCTCACAAAGTCATTTTCACTAAAAGCTTCACTACTACAACCTAAGAACTTTTCAATCATTTCTTTAGTAACTGAAAATTCATCCTCATATGCCTTAACCATCTTCCTTACACGATCAATTAATGGTTCTTGGTTGTTGGTTTTCATAGTAATCATGCATTGATCTACTGCAGCATCTATAACATCCCCTGGTATAACACCTAAGATACACGCCCTTAATCTTCGTGCTCCTTGATTTGCGACAAGTTCATATATATCTCTAGGATCAGTTAGCTCATAACTTCCTTTTTTTGTTGCTCTTATATGAGGTACTTGAAAGATTTTTGTTTGCCTAGTATTTGTTTCCAAATCCCAAGCATATGCCATAACTTGACTTTCACCTTTCTTTTGTTCTAGTTCAATTATTCCGTAATCCAAATTCCCCCAGTTTTGAGCCAATGCTTCGGCTAGTCTTATACTTGGTCCAGTAACTTTTTGACCTCCTCTTGGGTATTCATAACAAGCCTGTTCTGCTAGTGTTTTTCTTTGACATGATCTTAAAATTCTGTTATATGCATCTACTTCATCACGAGGAAATTTCTTTGCTACCACCATAGCTGCTTGAACTTCTTGAGCCTGTCTAGTAACCATCATTTCAGAAGTAGCGGTTTTACCTTGTTGCTGTGATAATTGCCCTTGATTATAAATATCTAAATTATTCTCCATAATTATTTAACCTCCAATTCTTTTTCATCAACGATTGTTACAAATGCTTGAATATCATTATCCTCACAAATCTTAAGCACCTTTTCTTGCTCTGATTCATTAAGTTTTTCAAATCCATCAATACACATTACCCTTAGTTCTCCCATGCGCTGTAATGCTACCTTGAAAGCAACCTCTAGTTTTTCACCATCACTTAGTCCATCAAGAAGAGTTCCTCCTATACGGATGTTTCCTTTTTCATCAACTGAAATGCCCTCAATAGGAAGTATATGAGTTTTAAGTAAATCGGAAGGTTTTTCCCTAGCAACCTTAATCTTTTGAGTAAGGCTATCACTGTACTCCTGTTTCTCTCTTAAGGTACCATTAATGATATCTTGTAGCCTGTCCCACTCTCTAAGATAGCTTTGCATTTCAGCTACCTTATCAGCCTCTTGTTGAAGAGGAGTAATATCTGTCTTTTCATGTTTTTCTAAGTACTCTACAGCATTACCAACCTTTGTTTTTTCAGTCTCGATTTTTTGTACAGTTTGGTCATCAATTGCATTAATTTCAAGGTCCTTCTTCTCAGGAAGTCCAACAATTTTTGATTCATTTACAGAGATCTTATTTTTTTGACCTTCAATAAGTGCTTTCTTTTCTTCTACTTCTGCATCAACTTCACTTGAAATCTGCTTGAACATTAAACTAAATTTGTTTTTAATTTCTTCAATTTCTCTATTCATAGCTTCATCAAGTTTAAGCTTTTCGTTCTCTTTCCTTTGTTCTGCATTTGCTATGTAGTTTTCAGCATCTACAATTTTTTTATTTGCTAGATCCATAATATCCTTAAGGTCCGACTCTTCTTCCTTATACTTCAAGATAATTTTAGTCTTCTGACTTTCGGCATCAGCATTAATTGCAGCTATCTTATTTTCAATACCTTCTTTGAGTGCTTCTGCTTTCTCAATTAGGTTATTGATACTTTGAGCTTCGCTAATCTTGTTGTAATACTCTTGGATGTTCTTTTCTCTCCACTCTTCACCATCATAATTACCAGGTAACTCTTTTTTAATAGATTCACATTGTACCTTTAAGGTCATGATCTGTCTGTTTACTTCCTCACGTTCCTTGTAATACTTAACTTCAATATCCTTAAGTACCTGCAGGACGTGTTTTTCAAAATTAATGCCATCTGGTTCAACCCCAAACCAACTAATAATGTCATCTATGGACCAGTTAATTTCAATCATGTTAAGTATAATTTCTGTCTGCTCTTTAATACTCATATTGACAAAATCAAGAGGTCTAAATATGTTTCCACTTACAAATTGTCTTAAGAATCCCTCTGTAGAATTAGCACCTTCACCTTTAACCTTGAAATAGTCTGATTTCTCGGTTCTAATCCTTCTATCAATTTCAATCCCATTGTCAGTTTCTACATATAGGGTAGCTTCTTCTTCTCCATGTCTTACAACCTCAGAACGTCTACTAATGTTTGTGAATGCCTTTTCAATGGCTTCTAATATAGAGGTTTTTCCCTCTGCTTTTCTACCTTTTAGAACATTTACTCCAGTCTTTGGTGTCCAATTTAATTCATTAACTCCTATGAAATTTTTAATTTCTAAACGCTTAATCTTCATTGATTAAGACCTCCTTATTCCGTTTTTATTGTATTGATTGCTAAATACTCTCTTTTTCTTCCACGGTTGCCTTTTTACTATTTCTGTATCTTCATCAACTTCATTTATGTACTGCCTATTATTAGGACACATTTCAACACATTGCATTGGATAATAAAAACATACTCTACATGGGTCCATTTACCTCACCTCTAACTCTTTGACTAGTTCATTAAATGTTTCCCTTGTAAACCTACTTACTGTTGCATTCTTTTGCTTTTTACCTCTATAATGTATAGCTTCAGCTATTTCTAATTTCCTTAATGTGTTAATAACCGTTTGATTACAAGTAAATGTCTCTTTTGCTCCTTGTTCTATTGCAAACTTAAACTCATACTTTCGACTTTTCATCATGTTGTCTAATACCCATTTAGCAACATTTGTTTCTCTGTAGGTAAGATTATTTGTAAGGCTAGTAATATATTTCATTGCATTTATCACTCTCCTATGCTATATTTCTCTTATAAATTATTTGTTTAGGGCCTTTTTTGTAGTTGCAGCTACTTTAAGGCTTTTTCTTTTTGCGCTTTCTCGTTTAGCTATCCTAGGTTGTCCTATCTTCCAGGAGACTATCAAGACTACAGATAGAATTAATATGTAACCCCATGTCATAGCAGCACCACCAAGTCATCTATAAAACATATAACCGTGAACACCAAGGCTACTAAAACAACTGTAGCAAAGGCTAATCCTATATCTTTGACTAATCCTTTCATATGTTTCCTCCTATGCTACTCCGTATTTGATGGTCATTTCCTTAACTACAGCTATATAGATCTCTTTTAGACGCTTGTCCTCTGCAATTACATCAATTTGAGAAACTTTATCTACCTTACTCTTGCTAGTTCCTTCACGTCTCATTCTGTCTTGCTTATTAGTAATACGTTGCTTTAGATTTGCTCCTGCTCTTTGCTCAACAAATCTGTAAATTTCTTCTCTAATCTCTTTATAGGCTTCTACGCTTCCACCACGTTGTTTAGCTATTTTATTAATGATGTTATTACAATCTTTCCTCCAACTATCGTGATCTAGTAACATGGCATCTTTAACAATTTCCATTTGCTTATTAGCTTGCTCTGCCTGTTCTTTAGCTTCAATAGCCACTGTTTTAGTTTGCTCCACCTGTTCTTTCAACATCTTAGATTGTTGCATCTGATAGATAATGATATCTTCCATACTCATTAATTGAGGTTGTTTTTCTTTTTCTAGCCTCTCTATGTACTGCACTGTCTTATATCTAACTACAGCAGATTCTTTATTTAGCATTTGCAATACACCAGCTTTATTTAGTGAGTAGCAAGGTCTTGTTTCCCCTTTTTTATCCGTATATTTAACGAGCGCAAAATTGCTCTGGTTAATTCCGACACTTTCTAATACCTCAATCTCTTTTCTTATATCTCTCATTAATTCTTTATGTTGTTTTTCTGTTTCATTACTTTCTTCTTTTCTAAAAGTATTAATCAATTGTGTTAGTTCTACACTTGTAATGCTAATGCCTGCTTGTCCATCGGCACCATTTAAAACAACTGGTATTTGATCTCCTTGCGCTAATGCACTACTCATTTGGTTATTCATGCTGTTTCTCCTTTCAATAATTCATTAAGACTGTCACCTTTAATCTTTATTCCTCCAAGCTTTACGGTGTCTAATTCACCGCGATCAATCATGTTGTAGATAGCTCTTGGTGTTCTGTGTAACATTTCAGCTACTTCTCTAACTGTATAGAAGCTTTTTTCAATCTTGTTGTTTTCAAAGGCTTCTTGAAGTTTTGCTACTGCTTTTTCTAATTGATTTACTTTCTTTAATAGTCGCTCTTCTTCTTTTTTTGTCATATTCATCACCTACTTACATACAACTAAATCAAGATTAAGATATTCAGCTATTTGTCTTTTTCTTTCAGTACCATTCCTAGTACCCTTAAGAATGTCTGTTAAATATGGTTGTGATATTCCTACAGCTTTAGCTAGTTCACCTTTATCCATATCTTTATCAATTAATGCTTTTTCAACCTCTTTACCAAAAGGTGTGTATTTAACTCTTCTTGGCATATTAATTCACCTCTCTATCAAATAAACTTTGTTGAACAATCATTCCCATTTCTTCTGCAGTTTTTCTTATGTACTTAATTACTTCTGTTTTTTTATCATAAGGAATATCTTCCCACTTATCAGCGTTAAAGTATTCCAAAGTCAATCCTTTTAGAACAACTTCATCACCTTTGCAAAGTGAGTACGACTTAATAGCATTGTTGAAGTCTAATTTTGTCTTATGACTTGGTCTGTGATTTTCCTTGCCTTGCTCTGCTAGTTCTTCAACCTTGAGACTAATTTTAGCTTGGAAGTCTTTAAATAGATTAAATACTGTTTCTAAAGTCATTCCATTATTGAAATAGTTATTGACTAACTGCCTTTGAACTTGCCATGATAAATCGTCTGTAAATGATTTTACTAACATTAGGTAACCTTGTTGCGTAATTAGATATGTTCCTGAGTTGTTAATCTCGGACGTACGAATTTCGTACCTCTCAACATCTTTAGGCTTTACAAAGAAATAATCTTCACCATCAATGAATTTGTCCTTGTTTTGATTGAAGTTCCTTTTCGCTGTTCCATCTGCCCTGTCATGAACTAAGTCAATATCCTTAAAAGTAACTACACGTTGTCCTTTATACTCTTTTACTTCTAGTTCAGCATTATTAATCGTTGCAAGCTGATTCACACTATCACCCTTTCTCAAAATAATTGTTTTGTTTTTTAGCTAAAAATATTGACAGTAGCGTATATTAGATGTATTATAATAGTTGTGTAGCTTAAAGTATACTTAAAAGGCATAGTAAATAAACGCATGTTGGGGAACAAGCTATTTTTATTTCTATTTCTTTTGCTTACTGTCTTTTCTTGTTGCTTTTGGTATTAGCTAAATTCAGTATAGTATAATTTACGCTACTTGTCAAATTCATTTTGTATAATTTACGATATTTTTTTTGAAAGGGCGTATAAAAAGATGACAATTGTTGATAGGATAAGAGAACTTTGTGCCAGTAGAGGCATGACTTTAACAGGTCTTGAAACAGAGTTAGGAATAGGACGTGGAATTATAAAACGCTGGGAAAAGTCTTCTCCTAATATGGATAATATTCAAAAAGTAGCTGATTACTTTCATGTATCTGTAGATTATCTGCTAGGAAGGGAGGAAACTAAAAAAGCTCAAGTTGTTGCTTTCCAAAGAGCTGCTGATGGGGGAATGTCTGAAGATGAACTAGATGATATACTTAGCTACGCCAAATTTAGATATCCGGAACGTTTTAAATAGGAAAAGAGGATAGTTGTGGGGAAAAATACTATAAGATATAAGTATATATCAGAAACTATATATAAACTACTAAAAAAACTAAATATAAAAACTTATCCAATAGACTTGGAATATGTTATTAAAGAACTGAATAGCCTAGGTATTATAATTGAGTTAGAAAAATACAGTGATTATGCATCACATAGAAATATGTCTATATCGCAAGTAGAGATTAAATTAAAATCTAAATATGGTGCGACTGCATATTTCCCTAATCAAGGGTTTTTTATTATTTTCTATAATGATACAAACCAAACGCAAGGTAGAATAAATTGGACTATTTCACATGAAATAGGTCATATAGTTCTAAAACATCATAACATGGTGAATGAACACATGTTAAGCAGAGGCAAATTATCAGAAGCTATGTATAATGTATTAGAAAATGAAGCTGATTGGTTTGCTCAAGATTTTATGTGCAATCCTTTTATACTTTCAATGTGTGGGTTTAGTGATTCTAAAAGTATAAAAGAATGGTGTTCCATTTCTGATGAGGCATCTCTAAACAGACTAGAGAATATTAAAAATATAAATTCAAGATATTGTAATACATGGGATCAAAGAATAATTGGATTATTCAATAAGTTTATTAATATTTTTAGTGCATATAGCCACTGCATACTATGTAGTAAACGTTCTAAAATTAAAAAAGGTTATATTTGTGATAAATGTCTTAAAATTAATTATATAGGAGGTCATGAAATGATTTATAATGATGGGATAAAACTAATCAACAACAATAGAGCATCAGCCTGTCCTATATGTGGAAATGAACATATATTAGAAGATTCAAATTTCTGTCACATATGTGGTGCATATATAATTCAAAAATGTATAGGTATAAATAATGATGATGTGTCTTTTAATGGATGTATAGACTTAGTATCTTCTAACGGTTGTGATTTAAAAGAAATACCAGGTAATGCCCGTTTCTGTCCTAAATGTGGTAGCATGACTAGTTATTATTTTTCTGATTTTTTAAAAACATGGAATAACACATCCACATCTATCTTAAATGATATTGATAATGACGATATACCATTTTAATACATAAAAAAGCCCTAGTGCTACCAACACTAAGGCTCTATATGCGCATAATTTATACACGCATAATCTACAAGTTTAGTATAACTTATGCGCTCCAATATTTCAATAAAAAGGAGTGAATATTTTGGCTGGTTATCACAAAAGAGAAGTTACACGCAAAGATGGATCTACCTATATAAGATGGGAAGGAACAACTTTTGAAGGTGGCAAAAGAAAGGTCTTTTATGGAAAGTCAGAAAGAGAAGTAAAAGCTAAAATTAAAGAGTATGAAAATGATTTATTTAACCATGGGACAACTCTTGAAAAGACTAAAATCAAACTAAAAGACTATGTAAAAACATATATATTAAAAAGCTTAAATCCTAGAGTTTCAAGTAGCACAATAGAAAGATATATGAGTTTATATAACTCCCATGTTATAGATAGTAAACTCGGCAAAAAACATGTTCACGAAGTTAAGTTGAGTGATCTAGAAGAATTTTTCAAAGACAAAATATCAC
Organism: Bacillota bacterium; assembly: GCA_023436395.1. Lineage (GTDB taxonomy): Bacteria > Bacillota > Clostridia > Lachnospirales > Cellulosilyticaceae > Cellulosilyticum. Next base: position 6,550 of record JAEZJJ010000118.1, on the reverse strand, counting down.
TATCTAAAAGTAGTATGTCCCTATTATCTTTATTACTAAAACAAACATTTAGATATGCTATAAGTAACAATATAATACGTATAAATCCTTGCTCTGATTTAGTGTTGCCTAAAAGTGAGAAGGAAACCAAAGTTATTAAAATACTAACTATAGACGAGCAAAAAAGATTCTTAGATGTAGCTAAAAATGCTCACTATTTTCTATTATATTTTTTTGCATTATCTACTGGTCTTAGAGCTGGAGAGATAGAAGCTTTAGAGTGGGAAAATGTAGATTTAGAAAGTAAAATAGTAAAAGTAAGAAAGTCAGCCCGACTTGTTAGAAAGTATAAAGAAAATGGAACACACGAAGATATAGTTGAAATTAAAGAGCCTAAAACAAAAGAGAGTATTAGGGATATTCCAATAAGTGCCCAACTTGTAGAACTATTAAATAATCACAAAGCCAGTAGTTCTAGTCAATATGTATTTACCAATATGAAAAATGAAATGCTTACACATGATACATTGGACAAATCACTAAAGGTAATCTGTAATAAGGCAAAAATAGGAGACCCAGTAAAAAGAAGAAGAAACAAAAAAGATATTATAGAATACTCAGGCATAACATTCCACTGTCTTAGGCATACATTTGCAACTAGACTTATAGAAGCTGGAGTGGATGTTAAAACTGTTTCACAACTTCTTGGACATAGTAAAACAGAAATTACAATCAATAGATATGTTCATTCTACAGATGATAGTAAGAGAAATGCCATTGATACATTAAGCAAAATAACAAGCGTACGTATTTAAGTTTACGTACGCTCTTTTTATGTATTAATCTATGTTACGTATTTTCTTACGTATAAGGTTTAATTTTACCTTTGTCAAGTGTACTTAAACCCTTGATAAAGCTGGAAGGGGGACTCGAACCCCCGACTTACTCATTACGAATGAGTTACTCTACCAACTGAGTTATGCCAGCTTAATACTTGTTTACTTTACCATATTTCCATCAATTAATCAATATTTTTTACCCTATTTTACCAAATACAAAATAATGTATTATTATATTTTCTCTCACTTCCTCATATATCTAATAATAAAAGGATGTGAACAAATGGGTCAACATGAGATTCTTCCCTATAATGCTAATGCTGCCATTGCTTATGCTAAGAGGTGGAGTTTACTTCGTAATCCTGCCTATCTTGATTTTACTCAGTTAGGAGGTGACTGTACCAACTTTATTTCTCAGTGTCTTTATGCCGGAAGTCATGTGATGAACTATGCTCCTATAGAAGGGTGGTTTTATCGTAATGCTGATGATCGTTCTGCTTCTTGGACAGGGGTGAACTTCCTCTATAGATTTTTGACAACCAATAAGGGTCCTGGTCCTTTTGGTAAGGATGTGGATATTTCTGAAATTATTCCTGGAGATATTATTCAATTTGGTAGTGGCACCAAAGATTTTCACCATTCTCTTTTAGTCTTAGAAACAGCTCCTAACCCAACTTATGACCAAGTTTTAATAGCTACCCATAGCTATGATGCCATTTATCGCCCACTGTCTTCTTATGATCTTAACAAAATTCGCTTTATTCATATTGAAGGCGTTTATGCCCCACATTAATCATTAAAAAAACCAGATTCCTCTGCTTTTTAGCAGTATGGAATCTGGCTTCTCTCATATCATTTATTTTTCAAGAAAGGCATTGAATCTTGCCATAACAGCTTCTTTACCAATGATTTGCATAATGGTATATAAATCTGGTGTATTCGTTCTATGGCTAATTGCACTTCTTACAGCACCTGCTACATCTGATACCATACCTTTGAAAGCTGTTGGATCTTTCTTAAAGGCTTTACGGTCTGCTGTATAACCTAAGCTAATAGCATGCTCTTTTAATTCATTGAACCAAGTTTCTTGGTCTGTATCAAAGTTATATACTTCTTTGTAAGAAGCAATGATTTCTTTTGCTGTTTCTAAGGTCATATTCTTTGGTAATTCTATCTCTGTTTCAGCATTAAATAGTTCATCATAGAAGTAACAAATTTTCTCTTTTACTTCTGCCCATTTACCAAAGTCTTTACGTGGTTTTGGACCTTCTTTATCAATATTGAAGATTTCTTTTGACATCACTTCATGAGCTGTTACGAGGGCATACATTTCCTTGTCATACTCTTTTGCCCACTCAGTGTAAAGTGTATAAACTTCTTCTGCTGGCATTTTAGAAATAACATCTTTACTTACGTCGTTAAGTTTTACAAGGTCAAAGAGTGCCCCACTTTTACTCATTTTATCTAATGCTACTGGGTAATCATGATAATCTACTTTTGGATTTTCCATACGCCATTCTTCAAAGGCAGAGTTAATAATATTTAATAAGTATTCTACTACAGAAGCTTTTGGATAGCCTTCTTCTTTGTAGTAAGATACTGCACTTTCTGGGTCTTTACGTTTTGAAAGTTTACGTTTAGAATCTCCATCTAATTTCATCACGTTTGGAATATGGGCATATTCTGGTCTTTCAAAGCCAAGGACGTCAAATAATTGAACGTGAATTGGAAGAGATGAAAGCCATTCTTCTCCACGAATAACTGTTGTTGTACCCATTAAATGATCATCAATGGCATGAGCAAAATGGTAAGTTGGCAGACCATCTGCTTTAATAATAACGATATCTTGTACATTCTCTGGGAATGATGTTTCGCCTTTAATAAGGTCTGTAAAGTTCACACGGTTATCTGCATTGCCTGGTGATTTTAAACGGAGAATATAAGGCACACCTGCTTTAATCTTTTCTATAGCTTCCTCAGCTGAAAGATCTCTATAAATAGCATATTCGCCATAGCAACCTGGTGTTAATTTAGCAGCTACTTGCTTTTCTCTCATGGCTTCTAATTCTTCTGCTGTCATAAAGCATGGGTAAGCAAGACCACGTGCTACAAGGTCTTTAGCAAAAGTGTTGTAAATCTCTGCACGCTCACTTTGGCGATAAGGACCATATTCACCTTTTGAGCTCTCTTCTCCTGTCATCCCTTCAGTAAAGTCCATCCCAAAGTTATGCATTGTAGCAATAGTATCTTCAATGGCTCCTTCTACTTCTCTCTTTTGGTCTGTATCTTCCACTCTTAAGTAGAAAATACCACCACTTTGTACGGCAATTCTCTCACTTACAAGGGCAGCAAATACCCCACCAATATGTTGGAAACCTGTTGGACTAGGTGCATAACGTGTTACTTTTGCCCCTTCTTTAAGTGTTCTTTTTGGATATGCTTTTAAATAATCTTCTGGTGTTTTAGTCACATCAGGAAAGATTATTTCTGCTAATTGTTGTAAACTCATTGTTCCACCTTACTTTCTTATCTTTTTGTATTTGAGGTTATCTCCGATGAGATATTCTTTGACATAACAAGAAAGTGGATGACGATCCACTTTCTCTTGTTTCAGTATTGACTCTTTCTTCATTATACCTATGTCTCTCAACCTTGTAAAGCATCCAAGCCCTTATTCCACTTCAAAATGCTTTGCTTTCTTAAGGGACTTTTTAGCTTGTGATTTGCGCTTAGCTTCCATCAGTCTTGCCTGTCTTTCAAGGGCACGAGACTCAGCATTTCTTTCAGTAGTATAGACCTTTTTGACTTTTGATTTAGGCTTTCTAGAGAGCATCATACTTTCTCCATAACTTGCTATAAACCGTTTATTCTTTTGCTTCGTGACCACTTTCTTCTCAGGTACTTGGATTGGCTTTACCCGCTCTAGGACAAACTTCAGCTTTTCATCTTGACAAATTTGTCTGATGTTGGCTACTGTGTCCTTTAAGTCACTATTCTTTTTCATATACGTTTCATTTTTAATAGCTGAAAGCACCATACCAATATATCTAAAATCTAAACGACTTTGCATTTCTTCTTCTATGCCCAGCTCAATAAAAGTCTGTTCTAACAAATGATAAACTTTAATCTGGTCTTCCCAAAGCCTTTTGTTATAAGTATGGAGGGCTGAACTTGGATTTTGTACATAATGATAGTAAGCCCCTTGCTCGATAGCCACACATTCACACTTTAAAAGGGTTTGAACCATAAAAACGAGGTCTTCCATAATGGTTAGTCCTGGCGAAAACCTTAACTCATGGGCATCTAGAAACTCTTTCTTAAATAGACCACGCCATACACAACCCATAATCACTACATTGGTAGGCATTAAATCCGGCATTCCTACCATATTGTTCACTAACTTTTGTGTTACTTCTTCTCCCCTTAACACCTCATCTTTAAAGGCAAAAGTCTTAGGTGAACTTCTTTTCTTTGAATCCTTAAAGTAGTTGCATAAAGAAACAGGTGCATCCCACTTTTTAAGCTGATTATATAACTTTTCATACATATCAGGTTCTACCCAATCATCTGGGTCAATAAACCCTATATATTTTCCTGTAGCTGCCTCTATTCCTGTATTTCTAGCAATAGAAACACCTTCATTCACTTTATCAATAATCACAATACGTTTATCTTTCTTAGCATATTCCTGGCAAATCGATAAACTCTGATCCTTAGAACCATCATTCACTAAAATAATCTCTAAATAAGGATAGGTTTGTCCTATGAGACTTTCTATGCTTCTTGCTAAATACTTCTCAATGTTATATATAGGTACGATAATACTAATGACATCCACTACTGTCATACCTCTCTTTATATTGTTTTTTATTTTTCTCTTTAGTATACCCCTACTACATGATATTCTTTAAATCTTCCATCTGCTCTTATGAAATAGGATTTAGATAGATGACTTCTCCAAGCCTATGAGCTTCTTTAACATCATGGGTCACACAGATAATTGTTCTTTTAGCCTTCTTTGTTTCTTTTAACAACACTGGGTATAAACTTTCCTTAAGACCATCATCTAGTCCTTTAAATGGCTCATCTAAAAGTAATATGTCACTCTCATAAACCAGTGCCCTTCCTAAAGCTATGCGCCTTTTCATCCCACCACTTAGTTCATGAATTGGATAATTTCTATAAGCACTTAATTGTAAAATCTCAAGGATATATTTTATTTTTTCTTCAATCTGCTCACTATTATACTTACTTTTTAAAATATAAGCAATATTCTGTTCCACATTTAACCAAGGCATTAAATAATCTTCTTGAAACATATAGGCAATGCGCTTATTTTCTAAGCCTAAGATTTTGCCACTCTCATAGGATTCAAGCCCTGCTATCATCCTTAATAGAGTGGTTTTCCCACAACCTGAAGGTCCTAAGAGACTTGTTATTTTGGCTTCCTCTATAGAAAGGTTAAGGTGCTCATAGATTTTTTGTCCATTATAACTTTTGCATAGGTCCATTACTTCAATCATGTCCTTCTCCTTTCTGTTAATAATAGGCTTACTAGATTTTCACAAAGCTGACTTAGGAAAATAATGACAATCATCCATGCAAACACTTCTGTGGTGTCTAGATAAATCTTGGCATCTAAAAGCTGATAACCCATGGCATAATGAGGTATGGCAAGTACTTCAGCTGCAATCACCACTTTAAAGGCCATGCCTATCCCTAATTGCAGGGCTGCCCCTAGATACGGTTTTAACTGAGGCAAGACACACTCTGTAAGATAATAGAAAGGACTGACTTCATAAACTTGACTTAGTTCTTTAAATCCTTTCTTAAGCTCTAATAATCCTGCTAAAATATTAGTATAAATAAGAGGATAGCACATTAAGAAACATACCAAAATAGGTACCTGCTCTGACTTACACCACAGCAAGGCTAAAATAATAATAGCCATAACAGGTGTAGACTTCATAAAGCTGACCATAGGCTTTATAAAGTCTCTAAAGAAGAAGTACTTGTAAGCCATATAACTACTGATTATAGCTAGGACAAAGGAGGCCCCCATTCCCACTAGCACCCGATAGAGTGTCCCTGCAATTTGCAAATAGAAATCTCTGGTGCCCATCATCTCTAAGAGCTTAGTAAAGGTATGAAATGGAGCAGGCACTAATACCTCCTTCCCTATAGCTAAATACAGTAGTTGCCAAAGCAATAGCCAAATACAATAAATGAGTGCCCTTTTTAATTTACTTGTTATAATAGAAGGCTTCATCTGGCAACGTTCCTCCTATGGCCTTTGGATTCAGTGCCTCTAAAACTTTATACAATCCTTCTAACTGAGTTTTAGCTGCTTCTCCTCTTTCTAAAACAATATGACAGTTTGGAATAGCTTTAAGAGCAATTTCTTTCTTCCCAATGATTCCATAAGATACCATCAGTGCTGCGGCATCTTCACTCTTCTCATTTACAAATTTCACCGAGGCTTCATAGTCCTTTAAAAAGCTAGTAAGAGCCTGTTCATCTTCTTTAATTAAACTCTTCTGTGCAATGATAATTCCCATTGGAAGAGGGCTGTTTTGTGTTTCTTGCCATGCCTGATTTAAGTCTACAGCTATATGGATCTGGCTTTCTTTAGCCATTGCAATAGTGACATGAGGCTCTGGCAAGAGGGCAATCGTTCCTTCCTGCGCTACTAACTTGGTCATTACATCTGTGTGGTTGGCTAGGTATTCTAC
>JAEZJJ010000057.1 GCA_023436395.1 Bacillota bacterium | reverse complement strand
GCTAGGGGGCTTACTGGAAGATGCCTTGGAGTGGAGTCTAGAGGCTCTTAACGAAATGCTACTTATGGGTTTTAGACCAAGTGTTTGAGCGAATGCGAGTTTTTGGTCGTTCATAAGTAGCATGAGTTTAGAGCCTCTTGACGATGTGAGACAGCAGCTGGAAGTAAGTCACCTAGCTGGACTACTTAGCGGAACCTACCTAGCGAACTCTACTCCACTTTTATGAAAATTAGAGGATTTGGTAGAAATACATTTTATTGAACTCCCTAAGTTTAGAGCACTAAAAGAGAAGAATTATAAGGATGAGGCTCTTCTAAGGTGGCTTAGATTTCTTGAGACAGATGTAGATGAGGAGGAACTGGAGGTGTTAATGCAGATGGAACCAGCAATTAGAAAAGCAGAAGAGAAGTTAGAGCATTTAAGTAGTGATCCAGAGATGCTAGCACTTTATAAAGCCCGAGAAGATTCGGCTCACGAAAGGGCAAATCTTATTGCAACAGGGATAGAAAAAGGAAAGCGTGAGAGAGAACTAGAGCTTGCCAAAGCATTATTAGATGTATTAGATGATGCAACTATTGCGACTAAAATAGGTTTACCTGTTGATGAAGTAATGAAGTTAAGAAAAAGTCATACTTAAGCTTATGCAGAAAGATAGCAATAAAGTAAGTTATTATATTTCAACGTAACAAGGTGTAAACCGCCCATTAGTTTTTTCTTGCCTAGCAGTAGCTAGGTAGGGAAGCTAGGGAGCTTGCTAGAAGATGCCTTGGAGCAGAGAATTGTGTTTATAGCTCTTATAAATATTTATCACATCATTAAAAGCCATCTTTTTAGATACTTAAAAAGATGGCTTTTAATGATGTATTAGACTCTGAGTATGATATTTTCCCTACAGGGCTAAGTGAACGTTTTCTAAAAGTTAAATTCATTTTCCCAATCAAAATCACCTGATTGTTCTAAACTCTTTGGCCAATGTTTGCACCATTCTGGCACACCGGGAGTTTCTACTCTGTCAAGGCTGGGGGTATATGGTTTTATATCTAATACAGGAGTACCGTCATTTGCATCAATATAGGGAATTTGAATGATACCTTTTTCATAGTCAATTCGAATGATTTGTACAGTGGTTAAGGCAATAGGATTCGGGCGAAGAGGTGACCTAGTAGCGAATATTCCCATAACAGCAGGAGCTGCTTTATAGGGTTGTGATACTTCAAATATATTGCGACCTTCTTCATTATCAAAATCGCTAAACCACCAAATGATGTTAAGATGACTAAAACCGTCCATAGCCTGTAAAGCTGAGATATACGTTTGTTCAAGCTCAATAAATACTTCTCCTTGGGCTACATTAATTTTACCAATAGGTTTTACTTTAAAATTGTCCATTGCATTGTTCCTCCAATATAATTTTTTAGTTTGCAAATAATTACCTGCAAATAAAGTATAGAGTCTCACATCATGTGAGAGTCAATATTGAAAGAAGCATTTTAAAGATTTTTTGAAAATACTTTTTCTACCTATTTTCTAGAGGAATTTGAACTTCAGTTAAGTATTCATCGGGATTTTCCTCATTCCAGGGGCCTCGGTGAACGATTTGCCTGCTTTGCCCGGTTATTTTGTACTGGTTATGTTCCTGTAACCAATTTGCAAAGGCGAGAAAGGCCCCTGCAATATTTTCAAAGGGTCCATATACCATTGTACACGCCATAATTGGGACTGGTTCGGTATTACGATATGCAAACCCGTTTGTGTTTTCACCCATCTGAGTTACAGGCGCACATATTTCCACATCAACATCTTTTTCTCTGTAATCCACATCGTGATATATGGTAAAAGTATCACTTGAAATAGGAATATTATGTGTATTTGCAAAGGCAGACATCTCTTTCCACAACTCCCCCTCTGCGTAATAATCTGGAATAATTCGCCTTAAAGAAAGTACTTGATAACTGGGGATAGATTTAATTGTAACATTGTAGTTAATTGATAATTTCTTTTGCCAGATATCCTTTTTCGCCAATTCAATTTTCGCCAGTTTTTCCTGTTCCATTTTAATTTTATTTTCAATTTCCAAACGCTTGTCTTCAATTTGTATTGTTATAAATTCACTGTCCCAATGTTTAAGAGTATCCGCGATTTCAGAAACATTAAACCCTAAATCGCGTAAGAAGATTATTTTATTCAAAACAGGAATTTGCTCTGCAGAATACAGTCTGTAATTCGTCGACCTATCAATTTTTGCAGGTTTTAGTAAATCTACTTCATCATAATACCTTAACATTCGGATTGATACTTGTGTCAATTTAGAAAACTCACCTATTTTAAACATAAGTTGCCTCCTTATTCATTAACCTAGATTACTCCAAATTATCATAGATGATCCTACTAATCTATAAATATAAGAGCTATTGTATATAATCAATTGTAACTATTTAATGTAAAAAAGTATAGAAGAAAGTCTCTTTAGCATTTCAATCATCACAGTCTAGATTAAAAGCACTTTACATAGAGAGTAATATAGTAAGTAACTATCTTTCAACGTAATAAGGTGTAAACTGCCCATCAGATACTTATTGCTTAGGAGTAGCTATGTAGGGAAGCTAGGTGGCTTACTGGAAGATGCCTTGGAGCGGAATCTAGAGGCTCTTAACGAAATGCTACTTATGGGTTTTAGACCAAGTGTTTGAGCGAATGCGAGTTTTTGGTCGTTCATAAGTAGCATGAGTTTAGAGCCTCTTGACGAAGTGAGACAGCAGCTGGAAGTAAGTCACCTAGCTGGACTACATAGCGGAACCTACCCAGTATACCCTGCCTATCGGACCTTGCTTAA
>JAEZJJ010000055.1 GCA_023436395.1 Bacillota bacterium | reverse complement strand
TGAACAAACAACCTATAATTTGAGCGCCTCCCTTTACACTGGCAATCAGTGAACATTTTCCTTAAGTCCAGAGGTACCTGTAACGACAGATTGAGACTTGGCTGACCCGGTCAGTTCCTCAGAATCCAGATGTGGTGATTCTGCTTCAGGAAGTTATTTGTTTTAGCTTTATACTTTATTATATGTGATGAAAAAGACGATTCCCTAATAAAAATATAAAAAATATAGAAAATAATATTAGCTAATTATCAAAATGGATATAAACTATGGTAAGTTATAAATAAGTAATCTGATTAAAAAAGATGAAATAGGAGGAAAATAGTGTGACAGAAGAGAAACAGGTAATAGATTATTGTAATACCTTTTCAGAGGTTTACAAAGACCAGCCCTTTGGTAAAAGTGCTTGTATTGTCATGCGGCATCAATCTAATAAGAAAGTTTTTGCATGGATTTTTAGAAGAGAAGAATACATATGGGTGAATGTGAAGTGTGATCCTGAGTGGAGAGATTTTTGGCGTGGGGTTTATACTTCGGTAGTACCTGGCTATCATTTGAATAAGAAACATTGGAATTCCATTATTTTAGATGGTACGGTGCCAGAACAGGAGATTAAGAAAATGATTACAGAAAGTTATCAACTTACTAAGTAGTATATAAAAAATGAGTAATACTGTATAGGATATAGTAGAGAGATCGGTTACTGCCTAAATATAAAAAGACAGAAGAGGGGAAATAGGCTAAATATAGAGTAATGACCAAGTACCGCCAAGTCGTCCGAGTATGTGTATTGGTTACGGTTGCTGTCTCAAGTCGCTAAGTAGCTCTAAACTCGTAGCCCTTATGAACGGCTGAGAACTCGCTAGCGCTCAAACATTCAGCCTAAAACCCATAAGGGCTACTTCGTTAAGAGCTACTAAGCTTGTTTCCAAGGCACCCTTCACCAATCCACATACTCTCCCGCCTTGGCTACTAATGGGTAAAAACAACTATAAAAAAACTGTTATCAACTATCCTCAGGTTTCTAAGTACTACAAAAGAATAGGATAAATAAAAGGAATATATAGGAATAAAGAATACATTAATATTAAGAAGAAAAAAGAAACCATTTATGATAAAATAATGGGTATAAGACAAGAATCTAATAAAATTTAATGAGTAATAGAGGAGCAGGGGGAAAAGAATGTCTAATTTTTCATTCTTACAGGAAAAATGGCCGATACTTGCACAGCTTGGGGAAAATGCTGAAGATTATATGTTTGTAGATTCTAATACATCCATGATTAAGGCAGGATTATTTGCAGAGAAGCTTGTTAATATGATGTTTGATTTAGATGGTATTTTGCCACCAGAGAATGAGAACACACATGCTAATCGAATCAAGGTACTTAAAGGGGAAGGGCTACTGCCACAAGAAATAGAAGATATCTTATTTATTCTTCGTATTCATAGAAATAAAGCTGTACATGATGGCTATGAATCTACTCAGCAAGCAAGGATACTTGTAGAAGCTGCTTTTAAGCTAGGGGCATGGTTTATGGAGACTTATGGGGATTATCAATTTGTTACCCCTTATTTTATTATGCCTGAAGACCATAGTCATAGCATGGACTATAAAGCACTCATTGCAGAAAAAGAAGCAGAGATTGAGCGCCTCATGAAGCAGGGGACCATAGCAACACCAGAAGGGGACGTTGCTCAAAAGGAAGAACGCCGCAAAAGGGCAAAAGAGGCTGCTTCAAAAGTACAGCTTGATGAAAAGCAGACCAGGTATCTTATTGATGAGCAGTTAAGACAAGTAGGCTGGGAAGCAGATACCAAAGCGATTCGTTACTCAAAAGGAACCAGACCGCAAAAAGGGAAAAATCTAGCTATTGCAGAATGGCCTACTAACTCTACAGTAGGGGATAGGGGATATATAGACTATGCCTTGTTTGTAGGGACTAAGCTAGTAGGCATTGTAGAAGCCAAACGCTATCATGTAGATATTCCCTCTGTTATTGACTATCAATGCAGAGACTATGCAAAGCAAATTCGTGAAGAAGATAAGGCTTACATTGTTGATAACTGGGGAGAATATAAAGTTCCTTTTCTCTTTGCAACCAATGGAAGAAAGTATCTTAAGCAGTTAGAAATTAAGTCAGGAATATGGTTTTTAGATACCCGCATTAATTCCAATATTCCAAAAGCTCAGCAAGGCTGGATGAGTCCTGAGGGCATAATGGCATTATTAGAAAAAGAGATAGAAAAGGCAAATGAAAAGCTTCAGCATACTTCCTATGATTTATTAAGAGACCAAGGTGGGCTTAATTTAAGACCTTATCAAATCAAAGCTATTGAAGCGGCTGAGCAGGCTATTATAGAAGGGCAAGACAATGTGTTACTGTCAATGGCAACAGGTACAGGAAAGACACGTACTCTATTAGGCCTTATTTATAGGATGATTAAGAGCACACGTTTTAATAGAGTATTATTCTTAGTAGACCGTACAGCATTAGGGGAACAAACCCAGGATGTATTTAAAGAAGTTAAGATAGAAGACCTTATGACACTAGACGAGATTTATAATATCAAAGGGCTTGAGGAAAAGGATATTGATAGAGAAACTAAAATCCATGTGGCAACAGTACAAAGCTTAGTGAAGCGCATTATGTATAATGATTCTGATAGTATGCCTGCTGTTTCAGACTATGATTTAATTGTAATAGATGAAGCCCATAGAGGATATATACTAGATAAAGAAATGGGAGAGGATGAGCTCTTATATCGTAATCAGGAAGATTATATGAGTAAATACCGTACGGTCATTGAATACTTCGATGCAGTAAAGGTAGCACTTACAGCAACACCGGCTTTACATACGACTCAAATATTTGGGAAACCTGTATTTAGTTATAGTTATCGTGAAGCGGTCATTGAAGGTTATTTAGTAGACCATGATGCGCCTCATATTATTAAAACCAAGCTCAGTACAGAGGGGATTCGCTATGAAAAAGGTGAGGTTGTCCCTATTTATGACCCAACTACAGGAGAAATCATTAATAGTGATGCACTAGAAGATGAACTAAAATTTGATGTGGACAAGTTTAATAAGCAAGTCATTACGGAGAATTTTAATCGCACAGTACTAGAAGAGATTGCAAGTGATATTAATCCAGAGGGAGAAGGAAAAACCTTAATCTTTGCTGTAGATGATGCCCATGCTGACACCATAGTTAAAATTTTAAAAGAAATTTATGAAGGATATGGGGTAGATAGCGAAGCTGTTATGAAAATTACGGGCTCAGTAGGTGGAGGCAACAAGAAAAAGATACTAGAGGCAATTAAGCGTTTTAAGAATGAAAAATATCCTAATATTGTTGTAACGGTAGATTTGCTTACTACGGGGATAGATGTACCTGAGATTAATACCTTAGTCTTTATGAGAAGAGTAAAATCAAGGATTCTCTTTGAACAGATGCTAGGGCGTGCCACTCGTTTATGTCCAGCTATTGGGAAGACTCACTTTGAAATCTATGATCCAGTAGGTGTTTATGAGTCTTTACAAGCAGTAAGTACTATGAAACCAGTAGTGGCAAGTAAATCAGCAACTTTTGAGGATTTGATGAACGGTTTAGAGGTAACTGAGACAGAGGATAAGCTAAAAAATCAAATTGATATGATTGTGGCAAAATTGCAACGTAAAAGTAAAAAGATGAGTGACAAACAATTAGAGCACTTTAAAAGTATAGCAGAAGGACAAACACCTAAGACTTTTATGGAGAAACTTAGAGAAATGAAGCCTAATGAAGCTAAAAAATACTTAAAAGATGTTCAGGAAGTCTTTGAGATTTTCAAGGAAAGCATTAATTTTGCCACTCACCCTGTGGTGATTTCAGATAAAGCTGATGAGATTCGTGAACATAGTAGAGGCTATGGCTCAGGTGTGAAACCAGAGGATTATCTAGAAGAGTTCAAGACCTTTATCACAGAAAACATGAACCAAATAGCTGCCCTTAATATCGTTTGTACAAGACCAAAAGAACTGACTAGGGAAGGGCTAAAGAGCCTTATTCTAGAGTTGGATAGGCATAAATTTACAGAGAAACAGCTTAATACGGCGTGGGCAGAGCTTAAAAATGAAGAGATTGCAGCAGACATCATTAGTCTTATTCGCCAGCAAGCATTAGGAAGCCCACTTATTAGCCATAAGGAGCGTATTCAAAAGGCTATTGTAAAGCTTAAGAAGAATCATAACTTTAGCAAGATGGAATTAGACTGGCTGAAACGGATAGAAAATCATCTAATTAACGAAAATATTCTAACGAAGGATACCTTTGAGACAGGTGCTTTTAAATCACAAGGTGGGTTTAAGCGCATAGATAAGGTGTTTAAGAATGAGTTAGAAGCGATTATTGAAGAAGTAAACGATTATTTATATGATGACAGGAGTATATTATGACCAATCAAGAAATTGTATCAAAACTATGGAACTTATGTAATGTATTACGTGATGATGGCATTACTTATCATCAGTACGTAACAGAGCTTACTTACATCTTGTTCCTCAAAATGATGAATGAAACAGGACAAGAAGAAAATATCACTAAAAGTATTATTAAAGATGAAACACGTACAGAATCACTGGCTATAGAAAGCTATACATGGGAATATTTTTCTAAATTGCAAGGACTAGAACTTAAAAAATATTATAATACGCTATTAAGCGAGTTTGGAGAGTATTGTACAGGGCGTATTCGTGAGATTTATGCAGGAAGCAGAAGTAATATCGAAGAGCCAAAGAACCTAGAGAAGATTATTAAATCTATTGATGAATTAGACTGGTACTCTGCTAAAGAAGAAGGATTAGGAAACCTTTATGAAGGACTTCTTGAGAAAAATGCCAATGAGAAAAAATCAGGGGCAGGCCAATACTTTACTCCACGTGTGCTTATTGACATTATTACAGAGCTTATAGACCCACAGCCAGGAGAAAGATGTAATGACCCAGCTTGTGGTACCTTTGGCTTTATGATTGCAGCAGACCAACATATTAAAAAGCACACAGATAATCTATTTGAACTAGATGCAGATATGCAAGACTTTCAAAGAGAAGAAGCTTTCACAGGGTGTGAATTAGTACACGATACTCATAGACTAGCCCTAATGAACGCCATGCTTCATGACATTGAAGGGCAAATTTACTTAGGAGATACCCTTTCTAATATGGGCAAACAAATGAAAGGCTATGATGTAGTCCTTACTAACCCCCCTTTTGGAACTAAAAAAGGAGGTGAACGTACTACACGTGATGACCTGACTTACCCATCTTCTAATAAACAACTCAACTTCTTACAACATATTTATAGAAGCCTTCGTACCACAGGAAAAGCAAGAGCAGGAGTAGTCCTTCCCGATAACGTTCTTTTTGCAGATGGTGATGGAGCCTCTATACGAGCTGACTTAATGGATAAATGTAATCTTCACACCATTTTAAGATTACCTACAGGTATTTTCTATGCACAAGGGGTAAAAACCAATGTTCTTTTCTTCACTAGAGGAACTACAGAGAAAGATAATACTAAAGAAGTTTGGATCTACGATATGCGTACCAATATGCCAAGCTTTGGGAAGACTAACCCCCTTAAAGCAGAGCATTTTGAAAACTTTATTAAAGCCTATACAGCAGAAGATAGAAGCAAAGTAGAAGATGAACGCTTCTCAGTCTTTACAAGAGAGCAAATCAAAGAGAAAAACGATAGCTTAGACCTAGGACTTATCAGAGATGAAAGCGTACTAGACTACGAAGACTTACAAGATCCTATTGAAAGTGGAGAAGAAATCGTAGCTCAGCTAGAAGAGGCTATGGACCTAATCATGAGTGTCGTAAAAGAACTCAAAAGCTTAGGTGGTGACATGTAATGGCAAAAGGAAAGAAAGAGTATTTGTCACTAGAAGATTTATTAGAACAGGCAGTAGTAAAAGAAGAAGAACAGCCATATGAGGTGCCCAGTAATTGGGTATGGACTAGACTAGGAAATTTATCTCAAGTTAAGGGAGGAAAGAGATTACCTAAGGGACATTTTTTAATAGAAGAAAAGACAGATTGTCCATATATAAGGGTAACAGATTTTAAGGAACTTACAATTGATGTAGATAACGTTAAATATTTAAACAAAGATACACAGAAACTGATAAATAACTATACTATTTCATGTGAAGATGTGTATATATCAATCGCGGGGACAATTGGAAAAGTAGGAATTATTCCAATAGAATTGGATGGAGCTAACTTGACAGAAAACGCAGCAAAAATTACTCAATTATCAGGAACAGATAAAAAGTATCTAATGTATTTGCTTAAATCTGATCAATTACAGCATCAAATAAAGGATTCAACATTAGCCACTACGCAAGCTAAATTAGCATTATTTAGAATAGCAGAGTTTAAAGTTCCACTTCCTCCACTTGCAGAGCAGCAACGTATTGTAGAGAGGCTTGAATCTCTTTTTGAAAAATTAGATGCAGCAAAAGAACTTGTGCAAAATGCTTTAGATTCCTTTGAAAATCGCAAAGCAGCTATCTTGCATAAAGCTTTTACAGGAGAACTTACTGCAAAATGGCGTGAGGAAAATGGTGTGAGTTTTGATAGTTGGGAAAAGAAACCATTTAAAGAGTTTTGCTTGCTAAAAAGAGGATACGATTTGCCAGCTCAAAGTCGTATAAGTGGAGAATATCCGTTAGTTTCTTCAAGTGGAATTATAGATACCCATAATGAAAGGAAAGTACAAGGGCCAGGTATTGTCACAGGACGAAGTGGAACAATAGGAAGGGTACATTATATAGAAAATGATTTTTGGCCACTTAATACAACATTATACTCTCAAAAATTATTTGGCAATGTGCCTAAATATATATATTATTATTTGATGACATTTGATTTTAAGACATATAGTTCAAGTACAGCTGTTCCTACATTAAATAGAAATTTATTCTTGGATGTACCAATAAAAGTTCCTAATATTAGAGAGCAAGAAGAAATTGTATGTATTTTAGATAAATTATTAGCCAGTGAACAACAAGCACAAGAGCTTTGTAATATTATTGAAAAAATAGACCTTATGAAAAAGGCTATTCTTGCACGTGCTTTTCGTGGGGAACTTGGTACTAATAATCCTGAGGAAGAAAGTGCTATTGAATTACTAAAAGAAGTATTAAAAGAAAAACTATAATGGTTAGAATAATAAGATGAATGCAGTAAGTAAGGGGGAGAGATATATGAAATATGCAATAGATGAACTTATAAAAGTAATCAAGTGGGAAGATAGGGCATTAAGGCAATTTCTTATAAGGGCTAAAAAATTAATAGCATCTGATAGAGAAGTATATTTTCAAAATTTATTTACAGATAGAAAAATTATCATCCATAGTTTTGAAAAAAATCAAGTAATAAGCATTTATCAACAAGACAAACTAAATGAAATAAGAGTTGAAATAAAATCATATAAAAATATTAAGCAAGTTAATTATATGGAAAATAGTGAAGAGGATAACTATATTAACTCAAGTATATTAGAAGTGATCTTTAATGATGAAAGTAAAATTATTTTAGATAGTGTTAAAGATACTAATAGGACTCATGGGAGATATTATACAGACATTATCTTGAGTATATTACAACAAATAAAAGAATATAATTAAAAAATCCTATATATGGGGGAGATAAGTATGGAAGGTAAGAGGATAGACATCTTTTTATCATATTGTTGGGCAGATGACCAGATTGCCAATAATATATATAGTTATCATAGGCGTAATAAGCTAAACATTTTACTATGAATAAGCAATAATTGTGTTTAAAGCCCTTGTAGGTATTTATCACATCATTAAAACCCATCTTTTTAGAATACTTAAAAGGATGGCTTTTGATGATGTATTAGGCTCTGAGTATGATTTTTCCTTTATAGGCGAGGTGTAAACTACCAAGCAGATACTTATTGCCCAGCAGTAGCTAGGTAGGGAAGCTAGGGGGCTTACTGGAAGATGCCTTGGAGTGGAGTCTAGAGGCTCTTAACGAAATGCTACTTATGGGGTTTAGACCGAGTGTCTGAGCGAATGTGAGTTTTCGGTCGTTCATAAGTAGCATGAGTTTAGAGCCTCTTGACGAAGTGAGACAGCAGCTGGAAGTAAGTCACCTAGCTGGACTACATAGCGGAACCTACCCAGTATACCCTGCCTATCGGACCTTGCTTAA
>JAEZJJ010000050.1 GCA_023436395.1 Bacillota bacterium | reverse complement strand
TATGGAGAGTATTGAATATAGTAGTAATTAAACATAAATGCGTCGGAATCTCCGACGCTAAACTTAGAAGTTAAGTGACCTAGTTTTCGATGGTCATATGACCTAAAAATGGGTTGACAAATACATCATAGTCTTATTATTAATATTGTTGGGAATTTTTAAACCTATTTATTGTATTTTACACATACAAAAAAGCCGCTTCACTAAATTCTTAGTACAACGGCTCCTTTATTTACTGCATAGAAATCTTAGTATAATCCGAGCTAATATACTTCATGGGTCTAGTATCCTCTGTGCTCAGGCCTGTTAGATAGGAGATATTAGGAAGATAAACTCTAAAGTCATCAGCTGATATTTTAGAAATAGCAAAATCATAAGCCGCTAATAGGAGTAAGATACTTTTTTTATTGGCATTTCTTAGAATATCATAGAAACTAAAGGTGTAAACATTACCTGTCACTGGGTGAAGCCAAACTTTTTTGTTGTGATTCATATAATCATATATAGGATTGACACAATTAAAGTATGAAAAGGTAGAAAGATAAGGAGCTAATCCCTTTGGTGCAAGAGGTGAAGCTGCATTCATAAATGCTTTCTTAGCTCCGAAATAATCATAAGTTAATTTGTAATAAGTCCGTGTATCCTTGTAAGCCTCCTTGAATATTTGCCCACCGTTATTGATTCCGTACAATAAAAAGAGTGTATCATCAAAAAGGCCCAAGATGCTCACAGGAATGGTTAAATCTTTTAAGATATGTTTATGCACTTTAAAGCTAGAACTTTTCATATTGAATTTTTCTTCACATAAAATGGTATCAATAGCAACTTCTAATTTCTTATGAAGACCTATATATTTATGAGTATCTGGTAGTTCTTCCAGGTGACGTCCTCCTAGATAGAAGATATAGGGATGTGCCATAGAGTCGAGGATGTAATGACAAATAAACCCACTTAAATAACTCATACATTCATTAAACTCATTAGAATCTACTTCAAATTTCTTCATGTAGCATAAAGCAGACACTAAAAAATCGCCGGTTTTTTCGCTATGCATTTTAGAAGCAATGTAAGCTTTAGAATCTTTTTGTTTAAAGTGATGATAGTAGAAGGGGTCCGGTCCTTGGAGACCTATTAAAAACAGGTCTTTTTTTTCTTTTAAAATTTTATTAAGTGGGGATTGTTTTATATTATGGGCTGTATCAAGCCCAAAAATATAATGAGTGATAATATCTGGCATTACAAATACTCCTTTTTTTCCTTTCATATAAACTAAGTATATCACCTAAGTTTTAGAGGCGATAGAGTGAGTTTTGAATAAAAAAAAACTCCTACTTTAAGGAGTTTTTGTTACTATTATGATTCGTTATCTTTATTATGTGTTGCCATCGTTTTTACTGTAAAATAAAGGAGACAACCCATCATAATAAATACCAGTAAGGCAAATTTTAAATCTCTGTTAAAGAATGCAATAGCAGAGAGGCCAAGAATGCCACTAATGCCATAAAGGGTAACAACAGCTTGTTTTTGTGTATAACCCTTATCAACAAGACGGTGATGTAAATGACCACGGTCTGGAGACATAATAGGTTTTCCAGCTAAAAATCTTCTAAGAATAGCAAATGCAGTATCAAATATAGGAAGGCCTAGTACAAGAACTGCAATAAAAATAGTTGCTACCGTATAGCCTTTTAAAAGTCCCATAACAGAGGTTATTCCTAAGGTAAAGCCTAAGAAGGTAGAACCTGTATCTCCCATGAAAATAGAAGCGGGATTAAAATTATAAGGTAAGAAGCCCATACATGAACCTGCTAAAATAGCTGTAAGAAATGCTCCTTGCGGGTAGTTGGAGTAAATAGATAACATCATTAAGCAAAGGGATGCAATAGATGAAACTCCAGCTGCTAATCCATCTAAACCATCAATAAGGTTAACAGCATTCGTAATAGCTACAATCCAAATAACTGTAGCAGGAATAGCAAAAAAGGTAATAGCAAATTCACTGTCACCAATAAACGGAATAGATATGAAGTCGATGCGTACACCACATAATGCTACAATAGTAGCGGCTAAGATTTGAGCTAAAAACTTTGGCTTAGCTGGTAGTTCGTAAATATCATCAAAAAATCCGAGTAAAAAAATCATACTACAACCAATAAAAATACCTATTGTCTGTTTTAAATTTACAAGGGGTAAACTCCAAACAAGAGCTAAAAAAGTAATGATAAAGCCAGCAAAGATAGCAATCCCACCCATACGGGGAATAGGCACGCTATGCATATCTCGTTTTCTTGGTTTTGCAATAGCGCCAACTTTAAATGCCACCTTTTTAGCTAAAGGTGTAGTAAAGAATGCAATTAGGAATGCTAATACAAAAGCAATGGCATATAAAATTGCATAATCTATGTTTCCCATAGGTTCATCTCCTTAAATATGTAGAACATATATGAGTACTAATATTTTATACATATCTATTAGTATATATTCATAGCTGTCTAAAAGTGATATGTCAAATATTAGGCAAATGAAGCCAGACCATATCCTAATAATGTTTTATAATAAAAGCTCGCACTTGTCAACTAGGACTTGTGGAGCTTTTGTGTTTTTTTACCTATTTAGTGCCGAAAAGTCTATCACCAGCATCACCAAGACCTGGCATAATGTACGCATGGTCATTTAATTTTTCATCTAAAGCAGCAGCATAGATGGTAACGTCTGGATGAGCTTGTTGCAATGCACGAATGCCTTCAGGGGCTGCGATAAGGCAGAGGAAACTAATACTACTAGCACCACGGTCTTTGATAAATTGGATAGCAGCGATTGCTGAGCCACCTGTAGCAAGCATTGGGTCAAGCACTAGGAAATCTCTTTCTTCTACTTCTTTAGGAAGTTTGCAGTAATACTCCACTGGCTTAAGTGTTTCTGGATCTCTATAAAGACCAATATGTCCTACTTTAGCAGTTGGAAGAAGGTCAAGCATACCATCTACCATGCCTAAACCAGCACGTAAGATAGGAACAATACTTAAGTTTTTACCAGCAATACGTTTACAAGTAGTAGTAGTAATCGGTGTTTCTACTTGATAATCTTCAAGAGGTAAATTGCGAGTGGCTTCGTAGCACATTAGTTGAGCAATTTCACGTACAAGCTCACGAAATTCTTTTGAGCCTGTATCCTTGCTTCTTAAACGACCTACTTTGTGCTGAATAAGTGGGTGATCCATAATAAATACGTTTTCCATAGTAATATTCCTCCTAATTAATAAGTAAAATTATTTTTCTTCTATTTTAGAGATTCTAGTGATGTGTCTTTCTTCATTAGAAAAGGGTGTTTCTAAGAAGGTATCCACAATTTTTATAGCTAAACCAGGTCCCACAACACGCCCACCTAAGGCTATAATATTAGCATTATTGTGAAGACGTGTGGCTTCAGCTGAGAATACATCATGACAAAGGGCACAACGAATACCAGGAATTCTATTTGCTGTCATAGAGATACCTATTCCTGTTCCACAAATAAGTACTCCTTTTTCGCATTCTCCGCTCAGTACAGCTTTAGAAACTGCTTTTGCATAATCAGGATAATCTACAGCTTCTTCACTCATACATCCAAAATCTTTAAAATCTATTCCTTTTGATTTAAAGTGAGCAATGAGTTCCTGTTTAAGAGCGAAACCGCCATGGTCACATCCAATTGCTATCATAGTATTATTTCCTCCAAATTAAAAATATAATGGTAATCTCATGATTGATTCAGTCTTACTTCTTATTACTATAAGCTATTTTACAGATTTGTAAATATAAAAATGAGATTATACCTCAATAATATGATAACCAGCAGATTTTTCTAAACGATTCATAATGGCATTTCCAATCCCTTCATTAGGAAATGCTAGTGAGTACACGATGTCTACTTTGGCATCATCAAAGGTACGTAGTACTTCAAAAAGCTGGGCTGCAATAGTTGAAAGTTCTGTAGCTGTACCAGCACTTAAAATGAGATCCGCTACAAAGGCTGATTGGGTTTCATCCGTAGCTAGAACACCTATTTTTTTGCCTTTTTCATGCCCTAAGATGGTAAGTTCATTAATTTTAGCAATAACAGAACTTTCTTCACCCCTTACAATAATCACCTCTGCATTAGGTGAATAGTGGGTATATTTCATACCAGGAGCTTTTGGGAGTTCACCTTCTTTTAAGGCATGCCCAATTGCTGGGTCTACAGTAACATGACCTAACACATTTTCAATCATTTCATAAGTAATGCCACCCGGCCTTAAGATAGTAGCAGTATCACCTGTTGTGTCAATAACTGTAGATTCTACCCCATATTTAGAAGCATCTCCTACAATAATGGCATCTATTTTACCAT
Source organism: Bacillota bacterium (assembly GCA_023436395.1). GTDB lineage: Bacteria > Bacillota > Clostridia > Lachnospirales > Cellulosilyticaceae > Cellulosilyticum. The sequence continues at coordinate 5,334 of JAEZJJ010000050.1, read as the reverse complement.
CTAAATCTTCTATAACACGAGCTGCATTAGTAGGACTAGGTTTACCAGAAGTATTAGCACTAGGTGCCGCCAAAGGAAGTCCAGAAATTTCTATTAGGTTTTTCATAATAGGATGAGAAGGAAAACGAACAGCTACAGTATCTAAGCCTCCAGTTACAATTTTAGGGACTAGAGAGCTTGCAGGAAATACAAGAGTCATAGGACCTGGCCAAAAATGTGATATAAGCTTTTTGGCAATATCAGATATTTCTAGTACAAGGGGCTCTAGCATATCCAAATCAGAAATATGTATAATAAGGGGATTATCGCTAGGGCGACCTTTAGCTAAATATATTTTCTTAACAGCGTCAGCATCTAGTGCATTAGCACAGAGACCATATACCGTTTCTGTAGGAGAGGCAACAAGCCCACCTTCTCTAAGAATAGTAGCTGCTAGATTTAAATTTGTGATATCTGTAATAATGCTTGTTTTCATTAAAAAGAACTCCTATTGGTTAAAAGTTTAAATAGTAATGTGTAAAGTGAGGTTCCACTAGTGTTTAAAGAACTTTCTACAATCTTTAATTTATATGACATAAGTATACCACAAATGACAAGGAAAGATAACAAAAAATGAAAAATGTAAGGAGGAAAATAAAAGAACATAAATAGCTACAAACAAAAAATGAAGAACTAAGCATTTTAGAGCTTTAATTCTTCATTTTTAGAATTTATAGGTTTAGACTATTTCGGTTTCATTAGCTTCACGAGGAAGTACGACTAAATTAATGCCTCCAACCTGTTCTTTCAGTGTATCATAAATACTAGAACCTGATTCTAAGGAGGTGCCATTAGGTGTTTCACCAATTACTAAATGGGTAATATTATTTTCTTTAATAAAAGTTGTAATAGCCTCAGGTATGTCATTGCTACAAAGAAAGTGAACCTCCCCCCCTAATTCACCGCCATAGGTAAATAGGTTGGTGAGGAGTTCACTACTTTCAGGTTTATCAAAAATAGTTTCGCCTTTTCTAATATGTAAAATATGAAGTGATGCATCTATAGATTTGGAAAGGTTAAAACCTTCCTTAATTAAACGGTGGCTACTTTCTTGAATAGTGATACCCACTAGGACTTTATGATTCATACTCATCACTCCTTAGATTTTAAATTATAGATTTATTATAACATGCCAATAAGGAGTTCATATAAATATATTTTTATTTTATTTTTAAAGGTTTTAACTTCCAAATTTCATTAGCATATTGCTTAATGGTACGATCAGAACTAAACTTACCAGAGCAAGCAGTATTAATAATTGCTTTTTGATTCCAAGTAAACTCATCTAAGTAGGCTTCTTCTATACGTTTTTGAGTTGTATAGTAAGCACGAAGGTCTTTTAAGATGAAGTATGGATCTGCTAAATTATCGCCAGCCCTATTTAATAAAGACTCATAAAGTTCTACGAATAGACCAGGATTTTGAGGAGATAGTGTACCATTAATAAGAAGTTTTAGAATACCATGAATCTCAGGATCATGATTATAGATATCCCATGGATTATAAGATCCAGATTGGTAAAGAGATAAGACTTCTTCACAGGTCAATCCAAAGATAAAGATATTATCTTTCCCAACTTCTTCAAAGATTTCTATATTGGCACCATCTAGAGTACCAATGGTGAGAGCTCCGTTTAACATGAATTTCATATTGCTTGTGCCAGAAGCTTCTTTACTAGCAGTAGAGATTTGTTCGCTTACATTAGCAGCAGGAATAATAATCTCTGCATTAGATACGCAGTAGTTTTCAATGAATACTACTGTTAAATAATCTTTAGTAGCAGGGTCGTTGTTAACAAGGTTAGCTACAGAATTAATAAGCTTGATAATGAGTTTAGCACGGGTATAGCCAGGAGCTGCCTTAGCACCAAAAATAAAGGTACGAGGTACGTAATTGCCATTAGGATTAGCCTTAATTTCATTATAAAGCATAAGAATATGTAGTACGTTCATTAACTGTCGTTTATACTCATGTAGACGTTTTACTTGAACGTCAAAGATAGAATCAGGATTAACAATGATGCCATTATGTTCTTTGATATAACTAGCAAGACGAAGCTTGTTGTCATATTTCACGTCCCTATATTTTTCTACAAAAGCCTTATCTTTACTATAGGGAATAAGCTTCTTTAAATGTGATAAATCAGTATACCATTTATCTCCGATAGTATCCGTAATGAGTGTAGCAAGTTCGGGATTAGAATGACCTAACCAACGTCTTTGAGTAATACCATTGGTTTTATTATTAAATTTATTAGGATAGACATTGTAGAAGTTTCTAAGTACATTATTTTTTAAGATTTCTGTGTGAATGGCAGCAACACCATTTACAGAGAAGCTCCCTACAATGGCTAAGTAAGCCATTTTAATTTGTCCATCACAAATAATACTCATGTTATGGATGGTTTCTTCTGATTGGCGGTATACATCTCGGAGATTCATACAGAAGCGTCTATTTATTTCCTCGATGATTTGATAAACACGAGGAAGTAGTTTTTGGAATAATTGTATAGGCCAAGTTTCAAGGGCTTCTATCATAATGGTATGGTTGGTATAAGCACAAGTACGGGTAGTAATATCAAAAGCATCTTCCCATGTAAGGCCTTCTTGATCAAGTAAGATACGCATAAGTTCTGCTACAGCAATAGCAGGATGTGTATCATTCATCTGGAACACTATCTTTTCAGAAAGCATATGAATATCAGGGTTCGTACGTTTAAATTTTGCAACGGCTTGCTGAACAGTAGCAGATACAAAGAAATATTGTTGTTTTAAACGAAGCTCTTTACCTTTATAGTGATTGTCATTGGGATAGAGAACTTCTACTAATGTTTTAGCAAGCGTTTGTTGTTCAACAGCTTTTTCATAAGCACCTTGATCAAAGAAACGAAGAACGAATTTTTGAGGAGCTTCAGCATCCCACAGTCTAAGGGCATTTACAAACCCATTTTTATAACCCACTATAGGCATATCATAAGGGATGGCTAATACAGAATCATAATTCTCATGAACGAAGCGAAGTCTACCATTTTCATCCATATAGTTACGAACAGTTCCACCAAATTTGATTTCCTGTGCATTATCACTACGTTTAACTTCCCAAGGATTACCATTAGCCAACCAATCATCAGGATATTCTACTTGATAGCCATCTTCTATTTGTTGTTTAAAGATACCATAATTATAGCGAATACCGCATCCATAAGCAGGATAAGAAAGAGTAGAAAGAGAATCTAGAAAGCAGGCAGCAAGTCTACCAAGTCCTCCATTCCCTAGTCCAGCATCAGGTTCTTCATCTTCTATTTTACTAAGATCAATTTTAATATTAAGCTCATTTAATACCTCTTGTACACTTGACATAATCCCCATATTGACAAGATTGTTACCTAAAGCACGACCTACTAAAAACTCCATGGATAAATAATAGAGCGTCTTTGGAGTTTTCGTATTATAGGCATGTTGAGTTTGAATCCAATCATCAGTGATAGTATCACGTACAGCAAATGCAACGGCTTGATAAAGCTCTTGAGGAGAAGCATCTTCTAAAGTTTTACGTGAAAAATTTCTAATGTGATCTAGGATTTCACCTTTAAATTTTTCTTTATTAAATTCATATGGCATAGGTATACCTCCAGTAGTTAAAATTAATTACAAAATAATAGATAACTATAATACTAAAAAATATTAGAATAGTCCATTTATATTATACAATAAAATAAAGAAGAGGGGGAGAATGGATAAGAGAGATTTTTTAGGAAAAATAAATAATTTTTTATGGAAATTACCTAAAACAAATAATAAAAATTATAATCCTAAAATTTTTGACTTTATGCTTATTCAATAATGATGTCAACTATGAGTTGCTAAAAAGAACTTTCGGGATGGTAGAATTTCAAAAAGTTTTTTGCTACATTCATTATAGGGGGGATAAAAATGAAATTATCAGATAAAATTAAAGAACTTCGTAAGTGGAAAGGATATTCACAAGTTAGGTATACCTGATGAACAGATGCATTGGGGAGAGTAACAAAACAGAATGGTAGGAGTTTAGGAATTGTTGAAAAACAGATGGACTTTTTAACGCCAGAAGAAAATAGAGCAAAATATTTTAGATAGAAAATGATATGACAAAATAGCCCTTAAACCTAGTAGCAACTAGATTTAAGGGCTATTTTGAACTTGAATTTTTATAGGCTAAAGAAAGCTTTCATAGCTTCACAAGTATATAGGAAGTCTTCAGCAGCCATAAGTTCTCTTGCAGAGTGCATAGCCAGCATTGGTGTACCAATATCTACAGAGCGAATACCAAGATGAGAGGCTGCTACAGGTCCGATAGTAGAACCTCCCCTTTCATCTGAACGATTGACAAAAGTTTGATAAGGGATATTGTTTGCCCTGCAAATCCCAGCAAATACAGCAGCAGAGTCACTATCTGTACTATAACTAAAGTTGGCATTTACTTTAATAGCAGGTCCTTTACCAGGTAGAACTTTATTTGTTGGATCACTTTTCTCCATATAATTTGGATGAGAAAGATGGGCTACATCTCCTGATAAGATGAAGGAATGATCAAGAGTAATAAAAAGTTCTTCTCTTGTTTTACCAAAGTTTAAGAGAATACGCTCTAAAGTACGGATTAAGAAAGGAGAATCAGCACCTTGTTTTGTACGACTTCCAATCTCTTCATTATCAAAGCATACAAACATAGAAATGCCTTTTTGTGAGGTGTTATGGAGAATAGCATTTAATCCACCATAAGTCATAGAAAGGTCATCCAGCCTTGGTGCAGAGATAAATTCTTCCTTTAATCCTACGCACATACTTTTTTCAAAAGGATAAAGGAACAGGTCAGCATCTAGAATATCTTCTGAGTTTACTCCTAGAGTTTCAGCTAATACTTCAAGAATGTAAGATTCTTTTACTGTTTCATGAGTATAAGTAAGAATTGGAAGTGTATCTTTTTGTTTATTAAAGTTAACGCCTGTATTGACCTCACGATTCATATGAATAGCTAGGTTTGGAATAATAACAATAGGTCTATTTAAGTCTACAAGGCGTGTTTCTGGATGAAGTAAATCATCAGATTTTAAAGCCACACGACCAGCAATAGATAGGGGTCTATCAAACCAAGTACTTAAGATAGCACCACCATAGCCTTCTGTATTAAGCTTAACATAGCCATCTGTATTCATTTCAGCATTTGGTTTAATTCTAAAGCCAGGTACATCACCATGAGTACCAATGATTTTAAAGCCTTCATTAATAAAATCGTTAGAGTTAATAACAAAAGCAATAA
>JAEZJJ010000121.1 GCA_023436395.1 Bacillota bacterium | reverse complement strand
AATGATTCAGATAAAGTTGTGGCAATACACTCCCTCAAGTAGTCATGCTACAGAATAAAAATCTAAAGTCCACAGCATCTGAATGTATTAAATCACAAATCAAAACGAAAGGAAAAGTATGATTATTCGCTTCTAAATACATCATACAAGGAATACTATGGCATATTTTGGAAAGGTCGTTGTCATTACAGGAAGTGGGCAAGGAATAGGGCAATGCATGGCACTTGCATATGCCAAACAAAGGGCCATTGTAATTATTGCTGAAGTTGATGAAGAGGCAGGAGAAGAAACAAGAGAACTGATTGAAGATTTTTATGGGGAATGTCTATTTATTAAAACGGATGTTAAGGAAGAAGCCTCCGTGCAAAAAATGGTCAATGAAGTAATTGAACGTTACGGAAAAATAGATATTTTAATTAATAATGCAGCTATTCAAACTCAAGGTGAGAGTGATACCCTTTTTACAAGGGAAGTAGCTGTTTTTGAGGAAACATTAAAAGTGAATGTCATAGGAGCTTATATTTGTAGTAAGTATTGCGCGATGCACATGCCTGAGGGAAGTTGCATTTTAAATATTGTCTCTACAAGAGCTATGATGAGCGAACCTCATACAGAGCCTTATACGGCATCAAAGGGAGCATTATTAGCACTGACACATGGACTTGCTAATAGTCTCGCTCATCGTGTACGTGTGAATGCCATTAGTCCAGGTTGGATTGATGTATCAGGTTGGAAAAAGAAAAAGAATCGTAAATTTACAGCACTTACTGAAGAGGATCATATGCAACATTTAGTAGGACGAGTAGGCATCCCAGAAGATATTGCAGAGGCAGCATTATTTTTAACAAGTGAAAAAGCTGGATTCATTACAGGTAGTAACTTTGTCATTGATGGTGGGATGACAGTAAAAATGATTTATGAAGAATAGGGTGGAAAGATGATTGTACAAACATGTGATTATGTACAGAGACAAAAGAAAAAGTATTTAAAGCATACCTTCATATGGGGGCTTGTTGTAGCTGTGATTTTTGGATTAGGATTAATTTTAGCTGGTAAAAGAGAAAATTATTTAACAGTCATAGCAGGGGTTCTAGTATTAGGTATTGCATTAAACCTTTCAAGATACATCGGATTTAGAAAATTTCAAGATGGTAAGCTAAGCTATGCTAAGATTTTAGAAGGGATGAAAGGAAGCTATCATTTATTTCATAGTGGGATTATTCCTGATACAAGAGGGACAGCTTTCTTTGACCATATTATCGTTACTTCTAGAAGTATTTATTTTATAAGTCAAGACCATGAAATGATGAAAAAGTATCGTTTGACATTAGAGAATAAATTAATGAGTAAAGGTGTACCTATGAAGGCTATTTCTTTTAATGAGGTAGAAACGGAAGTACAGGTGAAAAACCTTGCTGTGAAAATAGAGAAAGATGCCTGTTACTCCAGTGAGAAGTTAGAGGAATATACAAGAATTATTAATGATTTATTAATGTAAGTGGTGGAAAAATGAGAAGAATTATAGTGACCTCCGTAGAAGCAAATCAACGTTTGGATAAGTTTTTGATGAAGTATCTCAATGAATGTCCAAAAGGTATGATTTATAAAGGAATACGAACAAAGAAAATTAAATATAATGGTAAAAAACCTCAAGGAAATGAAATCTTACAAGAAAATGATGAGATTAAGATTTTCTTTACAGAGGAGCAATTTGAGGCCTTTACAAGGGATAAGGAAGTTAAAAAGGTACCTGTTAGCTTTAAGGCAGTCTATGAAGATGAAAACATATTAATCGTGAATAAGCCAATGGGACTACTGACACAAAAAGATGTGGCAACAGGCCATAGCCTTGCAGATGAAGTTCTTTTCTATTTAAAGGAAAATGGAAGCTACAATCCTAAAATTTCTAAGGGTTTTACTCCAGCGCCTTGTAATCGGTTAGATCGGAATACAGCAGGTATAGTATTAGTTGGAAAAAATATTTCAGCTGTACAAGTTCTGGGAGAAATGCTACAAACTAAGCAAATTTCAAAGTACTATATGAGTATTGTTTTAGGTAGAGTGACTGAGCCTATGATTTTAAAAGGCTATCATATGAAACAAGAGGGTAAAAATGAGGTGAAAATTAGTACAGAGTATGTAGAGGGTGCTAAACCTGTTGAAACTCGAATCTTACCCCTTAAAACAAATGGAAGATATACACTGGTAGAAGTACAACTTGTTACAGGAAAAACCCACCAAATTAGAGCACACTTAAGTGCCATAGGACATCCTATTATAGGAGACCCCAAATATGGTGATGCTATAGAAAATCAATACTTTGAGGCTAAGTATGGACTTAAATATCAGATTTTATGTGCTTATAAGGTGAAGTTTGAATTGTGTAAAAGGCCATTCCAATATTTGCAGGATCGTGTATTTACTGTACCAGCTCCTACGATATATTCTAAAATCTGTGCTGGAGAAGCCCTATTATAAAAGAAATAAGAAGATTGACAAGATAAAATTAAAGAGATAAGAAAATAAAAATGAATAATGAGAAGTGAATAATAGCGTATTATTCATTCTTCATTATTCATTTTTTATGATAGGCATTATGAGCTAAGGAGTGTTGGTTCATAGGTAGAAGCAATTTCATAAGCTAGATTCAAATCATTTTCTAATAGGCAAATATGTAAGGCTTTTTCATACTCATGTGATTGCAGTAATAAACGAACTGTTTCCTTATAAGCGTGATCTAAGCTATAATAATACATAGCTAATTCTGCATCAAAAGGTTCAACACACTTGGCAGCGAAGGTATAGTGCTTTTTTGAGGCTTCAGTCATACCAATGAGTAAGCTCGTGGATTTGATAAGATCTTTTGCCTTTAATTTTTTAGCACATTCCAAAGCAGCATAATAATCATCTAGCTTAATGAAAATTTCAAAGGCTTCTTCATACTGCTTGGTAAAATAAAGGACTAAAGCAAATTCTGATACTTCCTTGAGACCCTTTTCTTTTTGAATCGGATTTTTGCACTGTTTAAAGCAATCAATGGCTTTAAGGCCATTATAAGCATACAAATAAGCATAGCCAGCTTCAAAAAAGTGACGTTCTTGCTTATAGAGCTTGGCAGCTTCTAAGGGGTTAAAGAAACTATAGAAATAAGCTGCTTTAAGGTAGTCATGAATGTGTAGGCTAATGGCAGCGCCACGCTCATAATAGTGTTTTTGATCAGCTAAATCTATAGCTTTATGATGATAGCCAAGTTTTTGATAAGTAATAATTAAGTGTTTATAGGCTTTGGCATTTTCAAAGCAAGTTGCAGCGTCGGCATACTCTTTAGCATCTAAATAATAAATTCCAGCGAGAAAGGATAGATTATTTTCAGCTAAAAACATGGCTTTTTGTAAGGGAGGATAAGAAAAGAATTGAAATTTAGTTTGGCTGCATTTCCATAAAAAGCGTAGATAGCGTAGCATATAATGACCTCCTTAGAAAGAGTAAAAAATGAAAATTCCTAATTAATATAATAATAACCAATATTTTACAAAAAATCAATAAAAAAGGGGGAGAAAAATTGGGCTATTGGAGTACTAGAGGTTTAAGAGGAAATGACCTGGAAGAACAAATTAACTTAACAAATGAACTTTATCGTGAGAAAAACTTAGGGATAATTCAAAAAGTCCCTACTCCTATAAAACCTATTCGTATTGATCAAGAGAAAAGGACGATTACTTTAGCGTACTTTGAGCAAAAAAGTACGGTAGATTATATTGGTGTTGTACAAGGTGTGGCAATTTGCTTTGATGCTAAAGAAACTACTAAGAACTTCTTGCCCATAAGTAATATTCATGCCCACCAGGTGGCATTTATGAGTGATTTTAAAAGGCAAGGAGGAGAAGCCTTTTTAGTGGTACATTTTAAGAAATATGAAGAATATTATTTTCTCCCTATACAAGAACTAGAAGTTTTTTATCAAGCAGCAAAGGCAGGGGGACGGAAATCAATCCCCTATGACAAGTTTGATAAGAAATACTTGATCCCTATAGAGGGGGGGAGGTATATACACTATTTAAAAGTATTACAAAGCTATATGGAGGCAGGGCGTGTATAATGTATAAATGTAGAAAAAATTGACAATAATCTATAGGAGGTGAGAGCTATGAAGCGTATAATTCCTAGAAGAATATTGTTAATGGGCCTTGTAGTATTAATTATTGTGCTAAGTGCATGTAGTAAAAGAATCTTTTATGACGAACAAACAGTAGGCTTTGAAGCCTATGCACAAAGACAAGTCCCTATAGAACTTTATGTACAAAAAGATGTTAAACTTGGTGAATATGAACCTTTAGAAGGTATTTACACAGGGGCATATGTTCAGCAAGATGATAATATAACTGGTGATTTATTAGCTTATGAGAAAATGATAGGACAAATTCAGACTTTTAAAGTATATGAGTATAATCTAGAAGAAAATCTTCCAGCCCAAGAACTTTTACGATGTATGGCACAAAAGAAAGTACCTTATATAAAAATTGTGTTAGAAAGTAGTTATGATTTGTCACCGCTTTATCATTTAGTATATGATTTAAAATCTGCTTATAATATGCCAGTATTTATTGAACTCTATCCACTAACCAGTAAGCATTATGCCCCAAGTGAGTATAAGAAGGTTTATCAAAAAGCCTATGAGATTTTGCATAAGCATCTTAAGAACGTAGTAGTAGTATGGAGCACAGATGAATCGAGAACCTCGGATATGCCCCTTTATTACCCTGGAGATAAGTATATAGATTGGGCAGGGATTAACATTTATATTCCAAGATATAAGCAAGGGAAGCCCTATCATTATGAAGGGATTAAGCAGCTGGATTTTTGGTACAAAAACTTTCAGCATAATAAACCTATGCTTATTTCTGCCTTAGCCATTTCTCATTTTTCTAGAGTGGATCATACTTATACCATTCAAGAAACGGAGGAGCAATTAACCTTGTTTTATAAAGATATATTAGACAGTTATCCTAGATTAAGAGGCATACTCTATATGGATGTGGATATGAATAAGGTCAGTCAGTTCAATAAAGAAGATTATCGTTTAACCTCACAGCCAGCTCTTAGTACTACTATGAAGGAACTGAGCCTTCCACTTAACTGTTTAAGCTTGCTACAAACAACAAATAAAGAGAATACACCTTGTTATATGAAATATAGTATTGTGGGAACTTACTTTGATGATAAACTTTATATTTCTGAGGAGTATGTCAGTACTTGTTTTACTAATATCAATTTAAAGAAAATTACTAAAAAACAGGACTTGCAAGGAGAGATTTTTTATAACCTAGAGGAATTAAGTCAATATGCTTCTTGTTACTATAGGTCATAAAAATTTAGGTATGTATTATGTACATCCACCATATATTTTAAAGAGAGCCTTAGCCATTAAAAGGAGTGAAAAATATATGGTGGATTTTTCTACACTTATATTAGAAGATCGCAAAGAAAGGAAAGTAGATAAGTTTAAAGGAACTTTTTTAGATTACTTAAATTTATTAAAGGAGGACAGTGGGTCCTATCAATTAGCACATGAAAGATTATACCAATTGCTTACAAAACCTGGGGTAGAACATATTAGGACTGAAGAGGATGCTAGATTAATGCGCATCTATGGCAAAGAAGTTATTAAACGCTATGCTTTTTTTAAAGATGACTTTTTTGGGATTGATCAGACCATCATGAAGATTGTACGTTATTTTTATTCAGCTGCTATGAAAGGAGAAGAATCTAGGCAAGTACTCTACTTAGTAGGACCTGTAGGAGCTGGGAAGTCTTCCCTCATTGATGCTATTAAACATTTATTAGAAGAAAGTCCCCCTATTTATGCATTAGTAGGATGTCCCATGCGAGAAGAACCTTTACATCTTTTACCTAAACATTTAAGAGGAAAAATTGAGAACTTACTTGATATTAAAATCGAGGGAGATTTATGCCCTATTTGTAAGTATCGTTTAATCAATGAATTTAATGGAGAGTATGAGAAATTCCCAGTAGAAGCAGTGGATTTTTCCATTCGTTCAAGAAAAGGGATAGGTGTTGTACCACCTGTTGACCCGAATAATCAAGATAGTTCCGTACTGGTGGGCTCTATTGATATTTCAAAGATGGATATATATCCAGAGGATGATCCAAGAGTACTCTCTTTAAATGGTGCATTTAATGTAGGAAATCGGGGCATTGTAGAATTTATAGAAGTATTTAAGAATGATGTGGAATATTTACATACGATGATTACCGCCACGCAAGAAAAAAGTGTTCCCTCTCCAGGAAAGAATGCCATGATTTATTTTGATGGGGTGATATTAGCCCATTCTAATGAAGCGGAATGGAATAAGTTTAAGTCGGATCATACTAATGAGGCGATATTAGACCGTATTGTCAAGGTGGAAGTGCCTTATTGTTTAGAACTGAGTGAAGAGATTAAAATCTATGAGAAGATGCTAAAGAGGGCAAGCTTTAATTCACATATTGCCCCTCATACCTTAGAGGTAGCTGCTATGTTTGCTATTCTCTCCAGACTGACCCCATCAGCCAAAGTAGATCCACTTACAAAACTCAAAATTTATAATGGGGAAGAAGTCATAGAGAAAGGAACAACTAAAAAAATTGATATTCTAGAATTAAGAGATGAAGCGGAAAGAGAAGGCATGTCTGGTATATCAACACGTTTTATTTTTAAAACCATTGATACAGCCTTAGCAGAATCTGAATGTCATTGTATTAATCCTGTAGGACTTATAGAGGTTTTATTAAGAGAAGTCAAGGAACTCACCATTTCTGATGAATTAAAGAAGAAATATTTGGGCTTCCTTCAAGATACTATTAAGAAAGAGTATCACAAGATGCTTGAGAAAGAAGTTACAAAAGCTTTTATTCATGGTTATAAAGAGCAAGCTGAAGATCTATTTAATAACTATCTAGATCATGCAGAGGCTTATGCCAATAAAACCAAGTTAAAAGATCAAAATACAGGGGAAGAGCTTAATCCAGATGAAGAGTTTATGCGTTCTATTGAGGAGCAGTTAGGTATTACTCAAGCAGGCGCAAAAGGGTTTAGACAAGATGTAACTTCCTATATGTTTTCTATTGTGCGTAATGGTGGAAAAGTGGACTATACCTCCTATGAGCCACTTAAAGAAGCCATAGAAAAGAAACTCACCACTTCTGTTAGAGAATTATCTCGTATTATTACGCAAAGTAAAGTAAGAGATAAGGAACAAAATGTGAAATATGATGCTATGGTAGAAGAAATGAAGGCCAATGGTTATTGTGACCATTGTTGTAATGTCATCCTTAAATATGCGGCAAATAATTTGTGGAAAGATTAGAGGGAGACTATGACCACCATTTTTAAGGAGTTTCAACCCCATAGCAGAGATCGTAGCGTGGAGGATCGCAGGCGACATAGAGAGTTGGTTGAGAAGAGCATTAAGGAAAATATAGGAAGTATTATTTCTGATGAAAGCATTATAGGTAAAGCAAAGAATAAAAAAATTAAAATTCCCATTAAAGGACTCAAAGAATACTATTTTAAGCATGGTCGTAATCAGAAAGAAGTGATTTCTGGTACTGGAGAGGAAGAAAAAGGGAAAAAGATTCCTAAGAAAGATTATGGGGAAGGCAAAGTAGGAAATGAAGGGGCAGGCAATGATGAGGGAGAAGATATTTATGAGACAGAAATTACAGTAGAAGAAGCCATTCATTATCTTTTTGAAGACATTAGCCTTCCTTATTTAGAACACAAACAGTTTAATGAAATTGAAACTCAATATGGGGCTAAAAGAAATGGGGTAAGGGATAAAGGGGCAAGGTGTCACTTGTCTAAAAAGCATACGGTTATTGAAAAGATAAAAAGAGAAAAAAGACAACAAAAGACTTATAGTGAAATAGACCAAATAGTAGGTGACAGGGAGAGAGTTCCCTTTCATCAAGATGACCTTAAGTATTTCCATAAGAAGCCTAAACTTAAAAGAGATTCTAATGCAGTTGTTATTTGTATTATGGACACCTCAGGCTCTATGGGGCAAACCAAAAAGTATTTAGCTAGAAGTTTTTATTTCTTGTTATATCAATTTCTAAGTATTAAATATATTAATGTAGAAATTGCCTTTATAGCTCATACAACAGTGGCTAAAGAGGTGAGTGAAAATGATTTTTTCCATAGAGGAGAAAGTGGTGGTACTTATATTAGTAGCGGCTATGAAAAAGCACTAGAACTCATTGAGGAAAGATATCATCCCTCCAAGTGGAATATTTATACTTTTCATTGTAGTGATGGGGATAACTGGGGAGAAGATAATGATAAAGCGGTTGAACTGGCCAATAAGCTTTGTGAGGTATGTAACTTATTTGGCTATGGAGAAATTAAAACAAGTACCTATACTAGCACCATTATGTCACGGTATCAAGAAGATATTAAGAAAAATAATTTTACAGCAGTAAAGATTACGCGAAAAGAAGAAGTATGGTCGGCTTTTACGGAAATGCTTGCAATTGAAGCCAGGGCTAAATTAGCCACAGGAGGTGAGTAAGCATGGATTATACAATAAAGGATTTAGAAAATTATAATAAACGCATAGAAGAAATAGCTGCTGAGATAGGCTTAGATTATTATCCACAAGAGTTTGAGATTATTAGTTTTGAAGATATGCTATGCTATGAAGCATATGTAGGGATGCCTTCTCACTATTCTCACTGGAGCTATGGAAAAATTTATGATCGCCTAAAAACTGCCTATAAATATAATTTGACAGGACTTCCTTACGAGATGGTAATCAATTCAAATCCTTGTATTGCCTACTTAATGAAGGATAATAGTTTGCTATTACAAATACTGACAATAGCACATGTATATGGTCATAATGATTTCTTTAAAAATAATCGTTTATTTACCACCCATACCAATGCAAGACTAACGGTAGAAAAATTTAAAACCCATGCCGACCGTATTCGAAATTATATACAGAATCCTCATATTGGTTATGAAGCTGTTGAAGAAATTTTAGATGCTGCACACTCTATTAAATATCAGTGTCATAGTTTTCGTATGAAGCCTTTTGAACCTCATGAGGAGGTCACTTATCCATATGATAATTTATTAGAATATTTAGGTGTTTTTGGGGATTTGAAAGAATGGCAACGGGATGTGATCACTATTGTCATGGAAGAAAGTCGGTATTTCTTACCTCAAATTGAGACGAAAATTATGAATGAGGGGTGGGCTACTTTTTGGCATTATATGATATTAAATCGCTTAGGCCTAGATCAAGGGAAGAGTATTGAGTTTTATAAGGTGCATAATAGTGTCATATGCCAAGTGCCAGGACAGTTAAATCCCTACTACCTAGGCTTTAAGATTTGGCAAGATTTATATGAGCAGTATCATGGTGACTTTAAAAAGCTTGCTCAAATTAGAACCTTAGAAAGAGACGCCTCCTTTATTAGGAAGTATTTAACCTATGAACTCACTATGGAGAGTCATTTATGTGAATTAAAGGATGAGGAAGAACGTTATTATGTTGTTTCTGAAGTCGCCAATGAAGAAGGGTGGAGAAATATAAGAAACTCACTGGCCAACAATGTAGGAATGGGAGGGATACCTGTTGTACAAGTCAAAGAAATGTGTCATCAAGAGCAGACACTGATATTAGAACATATAGAAGATGGCAAAGAACTCAATCTGACTTATGCTACAGAGACACTTAAGTATATACAAACCTTATGGGGTGGAAAAGTCATTCTATACACCACATTATCTAATATTCAGAGAAAAATTATCTGTAATACAAGTAAAAAAGTAAGTATCGAAAACATATAAGCCAAAGAGTCTTTCTTGTTTTGAGGAAGACTTTTTGGCTTATCTATTGATTTTTTTATGCTAAATCATCAAAAGTATGCTATATTAATAACAGCAAAAGACATCACTAGCAAAGTGGAGGAAATGAAATGGAATTTAAATTATGTGCCCTAGCAAGTGGAAGTAGTGGCAATTGTACGTATTTAGAAGCAGGAGAACAACGTTTTTTAATAGATGTAGGTATTAGTGGAAAAAAGGTAGTGGCAGCCCTTACTGAACTACAAGTAGAACCAGAAAGCATTAAAGGCATATTAATTACTCATGAACATTCAGATCATATTAAGGGGGTGGGCATATTAAGTCGTAAATACAATATCCCTATCTATGCGACAAGACTGGCATGGGACAAGCTTTTAGGTGAAAATATGATTGGAGCAGTGAAAGAGGAAAATCAGTGTGTCATAGAAAAGGAAGTTTATTTTAACCAAGGGGAACTCAAGATATTTCCTTATCCTATCTATCATGATGCTGTGGACCCTGTGGGTTATATTTTTGAATACAGAGATAAAAAAATAACACTTGCAACAGATATTGGGATGATCGATGATAAAATTGCAGCCAGATTAAAAGGTTCACATGGTATTCTTTTAGAGTTTAACCATGATATACGTATGCTAGAGGCTGGGGGATACCCCTATTATCTGAAAAAACGTATTTTAAGCGATGTGGGACATCTCAATAATGAAGCTGCAGCAAAAGCTTTAGTAGATGTGTATCATCCTGGTCTAGAATGGGTAGTATTAGGTCATTTAAGCAAAGATAATAATGTTCCAGAATTAGCTTTTTTGACTGCTAAGTCAGCGCTTGAAGAAAGAAATATTATTGTGGGAGAAGATATAGAAGTCATTGTAGCTAAGCGGGATATGGTTTCTAGAATGTTTGGTTTTTAAAAAAGCATTCAGCTAAAAAAAATAAAATAATGCATAAAACTAAAATTTATTGCTCATAATACACTTGTAAAAAGTATTATATGATACTGAAACATAAACTACAAAGGAGATTTATAGTATGACACAAAATAATAAGTATCAAGATAGCAATAATTACAAAAATAGCACAAATAGCACAAACAGCTATCAAGATAGTAACAAATACCAAGATAGCAACAATTACAAGGATAGTACAGATAGTAACAAATATCAAGATAGTAACAATTACAAAGATAGTACAGATAGCAACAAATACCAAGATAGTAACAACTACAAAGATAGTTCAGGTAATAACAAATACCAAGATTGCAGAAATAGCTCAGATAACAATAAATATCAAAACAATACTGGTACTAATAACTATAAAGATAGTTCAGGTAACAATAACTATAATAAATAACAATTTTAAAAATAAGATGGATGTTTTAAAAATAAAGCATCCATCTTACTTTTATTTCTCATAGGAAGTGAATCAGGTGACAGATTATAAAAACCCTATCAGTGAACATATTTTCGTATTTCCATTTAGTTGGAAAAATAGTAATCAGTTATCTGAGCGTTTATTTTATCCTCATATTGCGTTAAGAAGAAAACATTTTGAACACTTAAGGCATTGGCAAATCCATTATTCTACCATAGAGGATGATCAAGATTATAATGAATTTGTTTATTTCTATAAACCTATTCGCTCTGCATTATATACTTTTGAGAATCAGCCTCTTATTGTCAAAAATTATGTTTTTAAATCTTTAGATGAAACACAGTTTTTTAAGATGCAAGTAAAGGAACAAGAGTATGTGTTATCTATCAAACAAATACGCCTTAAACTTTATAAGACAGGCATTGGGCTACTCTTTTTTGAATTACAGAATCCAAGCTACAAGGATTTAGAAGATATAGAGGCAATTAATAGTTTTAGCAAGATGATTTATCCGCCTCTATTACCTTTAGATAAGGCAAAAAGTGAATGTTTTCCAGAGGCCATTAGTATCCGCCTTAATCGAACAACCTATGTAGAAGAACTTTTTAAAGCAGACTATTATAAAGAAAGTTTAGCCATTAGTCCCTTAATTATGTTTATACTAGGAGAGCCTTTTGTCTGTAAAGAAAAGAAAGGATTATCCAGTTGCATTGTCATTGAACCTATTTTTGGCAATCAAATGTTTTGTTGCTGCATTTATCAAAATCCTCACTTTATACAAGGGATAGAGCAAGGAGAAATCCAGCAAGAATGTTTAGAACGTTTTATGACACTGAATAAAAAGAGAAGTTATAGTGGAAGTTGTTCTTATATTAAAAATGATTATAGCCTTTATGGGATTAATCGTTTTATGCTTCTATGCATTACGAAAGAGTGGGTGGAAGGCAAGTTATATAATCAACTTGTGACCTTAATACTCATGCAACGGGCGACCTTATTAAGTTTGTCCACGGAGATTGCTAGAATTTCTACATTGCCTAAATATGAGCTAGCAGAAGCCATTTCTAGTATCTATGAGATTTACATTCAGTTTATTAATCAGTTGTATTTTAAGGAAGTCACTGAAGATGGAGAAGGGGCTCGTATTTATGAAGAACTCTCAAGGGCTTTTAAAATAGAAGAGGAATTAAGTCAGCTGAATTTTGAGGTGGATGAAGTCCATGAATATGCCACTTTAGTAGAACAAGCAGCGTCTAATATAAAAGTACAACTGCTTACCATTGCTGGTGCTGCCTTGGTACTTCCTAGTTTTGTAACAGGCTTTTTTGGAATGAATATTTTTAAAGAAGAGGCAGGACACTGGTGGGAACATCGGCAGGTGACTTTATGGCTCAATAGTTATGTGCTTTTACCTATATTAGTGGTGATTATTTTATGTACATGGACCAAACGCAAGGAAATACGATACCTTGTAATGAAGTTAATACTGATAGGGATGCTTTTATTAAGCACAATTATCACGTTAAAATGCGGCTGTGGTTTATAACCATAGCCGCATTTTAACGTGATAAGGAAAGTATTAAGATAAATCAAAGATAGGAAGCACTTGGAAGTTGATGGTATCTACAAGACCTTTATTGGTGAGGCGAAGTTCTGGGATAACGGCTAAGGAAAGAAGTGCCATAGTCATAAAAGGTGAACGAATAGGGCATCCAATTGTTTTCCAAGCCTCATCAATCTGAGTAACTTGGTGAGCAACGACCTCTATAGGTTCCTCTGACATCAGACCCGCAATAGGCAGTGGATTAAGGGCAAGGACCTTACCATTTTGAACAACCACCTGTCCGCCACCAACACCCACTAAAGTATTAGCAGCTAAAGCCATATCTTCATCATTTGTACCAATAATGCAAAGATTGTGTGCATCATGGGCAACAGTAGAGGCTACAGCACCATCTTTAATTTGAAAGCCTGTTACAAAGCTGAGACTTTTCGTGCCATTCCCAGAGTGACGGTCAATCACAGCAAGCTTTAAAAGATCTTGAGAGAGATCACTCGTCACAAAGCCGTTATCTACTGGAAGGATACCTTTTTTATGTAGTGTACCCGCATTAGCCTCAATAATACCTATGACATGAACAGGAATCTTGGACTGAGAATAGCCTTTGGGAACAGGCATTTTAAAATGTTCAGCCGTCAACGGCTCATTAATATGCATGGTTTGCTTAGCAAACTCAGGATAAGAAGTAGGAGAAAGTGAAGGAAGAAAATGGCCATTTTCTGCAACGACTTCCCCATTAATAATGGTTTTTTCAACTTTTACCTTTGTGAGATCACTAAGTAAGACAAGATCAGCCCATTTACCAGGGGCAATACTGCCAAGGTCACTGGCAAGGCCAAAGCATTCCGCTGCATTAATCGTTGCCATTTGAATAGCAACTACAGGGCGTACACCTTCTTCAATAGCCCGTTTAATAATATAGTCCATATGACCAGTAGAGAGCAGGGTATCAGGATGTAGATCGTCACTGACTAAGCAGGTAAACCGAGGATCTATGTGATGTTCGGTAATAGCCTTAATAGTTTCTTTCACATCACACCAAGCGGAACCTTCACGGATTTGGACATACATTCCAAGGCGCATTTTAGCAAGGGCATCTTCCTTAGTAGTTGTTTCATGACAACAGTTAGCACCTGCTGCTATATAGGCATTTAAACCAGGACCACCTTCATCTGGCACACAATAGTGACCCGTAATGGTTTTATGACGGTCCAGGGTTGCCTTTAAAATGTTATGAACAGTCGTATCCCCACTGAGGACTGCAGGGTAATTCATCATTTCTCCAAGACCGATAATCGTATCTTGAGAAAGACCTTGAGCAATTTCTTCAAGGGATAAACTGGCACCTGTGGTTTCTAAATCTGCTGTAGCAGGGACACAACTGGGCATGGTGGTATAAACGTTTAAGGGAACTTCCTTACTTTCCTCAATCATCAGCATAATTCCGTCTGTCCCAAGTACATTCGCTATTTCATGGGGATCCATCATAATAGAAGTCGTACCATGGGGGATAACAGCTTTGGCATATTCTTTGACGGTTAGCATACTACTTTCTACATGGAGATGTCCATCTATAAAGCCAGGAGCTAGATAGAGGTCAGTGGCATCAATACATTTTGTTTTTGGCCCAATGGTATGAGCAGCATTTCCTATAAGGGCAATACGTCCTTTAGTAATGGCCACATCCATATGGGGTAAGATTTCAGCAGTGTGGACATTAATCAGTTTTGCATTCTGAATGACAAGGTCAGCTTTTTTTTCGCCTCTTGCTACTAAGACAAGATCCTGGGTCACAGCAGAACGTGGATATCTTTTTGTCATTATAAAGCCCCCTCAAAATTATTTTTGATTATCATATCACTTTAAAGGGAAATGAGCAATAGATTAGGCATTCAATTGTTTAAATTGATTAACTAAATCACTAAAAAGTGCTAGTGCCTTACTAATTGGGGCAGAAGTACCCATATCCACACCTGCCATTTTCAGTAAATCAATAGGATCTTTAGAAGAGCCACCGCCTAGGAAGGCTTTATACTCTTTAACTGCCTGTTCGCCTTCATTTAAAATACGCTCAGAGAGGGTAATAGCAGCTGAATACCCAGTAGCATATTGATACACATAAAATGGGGTATAGAAATGAGGAATACGTGCCCATTCTAAGGCAATTGCAGGATCCACTTCTACACTAGGTCCATGGTATTTTTTGACCAACGCATAATAGGTGTCGCATAAATAATCTGAAGTGAGAATAGTACCTTCTTGATTGGCAGTATGCACCAGAAGCTCAAATTCAGCAAACATCGTTTGACGATAAAGGGTACTACGGAATTGCTCCATGAAATAGTTAATCAGGAAGCGTTTATAGGTTTCATCTTCTGTGGTCTTAAGGAGATAATTCATGAGTAAAGCTTCATTCACAGTAGAGGCAACCTCTGCTACAAAAATACAGTAGTCACCGTAAACATGAGGTTGGTTTTGATGAGAATAATAACTGTGCATCGCATGGCCCATCTCATGAGCGAGCGTAAATAAACTATTGATGTTAGGGGAATGGTTCAACAGGATATAAGGATGAGGTGCCCCATAAGTCCCCCAAGAATAAGCACCACTACGTTTGCCTTCATTTTCATATTTATCAATCCAACGATTGGCTAAAGCTTCTTTGACAATACGGATATAATCTTCACCAAGAGGTGCAATTGCTTTAAGCAGAATATCACAAGCTTCTTCATAGCTTATTTCCTTTTCAAAATCTTTGATCATAGGGACAAAGAGGTCATACATATGAAGTGTTTCAAGTCCTAATACCTCTTTGCGAAGGGTCATATAGTCATGCATAATGGAGAGATGGTTATTGACGGTATCAATTAGTTCATGATACACAGTCACAGGAATATTATTCTCAGTCAGGGCGCTATGAAGGGGTGACTCAAAATGACGCATAGTTGAGAAAAAGCCATATTGTTTGATATTGCCAGCAAAAAGAGTGGCAATTGTATTTTTATAAGCGCTATAGGTATCATAAAGGGCAGCAAAAGCAGTTTGCCTTACCTTACGATTTTGACTTTCCATAAGAGGAATATAGTTACCATGGGTAAGGCGGATACACTCACCTTTGGCATTTTCAATGGTAGGAAACTTCATATCCACATTATTAAGCATGGAAAAGGTGTTTTGAGGCACGCTCCCTAGTTCACTCACTCTCGCTAGAATAGCTTCCATTTCAGGTGTGAGAATATGGGCCTTTTGTCTTAAGATTTCACTCAGATAGCGTTCATAATGATGTAACTCAGGGAGGGTAGTATAAAAGGTATCAAGCTGCTCAGGGGTAAGGCTACTGAGTTCAGGTCCAGCAAAAGAGAGGACTTCGGAGCTATCCACAGATAAGTTTTCACTTTGAGAGGAGAGGCCTTGATAATAGGCGTTACTACCATCTTGATGAAGACGCATATGGCTGTAGACATAGAGTTTGCCTAAAGCTTCTCCAAAGACATCTTGAAGTCTTAGAAAAGCTAATAAAGTTTCAGGATTTTGTGTTAATTTACCTTCATAGGCTTTAAAGGTGTTGAGCATTTCCTTTGTTTGTGCAAGGGTGTTTTCAAATAAGGTATCATTTTCAAAGATATCCTCTAATTTCCAAGTATCTTCAGATTTTACATCTTGACGTTTAGGTAATGTTTGTGACATTATGTTATCTCCTTTATAATAGGTTATTTAATAGTAGTATACTCGATTTAAGGGTAAAATAATAATTATATAAATATGTTTTTGATATTTTATGGTATTTTTGATATACTCAATATAAAGTAAATAATTAGTAAATATAGTATTTAAACAGATAGATGATGAGAAAGATGAAGTAGGTAGAGGAGGATGACAATGCGCGTGTATATTAGTGCAGATTTAGAAGGCATTACAGGTGTTTCAGAATGGGAAGAAACCCATAAGGGGGGCCAATATTACGAGCTCTATAGGGAGCAAATGACAAAAGAAGTTGTAGCTGCTTGTGAAGGGGCCATTGAAGCTGGTGCAGATTATATTATGGTTAAGGATGCCCATGAAGATGGCAAAAATCTGATACATAGCATGTTGCCTCGAGGGGTCAAGGTGATCTCAGGTTGGAGTAATCATCCTTATGGTATGGTAGAAGGATTAGATGAAAGTTATGATGCTGTTATTCTCATTGGTTATCATAGCGGTGCCAGTTCTAACGGTAGTCCACTGGCTCACACCTTATGGCCTGATGTGATTAAAAATGTAATCATTAATGGAGAAGATGCAGATGAGTTTTTAATCCATGCCCACGCCTGTTATATGCTAGGCGTTCCTATTGTCGCCATATCAGGAGATGGGGATTTAATGCGTTCTGTACGCAAGTTTAATCCTCTGATTAAAACTGTTGCTGTACAAGAAGGGTTCGGTGGGGCCATAGTAAGTATCCATCCTGATTTAGCAGTAGAACGTATTCGCAAAGGGGTTAAGAAGAGTCTGGAGTCATTACAAGAATATACTTTTGAAAAGCCAGAAGAATATGAGATGATTATTGAATTTAAAAAGCATGCAGATGCCTATAAATTTTCATTTTATCCAAATGTAGAGCAAATAGATGAGTATACGATTCGTTATGTATCCAATAATTATATGCACTTACTGATCCTTTTATTATTTATAAGTTAGAAAGTCATGAAGAATGAGGCATTGTGAGTGAAAACTTACAACTCTTATTCTTCATTTTTTTATATGTCACCAAATAGGCATGATGTTTCACACTGAAGGAACGTATCAGGTTCTTAGAATGAAATCTAGGAAGGCACTTAGGATTATATAAGGCGTAATACTAAGAAGAGGAGAAGAGAAGATGCTAAAATTAATACTTGTTAGACATGGAACAACTTTGGCAAATGAAAGCGGTCAATATATAGGACGAAGTGAAAGTCCTCTCAGCCCAAAAGGCCAACATTCACGAGGGGTATGCAGTTCTAGAAGGATTGAATGAAAAATAAATGGGTAAATGCTTAGGCAATACTATAAGATTGCGACAATAGATAGAGTCATTTTTTTTCTGGGAAGAATAGTGTATAATACCTTTTAGCAAAGCATGAATAGGCAAGAAAAAGGAGAATTAAGGTAATGGGTTTTTTTAAAGTGACAGTGGGGGTAATGGGTTCTTCTAAATCTGCAAGAGCCATTGCAGAGGTACAAAATTTAAAGGTGCGAAATTTAAAAACCTTAGTTTTGAAGCCTGCATTAGACACAAGAGATGGAGGATTTATTTGCAGTCGTCTGATTAAAGATCAAGTTAAAGCAGACATTTTACTTAAGGTGGATGAAGGTTTAAACATAAGCGAGATTATCGCAGATAATTATGATTATATTGTAGTAGATGAATTTCATATGCTGAGTGAAGAGCAAATTAAAGAACTTTATCAAATTAGTGCTATTTCTTCCACTAATATCAGTATGTATGGCCTTAGGATGTCATGGAAGGGAACACCTTTTCCAAGTGCAGCTCTAGCTTTAGGATATGCAGATGAGATAGAGATGATTAAGATGGTGGATAAGGATCAAAATCCACTCAGTCATCATATTAAGTATACTAATGGTATGCCAAGCTCTCTCATAGAAGAAGGGGAGACAATCGTTGTAGGAGACTTATCAGCAACTTCCTATGCCACTGTTTCTAAAGTGGACTTCTATAAGATTTATCAAATGCTAGGGCAAGTAGAAGAATAAAAAAAGTACGCCTTGACAGGTGGTAAATATAGTGATAAAATAGCGATAATTAAATAAAGCGATTGCCTTTAAGTTTGGCCCAGAGAGACCAAGAAGGAGAAGAAAATGAGAATATTAGATAGTATGACTATGCAATTAGACGTATTACCACAACTTTATAGAAATTTTAAAGATACAAGACTACAAGTTTTTGTAGTCTATTTAGATATGAATCAATCATATAACATAAGGCTTATGAAGGCAATAAAGGGATAAAATCCTTTTATTGCCTTTTATTTTTGCAAAAAAATGATACAAGGGGTGATGTCAGATGCTAAAAAGAAAAGATTTATTAGGGATAAGAGATTTAAGTGTGGATGAAATGATGACCATATTACAAAGAACTGAAAGTATGAAAAGTATTGTTACTGGAAAGGAGCCCAAATCCAATTTGTTAAAAGGAAAAAGCGCAGTGACATTATTTTATGAAAATAGTACGAGAACACGTATGGCATTTACCATGGCAGGGACCTATTTAGGAGCCTATGTAACAGATTTAGGAGTGGCCAGTAGCAGTGTACAAAAAGGTGAGAGCTTAGTAGATACAGGCGTGACCTTAGATAGTATGGGCATTGATTATATGATTATGAGACATGGTATGAGTGGAGCCGCACATCTACTGGCTAAAAATGTGAAAGCCTCTGTGATTAATGCAGGAGATGGAGTCAATGAACATCCTACCCAAGCACTTCTAGACTTATATACAATCTATGAGAAAAAGGGAGGCTTTAAAGACTTAAAAGTCACCATAGTAGGAGATATTGCCCATAGCCGTGTGGCAAGGTCTAATGTATTTGGCCTTGTGAAGCTAGGGGCAAAGGTGACCTTAGCGGGACCAGGAACCCTCACTACAAAGAGCATGGAAACCTTAGGGTGCAAAGTGACCACAGATGTTACAGCAGCCGTTAAAGAGGCAGATATCGTCATGGCATTACGCATACAACTAGAAAGGCAAAAAGGTGGACTATTCCCAAACCTTAGAGAGTATAGTCAAATTTATGGTTTAAACACCCAGCTTTTTAAAGAGGCAGCACCTGAGGCACTATTGATGCATCCTGCTCCTGTCAATAGAGGAGTGGAGCTAATGCCAGAACTCATGGATAGTGAAGTATCTGTCATTGATGAACAAGTCACCAATGGTGTGGCAGTAAGAATGGCAATTCTAGCCTTACTTCAAGAAGGGAGAGAAAATAAATGATAACTTGTATTCAAAATGGACTTATTATTAACCCAAAAACACAAATGGAAGAGGTCAATGATCTTTGGATTAAAGAAGGGAAAGTCGTATATATCGGAAAAGACTATCATGAAGTAGCAGATGAGAGCATTGATGCAACTGGTAAATGGGTTGTACCAGGACTGATTGATTTACATGTTCACTTTAGAGCACCAGGTTATGAGCACAAAGAAGATATTGCAAGTGGCGCTAGGGCAGCAGCTAAAGGTGGATTTACCACAGTATGCTGTATGCCAAATACCAATCCAGTGATTGATAATGAATGTGTTGTAGAATACATACATGCGATGGCAAAGAAGGCAAATGGTGTCAATGTGCTACCAGTAGGTGCCATTACTAAAGGGCAACAAGGTGAAACCCTTGCGGATATTGGAAAGATGAAAGAACATGGGATTTGTGCACTCAGCGAAGATGGGAAGACCGTTATGGATTCTGGGGTAATGAAAAAAGCCATGGCCTATGCGAAACCATTTAACCTACCTATTTTTTCGCATACAGAAGATCGTCAGCTTACAGGTGGGGCGATGAATGCAGGTGAGAATGCACAGCTCTTCGGCATCAAAGGCATTCCAAGAGAAGCAGAAGAAATCATTGTAGCAAGAGATATCTTACTTGCTAAATATACAGGAGCACCCCTTCACCTCTGCCATATTAGTACAGAAGGTAGCCTTGAAATTATTCGATTTGCCAAAGCTCAAGGAATCAATGTTACAGCAGAAACAGCGCCACATTACTTCACATTAGATGATAGCATTTTAGGGGATTATGATACCAACAAAAAGATGAGCCCACCCCTTCGCACCACAAAAGATGTAGAAGCTATGAAAAGAGCCATTGTAGATGGAACCATTGATGTGATTGCCACAGATCATGCGCCTCATCACTATGATGAAAAAAATGTAGAGTTTGAAAAAGCACCTTTTGGGATTGTAGGCTTAGAAACAAGCTTTGCCCTAAGCTATACGGCGCTAGTCAAAACAGGTCTTATCTCTAAAATGGCACTGGTTGAAAAAATGAGTACCAAACCAGCAGCCATTATAGGCGTTGATAAAGGTGATTTATCGGTAGGAAAAATAGCGGACATTGCCATTTTAGATCCAGAGGCAACCTATACCATAGATGAAACCATTTTTGCAGGTAAGAGCAAAAACTCACCCTTTATAGGGATGAATGTACAAGGAGAAGTGGTTGCCACTTTAGTGAATGGCAAAGTCATTTACCAAAAATAATTTAGATTGCAATTTGTTTGAAAAATGTTAGAATAATTATTGAAAATAATGTATAAAAATTCATGATTATAAATTTAAATAGTCAAAGGAGCGATAAAGATGATTGATCGTTTAATAACTCAAATAGAAGCTACCCATAACCCTACAGTAGTGGGATTAGACCCAACTTATGCTATGATTCCTAATTTTATCAAGGAAGAGATGTTAGAGACTTATGGCAAGACACCAAAGGCAGTAGCTGAAATGTTCATCCGCTTTAATAAAGCAATTCTTGATGAAGTTGCACCTTTTATTCCTGCAGTTAAACCACAAATTGCTATGTATGAGCAATATGGTTTAGAAGGTTTAAGAGCGTATATGGAAACAGTGGCCTATGCAAAGGCAAAAGGTTTAGTCGTTATTGGAGATATTAAACGAGGGGATATTGCATCTACTGCAGCAGCTTATGCAGGGCATATCGCAGGCGTTAAAATTGAAGGCGAATACTTTGACTTATGGCAAGAAGATGCAGTCACACTTAACCCTTATATGGGTTTTGATGGGATTGAACCTTTCATTGCCGCATGTAATGCGCAAGATAGAGGCTTATTCATCTTAGTCAAAACAAGCAATCCAAGTGGTGTAGAAATCCAAGACCTGATGGTAAATGGACTCCCTGTCTATGACTACTCGGCAGACTTAGTCAGCAAATGGGGAGAATTAAGTATGGGAACAAAGGGCTATAGCCGTATTGGGGCAGTAGTAGGCGCCACCTATAAAGAACAAGGGATGGAACTTAGAAAGAGAATGCCACACACCTTCTTCTTAGTACCAGGTTATGGAGCACAAGGTGGTACAGCAGAAGACTTAAAAGATTACTTTGACGAAAAAGGTTCAGGAATCATTGTCAATTCTTCAAGAGGTATTATTGCCGCTTACGAAAAAGATAAAGAAGTAACAGAAAAAGAATTTGCTATAGCCTCTAAGAAAGCAGTCTTAGCTATGAGAGATGATTTACAAGGAGTGATGCGTTAAATGAAAGCTCAACTAATATTAGAAAATGGTATGGTATTTGAAGGAAAAGCCTTTGGCTATCTTAAAGAAACCATTGGTGAAGTTGTTTTTAATACAGGAATGACAGGTTACCAAGAAATCCTTACAGATCCCTCTTACTACGGACAAATGGTGGTGATGACTTACCCACTTATCGGAAACTATGGTATTAACCTTGAAGATATGGAAAGTAGTAAATCTCATGTACGTGCCCTGATTGTAAGAGAAAAAAGTGATTATCCGAATAACTTTAGATGTGAACTCACTTTAGATGGCTATCTGAAGTCACAAAAGGTAATTGGCCTTGAAGGGGTTGACACAAGGGCTTTAACAAGAGTGTTAAGAGACCATGGTACCATGCGCGCCATCATTGCAGTAAGAGAGCTGACACCTAGCCAAGTGAAGCTTAAAATTGATAGCTTCAATAACCAAATGGCAGTTTCAGAAGTGACAACAAAAGAAGCTTACCAAATAAAAGGGGATAAAACCCATATAGCTGTCATTGACTGTGGTATTAAAAGCAACATCCTGCGCTCTTTTGAAGCAAGAGGTTGCAAGCTTTCAGTATTCCCAGCAACAATAGCAGCGGAAGACATCTTAGGCGTTCATCCAGATGGTATCTTCTTATCTAATGGGCCAGCAGACCCTAAAGATGTACCAGATACAGTAGCAACTGTTAAAGCTTTAATTGGTAAAAAGCCTATTACAGCGATTTGCCTTGGCCACCAATTACTTTGCTTAGCCCTTGGGGGAAATACAGCAAAATTAAAATTTGGTCACCACGGTTGTAACCATCCAGTTAAAGACTTTATTACCAATAGAGTCTATATCACTTCTCAAAATCACAACTACTACGTAGAAACACTACCAGAAGGGGCAGTTGTTACCCATACTAATATGAATGACCAAACTGTAGAAGGGATGTACTTTAAAGATTTAGATATTTACAGTGTACAGTTCCATCCAGAAGCATGTCCTGGTCCAACAGATACAGACCACATCTTCGATGAATTTATCACTGTGATGCAAGGAGGAAAATTAAATGCCTAGAGATTGTAGCATCAAAAAAGTATTAGTTATAGGATCAGGCCCTATCGTAATCGGTCAAGCAGCAGAGTTTGACTATTCAGGAACCCAAGCTTGTCAAGCCATTCGGGAAGAAGGTATTGAAGTAGTCCTTGTCAATAGTAATCCAGCAACGATTATGACAGATGAAGAAATTGCAGATAAGATCTACATAGAACCTTTAACCTTAGAGTTTCTAGAAAAAGTCATTGCAAAGGAAAGACCTGATAGCATCCTTGCAGGTGTAGGAGGTCAAACAGCCCTTAACTTAGCGGTTGAGCTTCATGATAAAGGCATTTTAGAAAAATATAACGTGCGTGTCATTGGGACACAAATTTCAGCTATTAAAGAGGGGGAAGACCGAGAGCTCTTTAGAGCGCTAATGCAACGTATCAATCAACCTTGCATTGAAAGTGAAATTGTAGAGACTGTAGAAGATGCAGTGAAGTTTTCTCGTAAAATCGGTTATCCAGTGGTTGTAAGACCTGCTTATACCTTAGGGGGAACAGGTGGAGGAATCGCAGAGACAGAAGAAGAGCTTCGTGAAATCTGTGCAAGTGGGCTTCACCTTTCTCGTGTGCACCAAGTGCTGATTGAAAAATGTATCAAAGGTTGGAAAGAGATTGAGTACGAAGTGATGCGGGATAACTTTGGAACAGTGATTACCGTATGTAATATGGAAAACATTGACCCAGTAGGTATTCATACAGGAGATAGTATTGTTGTAGCCCCTTCTCAAACCCTTTCTGATCGTGAGTACCAAATGCTTCGCCGTGCGTCCTTAGATATTATCTCAGCTTGTGACATTAGAGGAGGTTGTAACGTACAACTTGCTCTTCATCCAGATAGCTTTGAATACGCAGTCATCGAGATTAATCCTCGTGTAAGCCGTTCTTCAGCCCTTGCTTCTAAAGCAACAGGTTACCCTATAGCGAGAGTATCTGCTAAGATTGCCCTAGGTTATGGTTTAGATGAGATTCCCAATACCGTTACAGGTAAAACCTATGCGTGCTTTGAACCAACCCTTGACTATGTGGTATGTAAAATTCCAAAATGGCCATTTGATAAGTTCTACACAGCCAAACGTACCCTAGGGACAAAAATGATGGCAACGGGTGAAATCATGTCCATCGGTAACAACTTTGAAAGTGCTTTCCTTAAAGGATTACGTTCCCTTGAAATCGGCAAATTTAGCTTTAAACATAAAAAACTAGAAGAATGCAGCTTAGATGAACTAAAAGAAAAAGTGGTCATAGCAGATGATGAAAGAATCTTTGCCTTAGCAGAAATGCTTCGTCGTCACTATAGAAAAGAACAAGTATGTAAAATCACAGGCATGGATATCTTCTTTGTAGAAAAGTTCCGTTGGATTGTAGAACAAGAAGAACTCCTTTCTGAAATGAGTTTTGATGAACTGACACCTAAATACTTACGTAAGCTGAAGAAAAGAGGCTTCTCTGATAAAGCCATTGCAGATTTAATAGGTGTTACAGAAGATGATATTCGTGAGACACGTTTCAAGTGGAATATCGTACCTGTTTATAAAATGGTTGATACCTGTGGTGGGGAGTTTGAAGCAGAATCACCTTACTATTACTCAACTTATGATGAAGTGGATGAAGTAGAAGTATCCGACAAAGAAAAAGTCATGGTTATTGGTTCAGGTCCTATCCGTATTGGGCAAGGGATTGAGTTTGACTACTGCTCAGTTCATGCCATTATGGCGCTGAAGAAAAAAGGGATTGAAACCATTATTGTGAACAATAACCCAGAGACAGTGAGTACAGACTTTAATACTTCTGATAAACTTTACTTTGAACCCCTCACAGATGAAGATTTCTACCATATTTACTTAAAAGAAAAACCAATGGGTGTGATCCTTCAATTTGGAGGCCAAACAGCTATTAAACTAGCAAAATTCTGTGAGAAAATGAATATTCCAGTACTAGGCACCCATCCAAAACATATGGATGAAGCAGAAGATAGAGAGAAATTTGATGAGATTTTAGAAAAACTTCATATTAAACGTCCAAAAGGTAAAGCGATTTGGTCAGTAGAAGAAGGTCTTAAGGTAGCAGAAGAACTAGAGTACCCTGTTCTAGTACGTCCTTCTTATGTACTAGGTGGTCAAGGGATGGAAATCACTTATGAAGCCCATCAGTTAGAAAGATACCTGATCAATGCCTTTGATAGAGATCCAGAAAATCCAGTGCTGATTGACCGTTACTTAATGGGACGTGAGATTGAAGTAGATGCCCTTTCTGACGGAGAAAACATCTTAATCCCAGGTATTATGGAACACTTAGAAAGAGCAGGGATTCACTCAGGAGATAGTACAACGCTTTATCCAAGTGTGAACATTCCAGAGCATATTAAAGAAAAAATCATTACTTGTACACAAATGCTTGCCAAAGAGCTGAAAGTACTAGGAATGATTAATATTCAATATATCGAATACAAAAATGACTTATATATTATCGAAGTAAACCCACGTTCAAGTCGTACCGTACCTTATATCTCTAAGGTAACAGGTGTACCTATTATTGACCTTGCGGTAGAAGCCATGCTAGGTAAGAAGATTCCAGAGCTAGGTTATGGCACAGGTTTATATCCAGAGCCAAAAGACTTCTATGCCGTGAAAGTACCTGTATTCTCTACAGAAAAATTACCAAGAGTAGAAGTAAGCCTTGGACCAGAAATGAAATCAACAGGGGAAGTACTTGGTGTAGGTGCAACTGTAGAAGAAGCTCTATACAAAGGCTTTATTGCAGCAGGTAAATCACTTCCAATGCAAGGTGGTACCATCTTTGCCACCATTCAAAAGTATGACCAAGATGAGTTTGTCGCTATTGCTAAACGCTTTGCAAGCTTAGGTTACAAATTTGTGGCAACAGAAGGAACGGCAAAGAAATTACAAGATAACGGCATTGAAGCAAGAGTCGTGGCAAAATTATCACCTGTTAAAGGTCATAAATTTGTAGAAGAAACAGATGAAATCTTTAAGCTCTTAAGAAGTGGGGAAGTTGACCTTGTAGTGAATACACCAACCAAAGGAAATGACTCTAAGCGTGATGGTTTCAAAATCAGACGTTTAGCCATTGAGGCTTCCATTCAAATCTTAACTTCTTTAGATACGGTAAGAGCTTTAGCTGACATTGTGTCTAAGCAAATGACTACAGAACAAACAGATATTTATGATATGGGAGTAGGTCGTCATGAGTAAAAAAGTAGTAGAAGGAAAAATCATAGGGCAAGGTCAAATTGCCCCTATGATTTATAAAATGATTATCGAAGCACCAGAAGTAGCACAGGAGGCAAAATGTGGACAGTTTGTCAATGTTTATCCTGCCTCAAAAAGCACCTTATTACCTCGGCCAATTAGCCTCTGTGAAATTGAGAAGGACACCATTACACTGGTGTATGGGGTAGTAGGAGAAGGGACAAGAGAATTTTCAAAGCTTACCACTGGTGATACCATTCGCATCAGTAGTGCCCTTGGAAACGGCTATCAGGTAAAGGAAGCCCCAGTATCTATCCTAGTAGGGGGAGGCATTGGGGTGCCACCTCTTGTAGAACTTGCTAAAAATATTCCTGGTGAAAAAATCGCCGTTTTAGGCTTTAGAGATGAGCCTTTCCTTGTAAAGGAATTAGAGGACTTAGGGGCAACTGTATATGTTGCCACAGACAGTGGGAAAGTAGGCTTTAAAGGTAATGTGATTGAACTGATTAAAGCAGAAAACCTAAAAGGAGATTACTTCTATAGCTGTGGACCCAAAGTGATGCTAAGAGCACTAGCAGCTTACTGTGAAGAGGTTAACGTACCTGTTCAAGTGTCTCTTGAAGAACGTATGGGCTGTGGTTATGGGGCTTGCGTGGGATGTGTATGCAAAACAAAAGCACCTACTGAAAAAGGCTTTGAACATAAAAAAGTATGTAAAGATGGTCCTGTATTTTTAGGAAGCGAGGTGAAATGGGATGAATAATCAAAAGAACCTTGATCAATTAGCAGCAGAGCAAGGGATTGATTTAAGTGTCAACCTAGCAGGGGTTATCCTGAAAAATCCTATTACCACAGCTTCAGGGACTTTCTCACCTCATGAGAGCAGTGAATTCTATGATTTAAGTGAACTAGGTGCCATGATTACCAAAGGGATTGCAAGTGTGCCTTGGGATGGCAATCCTGTGCCACGTATTGCAGAAACCTATGGAGGGATGATCAATGCCGTAGGCCTTCAAAATCCAGGGGTAGATTACTACCTAGAGCATGAAGTGCCTTTTGCAAGACAATTTGATACCAAGATTATTGCCAATGTCGCAGGGCATAGTATTGTAGAGTACTGTGATGTGGTAGAACGCTTAAATGAAGCAGATGTGGATATGCTAGAAATCAATATTTCTTGCCCAAATGTGAAAGAAGGCGGGATTGGTTTTGGCACCTCATGTGATATGGCAGCTAAGGTAACTAGAGAAGTGAAACGTATTAGCAAAAAGCCTATTATTGTAAAGTTATCTCCTAATGTTACCGATATTGCAAGTATAGCCCAAGCTGTGGAAGCAGAAGGGGCAGATGCGGTTTCTCTGATTAATACTTTAATGGGAATGAAGATTGATGTGCATCGCAAACGTCCAGTGATTGCTAACAAAATGGGAGGATTCTCAGGACCAGCTATTAAGCCAGTGGCAGTACGTATGGTGTATCAAGTTAGACGTGCGGTGAATATTCCGATTATTGGTCTGGGTGGTATTATGACAGGGGAAGATGTGGTGGAATTCCTGATGGCAGGTGCTGATGCTATTTCTGTAGGGACAGCGGCTTTTGCGAATCCTACGGCGCCAGTGGAGATTAAGAGGGAACTGATTGAATATATGGTAAGGTATGGTTTTAAAAACTTACAAGAAATTAGAGAAGCTTTTCAAGGGTAAATAAGGCTAAGCAAGGCTAAAAGAGAGGTGGGAGATGAAAGAGATTGTCTATCCTACGAGGTTCCGCTACGTATTTTCTGAGGCACTAAGCTCACTTTTTTGATAAACGCCCACAAACTCGGCTACGCCTCAAACACGTGGGCTAAGAGCTATCAAAAAAGTTCACTAAGTGCCTCTAGAAAATACTCCGAAGTCACCTCTACGGACAGACAATCTCTTCCACTCCACTCCAGTATAGCTTCTTTACCGCTATAAAAAGCTTAAAAGATTAAAAGATAAAAGATTAGAGCATCAAAAGATAAAAAGATTAAAGCATAAAAAGATTAAAGCATAAAAAGATTTAAACATCAAAAGGTAAAAGGTAAAAGACTAAAAGCCTAAAAATGATTAGAAAGATGGATTAATAAGATAGAGGTAGGGGAGGAAACTCTCCTTTCTTTGTAAATAACCTTTAGGTTTAAAGCTAAGTGTTAATAGATATAAAACTAAGCTATGAAGTAAAATAGGGTAATAATGAAATACGATAATACAATACAATCAGTCCATACATAAGGGTATGAACTAGGGAATAACGAAAGGATGAAGCATATGAGTTACAAAAAAGAGTTTATTGAATTTATGGTAAGATCAGGGGTACTAACTTTCGGAGATTTCACAACTAAAAGTGGTCGCAAAACACCATACTTTGTGAATACAGGAAACTACAAAACAGGTGCACAAGCAGCTAGACTTGGTGAATTCTATGCCAAATCAATTATGGAAAATGGAAAAGGGGATGTAGATGCCCTTTTTGGGCCAGCTTATAAAGGCATTCCATTATCAGTAGCAACAGCTATTGCTTTATCTAATGAGTTTGATAAAGAACTTAACTACTGCTTCAATAGAAAAGAAGAAAAAGACCACGGCGAAGGTGGCTCAATGGTAGGTTACAAACTTAAAGATGGCGATAAAGTATTAATTATTGAAGACGTTATCACAGCAGGAACAGCAGTAAGAGAAGTATTCCCAATCCTTAAAGGTGCTGCTAATGTACAAATTGAAGGACTTATCATCTCTGTAGATCGAATGGAAAGAGGACAAGGGGATAAAACGGCTATTCAAGAGATTGAAGAAGAGTTTGGCATTAAAACATATCCTATTGTAACAGTAAGAGAAATTATTGATACCATTCATAATGTAGAAATTGATGGCAAAGTGTATATTGATGATGCTATGAAAGAAAAGATGGAAGCTTATTTAGCACAGTATTGTGTAAAGTAATAAAAGTATAAATAAAAAGACTTAATACTATAAAAATGACCTACAAACTTCTAATAATTTTGATAGAAGTTTGTAGGTCATTTTTATTAAACCCTATCCTATTGTGACGGTAAGAGAAATTATTTATACGATTCATAATGTAGAAATTGATGGAAAAGTATATATTGATGATGCAATAAAAGAAAGAATTTAAAGTTATTATCAGACTATTGTGTAAAATCAGAAAACAAGATATAATAGATGAAGAAAATGGTGAGGTAGGGGTTTAATACGCCTTACCTCCATGAAATAAATACTCGAAATATTCAGGTAGTGGGTATTTCGAGTATTCTTGTGCATTTTGGGAAAATGTAAAAAAGGCGAATAAAAAAATGTAATTTTAAGTAAATAATTGGGTAAGAGAAATATAGGATTAAATATTATTAACATCTATTATATCTATAAAAATTATGATATTGAACGACTATAAAATAATAATTATTAGGAGAAAATATGAATAAAGGAGAAGTAGATTATAGAAATTATGAAAAAGGAGATTTACATATACATTTAAATGGAGCTATTCCTACTTCAGAGGTGATTAGATTATTATATGACTATAATATTAGTGCTGATAAGGAAAGTAATTTATATGATGGGTTAAGAGTAATGGAACCAGCTGAAAATATGCAAAATTATTTTAGACCATGGAAATTAATAAAAAAATTACCTATTGGATATGAATGCTTAGAAGATATGGTTGATAGTTTTTTTCACTACTGTTTAGTTACTAACTAAAATTTCCATTGACTTATACTTCTAAAATGTGCTTTACAGATTCAAACTGATAATTGCTATATTTATCCAATAAAAGTAGATGTACTAAGGGTGTGAATAGTTG
>JAEZJJ010000120.1 GCA_023436395.1 Bacillota bacterium | reverse complement strand
CAACTATTCACACCCTTAGTACATCTACTTTTATTGGATAAATATAGCAATTATCAGTTTGAATCTGTAAAGCACATTTTAGAAGTATAAGTCAATGGAAATTTTAGTTAGTAACTAAACAGTAGTGGAATGAGATATGAAAAAGAAAATATTGATTGAATAGTAAGGATATACTGAAATTATGTTTGTATTAGAAGTGTATTAAAAAAGGACCGCAGTCCAAGTTGGAGTTGCTTCTGAAGCAGTAGCTGTAATATATTGTGCAAATAAATGTGCGCATGCTATAAATAAAGCATTACAGACATATGGGGATTTAAAGGGAGCGGGTAAGGCTACAGATGGATTAGGGGATTTAAATTGGAATGCAATTGTAACCAAAAAAGGAGAAACACGATTAGATCATATTAATAGGCATAGTATACCAAATCCAACTAGAGAAACACACGGAGTATTTAATGGAGATGTACAAAGTATGGTTAATAATGCTTGGAAACAGAGGGGTGGCGTAATACCAGTAGAAGATGGAATGGGGGGATATATCTATAATATACCTTATAAAAATGCAGGATATGAAAGTGGGTTTATAAATACAGGAGCACAGATGGATTACATTACTATAGTAACAATGAAGGGAAAAGAAGACTTAATCACCGCATTCCCCTCATTTGGAAATTACGCCCCTAGAATTGGAGGAAAATAGACGTGAATAAACAATATTATATAGGACAATGTCAAATATGCAAGCAAGGTAAATTAGAAGTGGTTAAAGAAATATCTACAAAGAATATTTTTATATGTTGTGATGAATGTGAAGCTGAATGGACAGATGCTCAGGATGCAATAAGTTGTGTAAATGGGTCTAGGGGAAAGTATGGTCAAATACAAAGTGCAACATATGAAGATATAGCAGGTAAGAAGTGGACGGAATACATAGAAAAATAGGACCTTATTATTTCCCAGAGAATTATTAGCATTGCCTTACAAGATGGAACAGAACTTGTTTATAGAGAAGCTGATTTGACATCTGATCTGCTGAAGGAGATTAACACCCTATCTAATAAGAAAATATTACTAAGTGATGATGTATCAACTAGAGTGGCAAAATACATACAAGAAGGAACAGTAAGTAAAGTCATAGAAGAAAATGGGCAACTTGCTATTAAATTTAAGAATGGAACAAGTTTAACAGTTAAACGAGAGATGTTAGATAGCAAGGCACTAGGTGTAGTTGATGATTTTATTAAGAGAGTGGATAACACTGTTTTATGGAAAAAATATACTAAAATGACTGAAATAAAGTTTAATAGTATAGATGAACAGGTGAAGTTCTTGGTTGAGAATGTTCCAGGACTAACTAAGGAACAGGCTAATAAGTTATTAAATTTTGCATTTGAAAGAGATTCTAGTGTTACACTTGGTGGTAGCAGAATAAGAGGGAATTATACAGAACTAAGTGATTTAGATGCGGGATTTAGTAATGTATCAAATGGCCAATATAAGAGATTGATTGATGGATTAAATAAGATGGAAGGGGTTAAATTTGAAGATGGTATTAAATTAATTGTAGGAAATGAAACACCTAATGTGCCTAAAATCGAAAATATGGAAGAGTTCTTTCAGAGAACAGGAACAAGACTTAGGCCTGATTCAAGTGGAAGTTATGTCCTTAATTCATCAGGTTCAATTACTATTACAAAAGATGGAACAATAAAATTAATACCACCAGGAGGTTTTAAATAGTGGAAATTTATGTTAATGGAGTATGTGTGAATAAAAAAAATTGTACTGCAACACCGTTTAAATTTGGCAAAACAGTGGATGATTTACCTAATGTATCAAAACTTAAGTATACAATAAATTTTGATGTCAACTTTTTCAAAGAAAGATTTGAAATGATCTTTGACGATTTTGTAGAGGATTATAAGAGGGATGATGAATTATACCCAGGACAAGAGGATAATTTGTTGTTAAGAAAAAAAGGTTACCCTAAATTACAGAGCATAATACATAAGGATACAAAGTTTTTGTCAAAATTTATTATAGATAATTTAGGGTTAGAACTTATAGATTGTATATTAGATAAAGAAGCGACAGAAATAGATTATGTAATATGCAACATAGTTGACATCATAATTAATGAATGCAATGTAAGTATAATGGGTGATTGTATAAGAAATCAAGGCAAACAATAGAGGAGATACAAAAATAAGTTGTTAAATAACTAAATGCTCTAGATGTTTTAATAATTAGTTTTTGTGTTTGCGCTATAAAGAATCAAATGAAATACCCAATGTCTGTAAAGACACATGAGGAAGTACACGAGAATAATTCAGTGAGAATAACAGTGCAAGGTTCTATGTGTGATGACTTAAATAACTAAAGACATAAGAAAAGGTGTTACAAACAAGTGATATACAAAAGGTATGAAGCATTGTTTGATAACACCTTTTTGATTATGCAATAAAGCATGTAAAAAGTAGAAAGTGTTATCCAAGGAAGTAGTAAATGGTTATGCTGTATCAGGAGACAAGTGAGTATTATTAATAGTTGTCATCTCATAGAAAGGGATGTAGGGGAGAACAATAGGAGATATGATTAATAAAATCAAGGTAGATACGGATGAGATAAGAAAGCTACGGAGTTGCCTGAAGACGAATATAGGTAGTATTATAAAAACGCATAATAAGAACAAACAAAGCATTCATACTAAGATGCAAAAAGTTATTAATGAATACAGTAGCTGTAGTGAGATTTGTAGTGAGGCAAGAGCCATCATAAGCTTACTAGAAGAAGCCGATCGGGCAGTTAGAAGAATGACACCTCGGTATGAAGACATTATAAGTGGACTAGAATATACCGTCAGTAGTACCAAACAATGTGAAAGAGATATCAAAAGAATAATCGGTATAGAAAGCATTGAGCAGCCTCATGTAAGAGATAGAAATACAAGAAAAGTTAGCACCAGAAAAATAGAAGCCGACTCAGACTTAATAGAAGAAGAGATAGAGGATGAAGGCGTAGAAGAAGAC
>JAEZJJ010000119.1 GCA_023436395.1 Bacillota bacterium | reverse complement strand
CTTAGCGAACGTTTTAGATGGGTTTTAGCCTGCGTGTTTGACCAACGGGAGTTTGCAGGCGTTCATCTAAATAAGTGAGCTTAGTGCTTCAAAAAATACGAACCGGAGCACAGGAAGATAGCCATTTTCCTATCCTTTCATCCTAGCACCCTATTTTACAAATACCTCGACAAATTTCAATTTAACGATTCTTTATAAAAAATACAGTACAGTAAAATAAAAATACCAAGCTCAGTACGCCATACATAGGGTATAGGAATTCTACTAGCTTCGCAAAACCTATTACTGAAAATGGTGTTGCGACTAGTACAACTAAGAAAATCCCTTTATTATAGGGAAGTTTATACTTATTCTTCAAAAAATAAGACAGGCTATATACATTGGAAACTTGTGAAGAAAACATCTCTAACCACATAATCCCTAACATTCCCAACTGCAAAAATTGATTCATCTCCATTGCTAAACCAAGAAGTGGTATTTCATATAAATTGGGATGAAAAGGATTTACTAGCATTAAGAAGGTAATATATATCCCTATAATTGTTAATATCGTACTCCCCAATATAATCCCTTTTACAATCTCTTTGGGTTTCTTTAACTCATTTGTCAAAGGTACAATAACTCCTATAATTGTTAATATATTAAAGCTTACATAGACTACGGTAGAACCTAATAGATTTGTTTTTTGCCTAGGGATGAAACTCAAATAGGAGTATGTACAACTTACAGGGTTGTCTTTAACATATGTAAAAAAAATAGCAGTCATTACTACAATTAAAATAGGTACTACTAAGGAGTTTACCTCAAATAGGCCTTCTGTATTCCTAATCAGAAAAATACTACTAAGGACAATCATAATGATTACGCCCAGGAATTTAGGTACATGAAAATATTGACTCATAATAGAACCACTACCTGCTAAAATAATAGAGGTACTACTTAATAAAAAAAGTGTTAATACGACATTTATAAATTTGGCCACAAACTTAGGACACACTAGATCTACAAACTCATTGTAGGAATTTACTTGAAATTTATCTGTAATTAAAATAATAAGTTTGCCAAAGACTATATATAAAAGTCCACATAAAATAAGCCCTGCAAATCCTCCAATACCATAAGTTGCAAAAAATTGATTTAATTCTCTTCCAGAACAAACTCCCGCTCCCACAATACTCCCAATAAAAATCATAGCAATCTGTATAATTAAAATGACATTACTCATTTCTTGCTCCTCCTTGCTTGTCTATCCTCTAATATATATTCTATTGCTATTAGAAATATGCTTATTAAAATAATGTCAATTTTTGCTCTGATTGCATATTATGTCATTGAGAGGCCACTCAAATAATATTACTAGTTAAGTGGAGGGATTTTAATATGTCATGTAGATGTAAAAACGAATGTCCTTGCTGTGATTGTCGACGCAAACCCTGTTTAAGAGAACAACTCGCTGATGCAAATAATGCCATTTTGTCAGCAGCAAATATTCTCTTAAACTATATTGATGCTTATGACCTAGAAGATGATGATCATGATGATTGTTCATGTGATGATGACGATGATGATGATTATTCTTGTGATGATGATTATTCTTGTGATGATGATTCTAACTATTGTAACTGCCAAAAGCAATGCCGTAGTACATCTCAATCTAATCAAAAATCTTCTTGCAGGCAAAAATCTTCTTGTAGCAAAAAATCTAAATGTTCTTGTGAAAACTATTATGATAATTCAAAAAAATATGATGGTTGTTGCTGCAAAAAATCTTCTAGTTGTGGTTGTTGGGGAAGGGCATAATCTCCTAGCTTAATCTCTTGCAGAGGCTTACCGCCTCTGCCTTTTTATGCTTACTCGTTAACTTTTTATTCTCTTGTACATATTTTATAACTTATTCCCTAAGCTCCTGCATAATATGAAATAGGAGGTGATTACCATGCTTAATCCTATTAAAGTAACGGAAATCAATAAAACAATAGAAATCCATGCTGAAACACTTATTAATAATGAACTCATTATTACTAATACTTCCAATGGATATATCAATAACCTAAAAATCATGATTCAAAGTGGCGACTTTTCAATTTTAGAACAAGTTATTATCCGAAAACGTGGTACACTTAATTTTTCTCCTGCCGAGAGTTGCTTGGAATTAGGTAACCTTGCTCCAGAAGAATCTGCATTCTTTGAATATAAGTTTACTTCTCCCATAAATTTACCCTCTCTTTCCTCTCGACTAACACTCTCTTATCATTTTGAAGAGACTACAGAAGAAACAAAACAGGTTGTTTCCGATTTGCTTTCTTCTAAAAAGTTCACTAACAAGGAACTACCTTATCATTAGGCTTCAAATGTGATCATAAGTAAAGAGGCTATAAAACTAGAGATTATATACTAGTTTTATAGCCTCTTTACTTATCACTTAAAAGACCTTTACAATGTCTATTTGACTCTGTGCATACAAATCTATACTTTTTTCACTTGTTTTAACGATAGGTCTATATAATGCATGGGGCTGAATAGCCTCAATTTCCGCAATTTCTCCTGTACTCAATAAAACATGAGTTCCAATATAGTAATTCATTATATTAGTACAAAATTCTATTAATAATTCTATATCAAAAGCTCTTACTTGACTACTTCTTAGCTCTTTAATAACGTTGAAAATATTTTCTTTTTGTCTTAATACATCGTATGCATCTACAAGCCCTATAATCTTTGCAATATCATTGAGTTTATCCTCAGTTAGCCCTAAAGGAAATCCTGAACCATCAGAACGTTCATGATGCGTAAGCACCGCCTTTAATATTTCATTATCAAGTTCATTAAATTTAACTAACTTTTCATATCCAAAAATCGGGTGTCTCTTATAAGCTAGTCTTTCTCTTAAATCTATATCTATATCACTATTAGCAAAGGCACTTGAACTATCTGTTTTCCCCACATCATGTAGTAGTCCTGCCAGTACTAACTTTTCTAGCTTCTCGTCACTATACCCTTTCCATATCCCTATCACAATAGAAAGCAGTGCTACATTTATACTATGTCTATAGCAATCTTTATCTAGATGATTAACTAAATTCACACAAGCCAATAAGTCAAATTCATTGGTGAACTTAGTAATCATGCACCTTGCCAATCTCTTTAACTCTTTAATATCAATTTCTTCTAACTTACTCCCTTCCCAAATAATATGTCTTAAGGTAGTAGCATAGTCTTTGTAAGACTTGACAATATCTTTATCTACTTGCCAAAGTTTTTCTTCCGTACTAATATCCACCCATACTTGTGTATGATTAAAGAGATGAACCCTTTTAATACACTCTTCAGTTAATATGCTCCCTTGTGATAAAAGTACTACTCCTGTCCTTTCTTCTACAACTGGCTGAAGCAACACCATTCCTGGAAGACACTTTGACAATGGAATGATGATTTTCTCCCTAGTTAATTCTTCCACTCTCCACCCCTCCAACTCTATTCTTTTCTGTATAATTACATATAATTATTCCCCTGTATTATTGTTTCTACTTATTATTTTATCATTTCAATCTAATCATGTCACTACATAGGTATTCTTTAATTAATATTTACATTAAGCAATTACTTTTATATTAATTCTTTTGCAATTATATATCTAATAACACTACTGTTTAGTTACTAACTAAAATTTCCATTGACTTATACTTCTAAAATGTGCTTTACAGATTCAAACTGATAATTGCTATATTTATCCAATAAAAGTAGATGTACTAAGGGTGTGAATAGTTG
>JAEZJJ010000058.1 GCA_023436395.1 Bacillota bacterium | reverse complement strand
AGAATATCTTATATACTAAACAAGTCGTCAGGTGACGGAAATATTTCTGGTGATGATGCGCTTAGGGGAAACACCCGTTTCCATTCCGAACACGTAGGTTAAGACCTAAGCGGCCGATGGTACTTGTCTGGAGACGGACTGGGAGAGTAGGTGGTTGCCAGATTCATGCGCGAGTGGCTCAGTTGGTAGAGCATCTCCTTGCCAAGGAGAGGGTCGCGGGTTCGAGTCCCGTCTCGCGCTCTTTTTATTTAAAAAAAGATGAGTATTGATAATAATACTCATCTTTTTTTGTCTTGTTTATCTTTACACCATGCTAGATAAAGAGATTTTACTAAAGGCGATTAAGTAGACCTTGTAACATGCTGGCATGCCTTGCTTCATCACGTGCAGCATGATCAATAAAAGTATATAATTCTTCTAGACCAGCAGATTTAGCTTTTTGAGCAAGTTCAGCTTTAAGCTTATTAGCTCCAATTTCACCATTCATCATGTTAGTAATATTAGTTTTAGTACAATCAGATATTTTACCTGTAAGTTCTGCATATTGAGCAGCATGTTCAGCTTCTTCCCAAGCAATAACCTTTAAAACTTCAGCAGCTTCTGGATAGCCAGCACGTTGAGCTACTCTAGCCATAGCAAGATAGAGGCCAACCTCTGCAGTTTCACCTGTGAATTGCCCATTTAAACTACCTTTTAGCTCTTCATTATCCTTGGCGTGACCAAGTTCATTTTCAAGTACAAAGTTTATTTTTTCCATAGTTTACACTCCTTTTATGATAATATGTTTAGTATGCCAAGAAATAAAAAAATTAATAACTAAAAATAAAAGTAAAAAATATAGGTACTATAGAATGAGTAGAAATGATAGAAAGTAGAGGACAAGATATGAATAAAGAAAATGTACAAAAGATTTTAGATGTTTTAGATAGAGAGTATGGGAAAAGCAAAGAAGGATTTTTACATTTTCAAGATTGGCAATTACTTTTAGCAATTATGCTAAGTGCACAGAGTACAGATAAACAAGTATATGCAGTACTACCTGAACTATGGAATAGATTTGATAGCATAGAAGAGATGGCACAGGCTTCCATAGAAGAGATTGAAACATATATTAAGTCTATTGGATTATATAAAAGTAAAGCTAAAAATATGAAAAAATGTTGTCAACAGATAATAGAAGAATTTGCTGGTACAATTCCTATGACTGTTAGTGAATTAGTGAAGTTGGCTGGTGTAGGAAGAAAATCAGCTACTTTATTTTTAGCAGATGCCTATGGAATGCCAGGTGTAACGGTAGATACTCATGTTTTAAGAATTACAAAAAGGCTTGGACTTGCAAAAGGGAATAACCCTATATCTGTGGAAAGAGAATTGATGGAAGTATTACCTAAAGAAAATTGGAATCGCATTAACTTTCAATTGATTTATCATGGGCGAGCTATATGTACTGCTAAAAAGTGTTATTGTGATAAGTGTTCATTAAATGAGTGGTGTGAAGGTAAAGGAGAGAAACTCTAAATAACTGAGGGGTACTATTTTAGAGATATGACCCCGATAAATTAGATTTTTAATCCTAATTTATTGGGGTCATATCATAATACAATAGAGTTCTCTTTTATGGGATTTTATAAACTAATATCCATAAATATACCAGCTGAAGATAAGCCATAATAATAATTTCTTAATGAGAGTTGGTTTTTGGCTAAAGATAAAAATTCTGTATAGCTAGCATCGTCATCAGATGAAATCCCAGTACTTGAAACTAGATTACTATTAAACTCCTTGAGTAGAGTAGACTTAGGTGTATTTTGTGCCATTTTTGTACTTACATCACTACGGATGGTAAGGCTGTTAAGTGTCTTAGAA
Organism: Bacillota bacterium; assembly: GCA_023436395.1. Taxonomy (GTDB): domain Bacteria; phylum Bacillota; class Clostridia; order Lachnospirales; family Cellulosilyticaceae; genus Cellulosilyticum. The sequence goes on along the minus strand of JAEZJJ010000058.1, from coordinate 3,664 downwards.
GTAAAATCAGTATTAGAATCTAATGAAGATTTAAGTTGATTGACATCTAAAGCTAGAGAACCATCCTGATTTTTTGTAATGCCTATACTGCTTAGGGCGGAGCTGCCTGAAGTAGAAACTATAGATAAAGAATTCTTGGCTAGATTAAGGCGGGAAGTATTTAATCCCGTATGCTCCTCTAAAAATTGATTAGTACTATTATAGGCATCTACATATTTTTGCGTCGCATCAATAATGGCATTAGTATCAGGTGCAGCTGAATCATCTTTTAGTAGACTCTTTAAGTTAGAAGAAGCTTTAGCTAAATCACTATAAGTTTTATCATAATTAGTAAGAAATTGAGTACCTGAAATAGTATCTTTAGCAGATGCTACGTTGTTGTTACGATACTTATTAGTAATAGCATACTTAGTTAATGTGTTGTAATAGGAAGCATTGGTAAAAAGTGAAGTTATAGAATTCGTTTTACTGGAAGTCGTGTTAAATAAATTATTACTCATATAACTATTCATATTATAGCCATATACATTCATATAGCTCACCTCCTTTCATTATATATATCGTACTTCATGAAATGATAGATTAATTAGATTTATAAAAATATTTTATTATAAAGTGTTAGATAAAACTAGTGTTATTAAATCATACTAGAGGAATCTTCTAAATGAAAATCCCTCTAGTAAAGATAAATAATATACACAAACAAAGACATATTTATTTATTATTAAGAATAATAAAAATTAATTGACAGATATAACAGGTATAGATATAATAAAAATAATTTAATACTCTAAAAACTGAGAAAAGGAATAGTAGCTAGTGGAGGAATGCCAGAGACCTGTTGGTTGGTGTGAAACAGGATTTTGAAAGTAGTGAACTCGCCTTGGAGTTGCTGACTGAATAAAGTAGGTCTAGACGGAATCCCACCGTTATAAGGGATAGATATCGGTAGAAACCTGTATCAATCAAACGCCTAAGAGTGGTATAGCAGATTACACTTCTGTCTCTTTTGAGATAGGAGTTTTTTATTTTTCTACCTGTATTAAAAAAGTGCACATTTATTATGTGAAAAAAGAGTGGTACCGCGGAAATCCCCCTTTCGTCTCTTACAAGCAATTGCTTGAGATGAAGGGGGTTATTTATTTCTATTATAAAGGAGTGACGCATATGTCAAGAAAAATCTATGTATTAGACACCACTTTAAGAGATGGAGAACAGGTACCAGGTGCAAAGCTGAATTTAATCGAAAAGTTAGAGATTGCAAGACAATTAGTTAATTTAAAGGTAGATATGATGGAAGTAGGGTTTCCATCTTCTTCTCAAGGGGATTTTGAAGCAGTAAAAGCTATTAGTAAAGTAGCAGGTAAAGATATTGTAGTAACAGCTCTTGGAAGAGCTGTGAAAAACGACATTGATGCAATCTATGAAAGTCTTAAAGGTGCAGAGAATCCAATGATTCACATTGTATTAGGTTCTTCTAATGTGCACATGGAAAAGAAGTTTAGTAAATCACCTCACCAAGTATTAGAAATGGGAGTAGAAGCAGTAAAATATGCAAAAAGATTAATGCCACAAGTACAATACTCCTTAGAAGATGCAAGTAGATCAGATTTTGAATACATGTGGCAGACCATAGAAGCAGTGGTTAAAGCAGGAGCAACTATTATTAATGTGCCAGATACAGTAGGTTTTGCAGTGCCAGAAGAGTTTGGGAAAATCATTTATAGGATAAATGATCGTTTAATGAACCTTAATCCTAACGTGATGTTAAGTGTACATTGCCATAATGACACAGGTCTTGCTACAGCCAATACATTAGCAGCTATTAGAAATGGGGCTAATAAAGTAGAATGTACTATTAATGGAATAGGGGAAAGGGCTGGCAATACTTCGTTAGAAGAAGTTGTGATGGGGATAAAGCTTCATCCACAGTACTATAATGGAGAAACTCATATTAATATAGAAGAAATATATAAAACCTCCAAAATGGTAAGTGCCATTATGGGATTAGATATTCAGGTTAATAAGGCGATTACAGGAGAAAATGCTTTTGCTCATTCCTCTGGGATTCATCAAGATGGGCTTTTAAAATCGAAAGATGTCTATGAGATTATTACACCAGAAGAAATAGGGGCGCCACCCATGGAGATTGTACTGACAGCACGTTCTGGTAAACATGCTTTTGGTCATGTCACAAAGAAATTAGGCTATAGTATTCCAGAGAGTATAGAAACGCAAGTGTATAAGGATTTCCTAGCAATGGCTGATCAAAAGAAGGAGATTTATGATAGTGATGTAATGGCACTTATAGATAATTATCCTGAAGTTATTAATAGTAAAGCAATCAAGTTATGGCAGCTTAAAGAATTTAAAGTGCTGACATCAACCCACACTCAAAGTGCAAGTGTGACGCTTCAAAAAGGAGAAGCAATGATTGCCCAAAGTGATGAAGGAAAAGGAGCAGTAGATGCCCTTTATAGTGCTATTATAAAGGCTGTGGATCAAAATATTGAGTTAATGGAATATAGGATTCATAATCTTGGAAGAGGCAAAGATAGCTTAGGAAAAGTAGTAGTACAGATTAAATATCAAGATAAACTCTACCAAGGAAAAGCGATAGAAGAGGATGTTATTAAAGCAAGTGCTCTAGCTCTTATTAATGCAATCAACAAAATAATCTTAAGTGAATAAGATAAAGTGATAGGCATGTATATTACATTAGTAGATTACAGGATTATTAGGACACAAGAACAGACTACTTTAAAGGGCTGATACGTATTTTTAAGTAGGGTATGAAGAGAAGGGGAATGATGGGGTATGGCAGAGTGCAGAGATATTAATGAATTGCATCCAAAGGTTAAAGAACTAGCACTAAAATTAGTAGAGGTTTGTAAACAGAATGGATTAAATATTGCTATAGGAGAAACCTATAGAACTAAAGAGAGGCAAAATGAGTTATACGCACAAGGTAGGACCAAACCAGGTAATATTGTAACGAATGCTAGAGGTGATAGTATGAGTAGCTATCATCAATGGCGACTGGCCTTTGATATTTTTAATAATAAAAAAGGTGATGAATACAATATGTCAGTGCTAAAAAAAGCTGGTGAGCTAGGTCAAAAGCTAGGTTTAGAATGGGGTGGAAGCTGGCAAGGCTTTAAAGATTATCCTCATTTCCAATATACCTTTGGATTAACAGTGCAAGATTTAAAACAAGGAAAGAAGCCACCAATACAAACAATAGAAGAAAATATCAAAAATCAAACTTATATAGAGGCAGTCAAAAACATTAATGTTAAAGGAATTATTTCAGATGTACCATACTGGAGCAAATTAGATCAGATTAAATCCTCTAATATAGAAATACTTATAAAAAGAAGTGCAGGTTATTTAGCTGGTAAAACCATTGATTCCTATGAAGAAGCAGTTAAGGTATGTGTACAAAAAGGTGTTATTAGTGAGTATGATAAATGGAAGGATGCTAGCAAAGTAGAAATGAAATATGTGGAGTCTTTCATTATAAAACTAAGTACCAAGTAAATTGAAATTTGAATAATAACGTGTAATGCTAGGAGCCGCTATGTAGGCTGGCTAGGGAACTTACTTCCAGCTGCTGTCTCACTCCGTCAAGAGGCTCTAAATTCGTAATCCTTATGAACGGCTG
>JAEZJJ010000034.1 GCA_023436395.1 Bacillota bacterium | reverse complement strand
CAAAATCCTGTGCCTTACCGCTTGGCGATAACCCTATATACCGTATCCACAGGGATTCGAACCCCGGACCCACGCCTTAGAAGGGCGTTGCTCTATCCAGCTGAGCTATGGATACACAAAAAGCGGGTGATGGGAATCGAACCCACGTAGTCAGCTTGGAAGGCTGAAGTTCTACCATTGAACTACACCCGCATATACTATGCATATTTATTTAATGATGCGGGCGAAGGGAGTCGAACCCTTACACCTCGCGGCGCTAGATCCTAAGTCTAGTGCGTCTGCCAATTCCGCCACGCCCGCATATTAAACCTTAACTAATAAAGTTAAGAATGAGCCACCCGGGAATCGAACCCGGGACAACTTGATTAAAAGTCAAGTGCTCTACCGACTGAGCTAGTGACCCAAACCTTAGAATTTTCATTCTAACAGGGCTAGGAGGATTCGAACCTCCGAATGCAGGAATCAAAATCCTGTGCCTTACCGCTTGGCGATAACCCTACATTATTATGTACAATTTTGTCCATAATAAAAGGTGGGTAATGGGGCTCGAACCCACGACACCTGGAACCACAATCCAGTGCTACTACCAACTGAGCTATACCCACCATCTTTCATTCGAGCCGTCCCTGACGACTTGTTTAATATATCATGTATCGTATACATACGTCAAGCGGTTTTTTAATTTTTTTATAAATTATTTATAAGCATCCCTTACACCCTACACAATCACTACACTTATCTCCAAATTCTTCAAATCCTATTTGCATGGTTTGCCACTCATAATCTGCTTTATTGAATCTATAACTAGTATGCTGATCTATGATGATAACCAAGTCTTTTAGAAAACTAATAGTGATAGGCTTGATGACCCACTTGTCTATATCCAGTTGGCTTCTAACTAAATGAGGTGCTATAATCTTTTCTTTTCCTAAGAGATCTTTCAGTTTTATTGCTGTTGATGTAGTGGTGATCCCCTTCACATTTCCACTTTCATCTAAGATAAGAGAATTAGTATCTCCATGTATACCTACAGCTTCATTATTATATGCCATAATATTACCTATAGATGTTTTAATGTATGTTGGTACATAAGGTTCTAGAGATCTAATTTTCCCATTTTCATAAAATGCTATTCCTAGTCTAACAGCTATATTTTTCTTATATAGTTTGGTCATTAGTATTTCTTTTTGCCATAAACTTAAACTTTTTAGATTCCCACTAGGATAAAAACAATAACTATTAATTTTATTGACTACTTCTAAATCTCCTATATTAAAAGTAACTTGTTCTGCCATTTGATATTCTTCTTTCTCAGACCAATAACCACTAATTTGACCATAGAGAGGGAATATACGATGAATGGTTCCTTCTTTATAGAAAGTAATAAATTCACTTTTTATTAAACCAACTACAGTGTCTACCTTTGCATGTTCTTTTAAATATACACTTTTTAGTTCTCCCGTTTCATAAAAACTAATAGCTTCTCTAAATCTGGTACGAGCATCCATTTCTCCATATTGAGGAACAAATACCCCAGCAGGGGTAGCTATCTGATTAAATACTTCCAACTTGCAACTTCTAATTCTCCCACTTTTATAATAAGTAGGCTCAGTAACTCCTTCTAATATGCCATATTGTGTTTTTACAGATTTCATATAACGCCTCCTCCTACTCATTTATCATGTTTCTCACTTTGAGCACAATTGATGCGATATTAATATAATATACTGCCCCTCATATCTGTCTATTTGAATATGAAATCTTCTTTGTTCCACATAACTTTCTAACCAAGGCATTATATGACTGCATTTGATTTTCAAACTGTTAAATAAGCTATCACTAAGAAAAGGCAATAATATTTTCTTGGTACTCAATTGTGGATATGTCTTCTGTACACTTATAATATCTATAAAAAAATTCCCGTCTACATCAATTGGAATAGGATTAGTACTTATATTCTCTGTCTTTTTCTCCTGATTTTCTCCAGTCAAAGGCTTACAATAGTCATCATATATCTGCTCTAAAAGTAACATTGAAAATTCTGGGGCTTCACATACTTCATAACCTGCTCTAATAAATAAATAATACGGAATTCCTAAAATAAGTGTCCCTACTATTACCTTGCAACCTTCTAACTCAGCTATGAGTGATGACATAAAGTTTTTAGTATCATTCTCTTGTTTATCAGTTATATCTTCACTTTCTATTACTTTAACTACCTCCCACCCTTCACTCTTCTCATAAATATGAATCGTTGTAACCTCAGTAAAATCTGCCAACTGTTGGTCTTTATTTAGTAATATAGCTATCCGATTATTCATTTTCCTCCTCCTTATCAGTTGGTTGCTAACTGGCTTCTATTAAGAATTTGTTCTAGTTTTTGTTCCAATTTTCTAATATGCCCTTTTTTAACTCCAAAATCAAAATAACGCTCAGCAGCATACACCAAATCATAAAAATTACAGTTTCCAGCCCGTTCCCCTATCCCTCCTAGAGTACAGTCCACATATTTTGCCCCTGCCTTTAGTCCCTCTATTGAATTAGCTACTGCCATCCCTAGGTCATTATGAACATGAATCTCTATATCTATATCTACTTGATTCATTAACTCCTCAATAATAGACTTTGTACGACTCGGGGTTAAAACCCCTACTGTATCTGCTATTCGAATAATCTTTACTCCTAGTCTTCTTACTAACTTTGCAGTGCTAATAATATATCCCATGTCTGCTCTTGAGGCATCTTCAAAACCTACTGTAACTTCTATCCCTTTGTCATGTGCTACTTTAATGCAGTCTAAAAGATTATTTTGTATCCAAATCTTATTCTTTTTCAATTTTGTATAAATCTGAACATAAGAGATGGGTGTTCCAATATGAATGATATCTGGCATACAGCAAGTTGCATATTGAATATCTGCCACATTCGCTCTAGTCCATACAGAAACTTGAGCATGTTTTTTTCTCCTCATGGTAGCTTTAAGATAACTCATTTCTTCTGCACCTAAGCAAGGTATTCCTGCCTCTATCTCATATACCCCTATAGCATCTAATAACAAAGCTAATTCCAGCTTTTCTTCTGGCCTTAATGCAATCCCTGCTTGCTGTTCCCCATCTCTTAATGTAGTATCAACTATTCTTTTCACTTCTTTCATAGGCTATCACCTTTCTTGCTATAATAATAAATTCTTCATCACTAATGCTCCTTCTTTTCTTCATACTCATCTGCTTAATTACTTTTAAAAGCCAGTTCATATGAGCTTCATCCGGTACAGGCAGTTCATACTCTTTGATTTTCGCCTCCACTGCAGCACTACCAGAATGTTTTCCTATAACAATCGTTCTTTTTTGTCCTACTTCCATTGGTGCATAGGCTTCATAAGTAGTTTCTTTCTTCATAATGCCATCTACATGAATACCTGACTCTACTCTGAAAATATTTTCACCTATAATTGGTTTATTCTTTTTAACTTCTTTCTTTACTATTTGTTCAAAAACTTCTTTAAGATTGATTAGAGCACTTAATTCTTGATTTACCTTATATCTACTCACTATCCTTAGCGCCATCAATACTTCTTCTGTGGCTGCTAACCCTCCAACACCTGTAAAGCTAGTAGTTACCTCTCTTCCCCCTTGTAAAGCCCACTCTACAGCAATAGCTGTCCCGCAGTGATATACATTTTCAGGACACAAATTAACCTTTGTATTCTTCAAAATAGTCATTATTTCTTTCATTACATAGGTATAATTATGACAAATCAAATCATCTAAGCCTATGATTCGAATATGCTTACAATTTTCATAGCTTCTAAGCTGTACTATTTCTCTTATATCATTTATTTGAACTTGACTTATTACTTCCCCTTCTTGATTTCTAGGAATAATTAATTTATATATTCCTGAATATTCGTTGACATCATCTAGATTTTTTAGGCTTAGATAGAAATTAAACCCTTCTGGTAGCTTCTCTAACACTTCATAAATTTTAAGTGAAATTTCTAAATCGATGATGCCTATAGCTTTCATAAACTTACAAAATAACAACAGCTGCTCCTTACTTGGTAAACAATGATCTATCTTTGTTAGGGTTGCATCTATTAGTTTAATCATCTGTCCCTCACCCTCTCTCTTTAAAATGCCCTATAACTATGCTTAAAGGCCCTATGAAACTATTAAACTTTTCTAGTTTTATAGGGCTAATATTGGTATTGTTTGGTTACTCATTAAATCATTAAATCACTAACAGGTATACCATTCTCCAAGTGTTGTTCTACTATACGTTCTACATCACCTTCTGATACATTCCCATACCAGATTCCTTCTGGATAAACAACTATAATAGGCCCTTTATCACAGATGCCAAAACAACCTGTATTATTAATAACAACATCCCCTGATAGTCCCCTATCCTCAATTTCTTCCATGAGTCTTTCTACAATATCTACGGAATTTTTTGAGTAACAAAAACCCTTTTGTTGACCATTAACTCTACAACTCGTGCAAATAAAAACATGATATTTTGGTTGAACCATTTTAACATCCCCTTTGTTTTTGATAATCTATTATATCTACATCTCTTCTACTGCCTTTTTAATAGCATCTGAAATACGGTCATAAGTGCTAAATACTTTAATGCCTTTTTCTTTTAGTTTACTCTTTGGAGCTTCTCCTATTCTAAGGGTAATGACCCCTTGGCAGTCTTCCACGGACCTTATAATCCTTGTAATTTTATCTTCTTTCTCATCACAAGCCTCTTTACCCATACAATACTTATTAATTTTTCTCTTCTCTATGTATTTCACTTCTTCGCCTTGGTACTCATAAATATGAAATTCTTCCACATGACCAAAGTGTTCATCTACGATCATTCCACTCTTAGATGCTATAGCAAACCTATATTGTTTATCATTCATTTCTTCTTTCTTAGGACCACATTTACCTAGACATTTATTAAGCTCAATACTTAAATCTTCTCCTAAAATCCCGATAGCATCTGCTCTACATTGCTTACAATGATACATCTGCTTCATTGTCTCCCCACAACTTTGTCTAATTTTATTAATCTCTACTTGACTAGCCATAGGTAAGTCTTCAAAAGCACTCCCCTTTACTGGAATGAGCTGCATAATATTTGTAATATAACAGTCTAGCTCCTTCATCTTTTCTACTACCTTTGGTATATGCTCATCATTGATACCTTTTAGCGTAACAATATTGATCTTGCAAATAATACCTTTGCTAGTTAGCAATTTAATACCATTAAGCTGATTGGTTAAAAGAATTGCTGCTGCTGTTTCACCTATAAAATGCATACCCATATAATCTACATATTTGTAAATCTTAGCCCCAATCTTAGGATCTACAGCATTGACTGTAACAGTGACATGACTTACACCTAAGTCTACTAATTCCTGAGCATATAGTGGTAACATCAATCCGTTTGTGGATAAACAGAAAGTAATATCAGGGTCATATGCTCTAATCAATTCTAAAATAGTTTTAGTCTCCTCAAAATTAGCTAAAGCATCTCCCGGTCCTGCAATTCCCACCACACTAAGATTTGGTAGCTTTTCCTTTACATATTTAAACCGTTCAAAAGCCTCTTGGGGTGTCAAAATAGTAGTTGTTACCCCTGGCCTACTTTCATTGGGACAGTCGAACTTCCTCACACAATAATTACATTGTATATTACACCTAGGAGCAATAGGTAAATGTATCCTAGCGTGGTCATGGGCACCACAGTTAAAGCAAGGATGTGTCTTTGTTTTTTCTACTATGGTTTCTCTGGTCAGCATACTTTTCATCTCCAATTCACTGTTATAGAGAGAAATTTCTTTTTCTATCTTCTTTTTATTTTCTTCGTTGCTAGAAGGACTTTCTTCTTTATAATAAGTGTCATATAACTTTTTCCTAAAACTTGTTTCCGTATTAGATAAAAGTGCATTAGAAAGTTCATCTAAAAAAGTAAGCGCTCCTTCATATCCTAAAGTACGTAGCCTTTGTCCTCCTACTCTGTCATGAATAGGAAAACCTCTTCTTATTAGTGGTATATGATATTTCTCTTCTATGCGTCTTCCGTCTGAATTCCCTACCAGTAGGTTTGCTTTATATTCTTTTGCTAATGTTTCTATGGTTTTAAAATCAACATCATCTACCACCTTAAAATCTTCTATAAAATAACGTTGTGCTATATCTTGTATTTCCTTTCCTAATAAACCCTTTAATTCTGGACAAATATTTCCTGTTGCCACCACTACTGGCATAATTCCATTTTCACTGCATAACCTAGTAGCTCCAACAACAAAATCTGGGTCGCCATAGATCACTGCTCTACCACCACTATTATATTTATGACTATCTACCATAGCGTCTAAATACCTACCTCTTACTCCCTTTAATGATTCAGGTATAGGTTTTCCTGAAAACTCTGATAAAGTTTTATACAGTAGATCTGTATCTCTTAATCCCATAGGTAATCCTAGTACTTTACAAGGTACGCCATAATGTTCTTCTAAATATTTTCCAGGAGATAATGCTAAGGGTACTATGCAAAATTCTAGAGTCATCTTAGAGCCTGCCATTTCCTTAATTGCTTCAATAGAAGTACCTCCTAAAGGTAATCTATTATAGGTATTCGTAAAACCACTATCTAAGTTTGTAGATAAGTCCGTCAAGAAAATAGCTTCTATCTCAAATACCTCTAGTATCTTTTTTAATTCTCTAGTATCTGCTGGGCTAATCATGCCTGTTACTATATTTATTTTTTCATGCTTTTTAGTAGACATCTTTATTTGCCCTACAATTTGAGTAAGTGTATTAAAATAACCATTAAATTGTGTCCCACTATACCCGGAAGAATGCACAGGTAAAATAGTAATAGACCTATACTCTGGATAAAGGGTATAAAATCTTTCTACAATACGTTTAATATCTTCTCCTATGGTTTCTGCTAAACAAGTAGTAGCTACGCCTATCACCTCTGGGGCATAGAGTTCAATGACATTCTTCAGACCTTTTAGTAGATTTTCCTCTCCCCCATATACAGTGCCATGTTCTGTCAAAGAGGAAGAGGCTACATCTACAGGTTCATTGTAATGAGTGGCCATATGTCTTCTAATGTAAGTACTACATCCCTGTGAACCATGCAAAATGGTAATACACTTTTGAATTCCATAAAAGGCAGTTACTGCACCCATGGGCATACACATCTTGCACGGATTGGTATTTAAATGAACCAATGGTTCCAATTTCGTTTTCATCCTCATCCCTCCTCTAATTGTAGATAGTCCCATATAGGGTGGTTAATACTAGAGTTAATCTCTTTTGTAAAGTTCACAACGCCTTCAAAACCTGCTAATGGATGTTTTCTTTCATGGTTATGATCACAAAAGGCAATTCCCAGTTTATAGGCTAATGGTCTTTCTTTCACACCCCCTACTAAAATATCTGCTCCTTTTTGTTTTAAAAAGGTTTCTAATTCAGCTGGATTAGCATCATCTAAAATAACTGTATCTAAATCTACTAAACTAGCTATAATCTCATAATCTTCTTTTTTACCTGTCTGTGTTCCTACTACTACTGTTTTAATCCCTAAGGTTTCAAACTGCCTTATAAGGGAGATTGCCTTAAATCCACCTCCTACATAAATAGCAGCTTTTTTCCCTTGTAGATTTCTTTTATATTTATTCACAAAAGCTTGTAGTTCCATGGTCCTTTGCTTAGTTAATGTAATAGCCTTTTCTCTAGCTTCCCTATTCCCTAAAGCTTCAGCTATTCTAATAAGAGAGTTTGTAGTGTCCTCAATCCCAAAGAAACTCACCTTAATAAAAGGTATTCCCATCTCTTCTTCCATTCGCTTAGCTAAATAAGTACTGGAGCCTGCACATTGCACAATATTCAGCCTTGCCCCTGGTGCCTTGATTAAGTTGTCATAGATAGAGTCACCAGTCAAACCCGCTACTACCTCAATACCTATTTGTTTCAGGTAGTCTTTAATAATCCACATCTCACCTGCTAAGTTAAAATCACCTAATATATTGATACCATTTATTTTACCTCTATCTTTATAAGGTTTGATAACTTCCATAATAGCATTACAAGCCATACGATAGCCTGTAGACTTATTCCCCGAGAAACCAGGTGATTTCACAGGAATAATAGGTATCTCATATTTAGTAGACATGGTTCTACAAACAGCATCTACATCATCCCCTATCACACCTACAATACATGTAGCATAAATAAAGATCACCTTAGGATGATATTTATTAGCTACTTCTTCAATAGCTGAGATAAGTTTTTTCTCCCCCCCAAAGATAACATCTGTTTCTCTTAAGTCTGTTGAAAAACTATTTCTATATAAGTCATCTCCACTACTTAAACTTCCTCTAATATCCCATGTATAACTGGCACATCCAATAGGTCCATGTACAATATGAAAAGCATCTGTTATAGGATTAAGTACAACTCTAGCTCCACAATATACACAAGCCCTTTGACTTACGGATCCGGAAACACTGTCAGTATCGCACTTAATGCCTTGGCCACTACATGTTGATTCCATTAGTCGTATTGAATCTTTTCTTTCTTCTAAAATGTTTTTTTCAAGCGCCTTTTCTTTCATTAAGCTCATCCTAACACTTCCCTTCTATCCTTCTCCGCTTTTTATATATGCAAGAGAGGAAAGACCCATCCTTTCCTCTACTTGCCTTTTACCTTCTTATTACATAACAATTTCTAAATCTTTCTCTTCACAATGACTATCTTGATAATCCATAATGGCATTTACAATGAGTTCCGCCATTCTCATTCCACCTTTATAACCTACCAATGGCATATAAGAATGAATATAGCGATCAATAATAGGGAATCCCATTCTCACAAGAGGTATATCTTCTGCTCTAGCAATGGTCTTACCATGAGTACCACCAATAAGGAGATCTACTTTTTCATTTTTAATCCATTGATGAAGTAAGAATAAATCGCTATCTGCTTTAACAGTGCAACCTTCTACGCCAAACTTTTCTAAAAGTGCATTTCCTTCTACTTCAAATTGACTACCGGGAGTTCCTGTTAAAACATATTTAGGAATCATACCTAATTCAAGTGCAAAAGCAGTTATCCCTAATACTGTATCTGGATCACCATATATGGCAACCTTTTTACCATAGGTATAAGGATGAATATCCACCATCATATCTACAAGTTGCCCTCTCTCTTCTTCAATAACAGCTGGTACATCTTCTTTGGAAACTTCTTGAAGTGCCATCATCAATTTGTCTGTTGCCTCTATACCCATTGGAAGAGGTAACGCTTCAAAGGTTACACCACATTTCTTCCTAAGCACTTCTGCTGATGCTTCTGAAGTATGCACACCTAAGGCAATGGTTTTTATACAATCTCCAAGTCCCTTAATATCCTCTATTAAAGTGCCTCCCTTTGGAAACATTTCATATTTACCAGTCATAGGGCCATCTAATACGCCACTTGTATCAGGAAGCATAGTAAAAGGCACTTTCATGGCGTTAAATAGTCTCCTATACTCTCTCATATCTCCTGGATTTACAAAACCTGGCATTAAACATACTTTTTCATTAGATGTTCCACTTTTAGTAGCTAAATAGTTAATAAATCCACTTACCATATTGGTGAAACCTGTTACATGAGACCCCTTATAACTTGGCGTATTGCAATGAACCACATATTTACCCTCAGGTATACTCATCTCTGTAATTAGAGCATTTAGGTCATCACCAATCGTCTCTGATAAACAAGTAGTATGAACTGCTATTATTTCTGGATTATATAAATCAAAAATATTTTTAACAGCTGTCTTTAAATTACTACCACCACCAAATACAGAAGCCCCTTCTGTAAAGGAGCTAGATGAAGCCATTACAGGATCTTTAAAATGCCTTGTTAAATACATTCTGTGAAAAGCCACACATCCTTGAGAACCGTGGCTATGAGGTAAACAATTGTGCACACCTAATGCTGCATATAATGCACCTACAGGCTGACAAGTCTTGGCTGGATTAATACGGAGTGCTTTTCTATCACATATTTCTTTTGGTGTATAATTAAGCATTACACCTCACCTCCTAATGCACCTTGAATACTAGGGATACTTTTCCAGGGGGCTCTCATGTAGCTCCAAGCTGGAGTATATAATCCCATCACTAAATCATGACCAAATGTTATTGCACCTCTAAAACCAGCATAAGGACCACTATAATCATAAGAATGGAGCTGTCTAGAGAGCATGCCATTTTTTTGTGTAACAAACTTATCCTTTATCCCTGAGAAAAACACATCAGGTTTGAGAATTTTTAGAAATTCTTCTGTTTCAAAATGATTTAAATCATCTGTAATAATAGCTCCCTCTTCCATCTCCTTAAACATACCTTCATAGTAGTTAATAGGTACTCCCTTTTCTAGTAAAGCAGCTTTTTGCTCCTCAGTTAAAAGAACTCTATAATATTTTGGATCTGGTTCTACTTCAATACTTTCAATGTTTTTGCTATCTGCATCTGGCTTAATATCTGGGATAACCTCTCTCCCTTCATAGTCATCTCTATGGGCAAATTCATAACCTGCAAGTACAGTGCGTACACCAAAGTCTTTTAATAAAAGTTGATAATGATGAGACCTAGAGCCTCCTACATAAAGTGCTGCTGATTTACCCTTTAGCTTACTTTTGTAGTATTCTAATTCATCAGTAATAGCTGCTATTTCATCTGCTATAACTTCTTCAATTCGTGCTTTTAATGTCTCATCACCGAAATATTCACCAATATCTCTAAGGGATTTTGCACTTGATTCAACGCCTACAAAATTAACTTTTATCCAGTCTATCCCATATTTATCTTGCATCATTTCTGCCACATAGTTAATGGAACGATGACATTGAACCAGATTGAGATGAGCTAGATGGGAATTCTTTAGATCTCTGTAGCTACCTCCACCTGTAAATACAGAAACAACCTCTATACCACAGCGTTTTAAAAGTCTTTCCACTTCCCAGCCATCACCACCAATATTATATTCACCTAATAAGTTTACACTGTACTTTGTTTTAGGCTCTTTGTCTCCTGTACCTATGACATAACGAATTAATTGATTATTGGCAATATGATGCCCAGCTGACTGACTAACTCCCTTATACCCCTCACAACTAAATGCGATAGCCTTTGTTCCAAATTCTGCTTCTGTCCATTTTGCTACAGCATGAATATCATCTCCTATAAGCCCTACTGGACATGTGGAGCAAATAAGTATAATGGCTGGATGGAAGATCTCAACGGCCTCTGTAATAGCTTGCTTTAACTTCTTCTCACCACCAAATACAATATCAGGTTCTTGCATATCTGTTGAAAAACAGTATTCTAGATAGCAATCTGCTTTCTCTCCATCTTTCTCATCTGCAAAAGCCTTATGTCTCCTCGTACCCCATGCATAGAACGAACACCCAATTGGGCCATGTACAATAATAGCAGCATCCTTAATAGGTCCTAGTACTACCCCTTTACAACCTGCATAGCAACATCCACGTTGTGTAATAATTCCAGGGATTGCCCTTGTATTAGCTACTATAGTATCTGGCTGTGTGTCACCAATACTAATAACATGTTCCTTCCTATTTTTATAAACTCTAGCGCTATACTTCTCTAACACTTTATCTCTAATATCTGAAGCCATATCTTCACCTCCTAGTAAGAAGAATCTATATCGTTAATACTTTGACCATCTCTTACACGATATGATTCCATAATCGGTAATACAAATATTTTGCCATCTCCTGGATTTCCTGTACTATTAACTTCCATAATGACCTTCACAAGGTGTTCTACCTTTTCATCAGGTACAACAAGCACAAAACACCTTTTGGGTATAAGTCTTAAAACTTCTGTAATATATTCCCCTACTGGTGAAATAGGCATTTCTTCTGCTGAGAGAATAGTCTGCACTAAAGATAAATCAATAGGCCTTTTACCTCTTCCCATTATCTTTCTACAGGTAAAAGCAGGAAAACCAGCTTCAGCTAATGCATTTTTAGTGGCATTTACTTTGTTCTGTCTTACAATTGCCATGATTTCTTTCATAGACAGTCCCTCCTATAACCCTGATGTTTTCGTACTAATCGTATAAGCTTGTTCTACTGGACTTACGAAGATACGTCCATCACCAAAATTTCCTTTTTCACCGGTTCTCGCATACTTCATAATAATTTTAATAACATCATCTTTGTCTTCATCTTTAACTACCATAAGTAACATTTCCTTTGGAATTTCATCATAGTAGACTTCTCCTACTTTAACCCCTTTTTGCTTACCACGACCAAATACATCCATTTTTGTTACTGCTGGAAACCCAGCTGAAAGAAGTTCAGTTAAAACCTCGCCTACCTTCTGTGTTCTAATAATTGCACGAACTAATACCATATGTTCTACCTCCCTTAATCAATAACATTATCTATAACCATTAAGTGTCCTTCTCTTTTTATACCTCTATCATTAATCCAAAATACCATGTTGCATTAAAATAGACTCTAATCTATCAATTGATAGTGGTTTAGGAATAACAAACATATCATTACCATCTACTTTTCTAGCTAATTGTCTATACTCATCTGCTTGTGGTTCATTTGGACTAAAATCAATAACTGTCTTTTTATTAATTTCTGCTTTTTGAACTGCATTATCACGAGGTACAAAATGAATCATCTGAGTGCCCAACTCTTTAGCTACTGCTTGCACTAGCTCTGCTTCCCCATCCACTTTTCTAGAGTTACAAATAAGGCCTCCAAGTCTTACCCCACCTGTATTAGCATATTTCATAATACCTTTTGAAATATTATTAGCTGCATAAAGTGCCATCATTTCTCCAGAACACACAATATAAATTTCTTGTGCTTTACCTTCACGAATAGGCATTGCAAATCCACCACATACAACATCGCCTAATACATCATAAAAGACATAATCTAAATCTGATTCATAAGCCCCTAATTGTTCTAGTAAATTAATGGATGTAATAATACCACGTCCTGCACAACCTACTCCTGGTTCTGGTCCACCTGATTCTACCCCCTTAATTCCGCCATAACCTTCTTTTAAGATAAAATCAAGGTCGATATCTTCACCTTCTTCACGAAGGGTATCTAGTACTGTTTTCTGTGCAAGCCCTCCTAGCACAAGTCTTGTTGAATCTGCTTTAGGGTCACATCCAACAATCATAACTTTTTTGCCCATTTCTGCTAAACCTGCTGTTAAATTTTGTGTTGTTGTTGACTTGCCAATTCCACCTTTTCCGTAAATCGCTACTTGTCTCATAACCCTACCTCCATTTATATAGTTTTCTTTCTTAACGTTTAGAGAATCAGCATATTCTTACTTCCCGGGCTAGTAAAAATAAAAACGGCGCAGAAAATGAGATCTATCATTTTTCTACGCCGTTGTAAAAACGTTATTTACTTTTTTGTAATTCTCTATGATCTAATTATAGAAATGTCTCTTTTATCTTTCAATGATGGGATATTACTGAAAAAATATTTGACTTTAATATATTTTTTGTTAATAATAACATATTCTTCCTCTAAAGGGAAGTAGAATTTAAATTCCATATCATACAAAAACCTTCCTACTCTAGAAGTAGCAAGGCTTCCGGTGGTAAAAAAATATTTACCTCTCTTGATTTTAATTGTTGTGACTTAGGTAGTTGACAACATAGTGATCTTGGTGCATTACTTCGTTTTTCTTTTATCAGATAATCTACTTCAAAGGGAAATTCCAAATTGCTCACCACTTCCATTAGGAAAAAATTCTCACTAGGCTTATTAAGTCGCATTTCTTTCTGATCAATAGGTTTCATCTCATGCGCTCTGATTCCCACATACTTAATAGATTTTCCTATCTCCTGCTTTGTGGTTAATATAAGATTCCAATCAATGGCTAATAGATGGTGGCTATCTATACGCTTTATAGCAGTAATATTTTTACAACCTGTTAACTGTGCCACTTCCATTTTCTTGGGTTGCTTAAATATTTCCTTTGTACTTCCTTCTAATAATACCTTACCATTTTTCATCACAATCAATTGATCACAAAAGGTATAAAGTTCATCTCGATTATGAGATACCATCATTATATCTCCTTTAAACTTCTCTAAAACTTCCAAAAGTTGCTTAGCTAATGTATCCTTCAAAAAACTATCTAACGCTGAGAAAGGTTCATCTAATAACAATACGTCAGGATTATAGGCTAAAATCCTTGCAAGTGCTACCCTTTGTTGTTGTCCCCCTGAGAGCTGTGATGGATAATGATCTTCTAATCCATTTAATCTAAAGTACTCTATTTGCTCATTAACCTTTCTTTTTGCTTTCTCCTTACTTTCCTTAACACCTATTGCAATATTTCCTTCTACCGTCATATGAGGAAATAGGGCATAGTTTTGAAACAAATAGCCTACTTTTCTTTCCTGTGGTGGGACATTCATCTTTTGTGATTTACTAAAGAGTATTCTCTCCCCTAGCTTTATTTCTCCTTTATCTGGTCGTTCTAGTCCAGCTATACATTTCAAAGTCATACTCTTTCCACAGCCAGATGCACCTAATATTCCTGTACATTTCCCTTGTGTCTCAAAGGCAATATCTAACTCAAAACCTTTTAATTTCTTACTCAAATTCACTTTTATACTCATAGATTCCACCGCCTAATCTGTTTCATCCCTTTGCCGGAAATCATATTGATTCCTAGGACAACGCCAAAGGAAAGAACAATGATAATGCTTACCCAGAGTCCCGCTAATTCAAAATTCCCTGCTGATACCTCTGACGCAATGGCTAGGGCAATCGTTTGGGTTTTCCCTAAAATATTACCCGCTAACATAGAAGTTGCCCCATACTCTCCAATTGCTCTCGCAAAAGTAAGAACCGTCCCCGAAATAATTCCTGGCATGGCAATAGGCATAATGACCTTCCAAAAAATTTTTCTCTCTGACATTCCTAAAGTCCTTCCAGCTGAAATCATATTGATATCCACCTGCTCAAAGGCAGCTCTTGCATTACGATACATAAGAGGAAAGGCAATTACTGTCGCTGCGATAACACACCCTGGCCAATTTAATACAATTTTTACACCTGCATTCACCCATAAATAATTGCCAATTGGCCTCTTTAGGCTAAAAATAAGTAATAAAAAAAAGCCTGCCACTGTAGGTGGTAATACAAGAGGCAAGGTTAAAAGGCTATCTATAATCCATTTCATCGTATTATTTAATTTCATCACTAAACGTGCTATTAAAATTCCTATAATAAAAGCCACAATAGTTGCTACGATTCCTGTCTTTAATGAGATAAAAAGTGGGCTCCAATTGATACCTGCTAATAATGCCTTCATGATATCCCTCCTCTAACTTAAATATAACCGCTTTTTTCACACTCAGCATTGCATCTCATAACAGTTATAATCCTACTAATCTTTATATGCCATAAAACCATATGCTTGTAACACTTCAAGAGCATTTTCTGATTCTAAGTAAGCTATAAATTCCTTAGCAGCAACTAATTCATCCTCATCTGCTTTTTCATTTTTAATAAGTCCTACTGGATAAATAACTGGTTTTGCTAAACTTCCGACAGGCGCTTCCGAAATGATCTCTACATCATCTTTCATTGTCCTAGCATCTGTAGCATAAACAATACCTACATCATTACTTCTTTCACTTATTGCCGAAAGAACTGTAGTTACACTGGTACATTCATTAATTTCCATTGCCATGACTTGATCAAACATGCCAAGATTTTTAAAAATCTCTCTTGCATAAGCTCCTACAGGCACATCTTCCCCTGCTAAAGCAAGGTTTTTAGCCTTTGTAATATTTTCAAACCCTGTTACCTGCGTTTCGGCTCCTAATGGTTTAATAAGGACGACTTTATTTTCTAATAGTTGTACTACAGAATTTGGAAGTACATATCCTTCATCCTTAAGCACATCCATTTGTTTCATAGCTGCAGAAAAGAAAATATCACAAGTTGCTCCTTCTTCTATTTGTTTTTGAAGTGTACCAGAACTATCTCCATTAAACACTAGGTTCACTTCTGGATGGAGTACCTTGTAATGAGTTTGTATCTCTTCCATAGCATTTTTTAGACTAGCTGCAATAAATACTTGTAATTCTGTAGTAGAAGGTTTCTGTACCGCCGACGAGGTAACTGATACATCTAATTCTTTTATCTCTCTATCTTTTCCACCACACCCTACAAGAGTTACTACTGTAACGAATATCATTTTTAACAGACTCATCCCTTTTTTCATACGCTTCTCCCCCATTTCGTTATTGCTAGTTTTATTCATTTATATATATGAACATCTAACTACGAGAAACCTTACCCTGTCAATAAATCCATCTCATTACTGTGAATATACAGTAGTCAATTTATTTTATGGCTATCCTGAATACTACATTATTCATAAGAGACTCTTCATTTACATTCAATAAATTATATATTATACAGTATTATTGCCTGAATTATATATATTATCATGCATGTATTTCTAGATTATGCCATTTTACTATATACTTTTTCTTATGCAATTATATAATATTTACATATTTCTCTTTCTAACTAGATTGAGAAGATATGAAGGTGGATGTTGGTAAGTTGCATGCAAAACTTATCAATTAAAAATATATTATCCATTATTTAATATGAGAAGGAGGGCTTAATATGAATTGTGGTAAACCTATACACTGTAAACTCTATATAGACCAAAAGTCTTACAATAAGTTAAATATGTCTGGTAAAGAAATCTTTGTCTATGATGAAGACTACTCCCTTTATTATAGCGATTTCCCTGCTGAAGCTTGTAGTGAACAATTACTCTATAGTTGTATTATTGGCTATTGCGAAATCACCCTTATTGGTTTCAATAATGCCTATGGCATTACTGACTCTGTAGATTTAAAGTGTGATATTTTTAGGCTAGGCGCTTCTAAACAGTATTTTACTCTACTTATCAACATTACTTATCCAGATCAACAAGAAACCTTTCATGATATCATGACTTTTGAGATTATTAGCCAAACTCAAAGCAGTTTTCATTTTAAATTATTAGGAGATCAAACAATCTTCTCTTTATCATAATGCTTCACTCCTTGTGAATTTAATTTAATGAGTATTCATAAATTCTTCTATTTCAGCTCTTATAGGCATTGCAAGAGTGGTACCAATCCTTTGAACAGCTATTGCCGCAAGTGCATTTGCAAATTGTGCTGCTTCCCACAGATCTTTTCCTTCAGATAATGCTGTCACCAATCCACCATTAAATGCATCCCCAGCCCCTGTTGTATCAATAGCTTTTACACGATAAGCTGGAATAATCCCTTCTTTTCCTTCAGATGAAATGAATACTCCCTTTTCACCTAAAGTGATTAAAACACTTTTTACACCTTTTTCTAAAAACCAATGTGCAGCTTGCTTTGCGCTTTCTTCATTTTCAATTTTAATTCCCGTTAAAATTTCTGCTTCAATTTCATTTGGTGTAATTAAATTCACCTTAGATAAAATTTCATCTGAAATAAACTGTACAGGTGCTGGATTTAAAATTATTTTTACATCATGTTGATCTGCTAGTTTGATGATTCGCTCAATACTTGTAACATTTGTTTCTAATTGTGTTAATAAGTATTCTGATTCTGCAATAACTGAGGCAATAGAGTCAACTTCCTCATCTGTAATAGTGCTACATGCTCCCAAAACAACCACAATTTCATTTTGACTTGTCACTTCATCTACCATAATGAGCGCAGTACCTGTTTCTACATTCTCACTATAGAATAAGTGATTAGTATCCATCGATAAAGCATTCATTGCTTCTAAAGCGACATGACTAAAGGCATCTCTTCCAAGTTTTGTAATCATAGTAACATCAGCATTAGCTTTATGAGCTGCTATCCCTTGATTAAAACCTTTCCCTCCTGGTCCCATTTTAAAGAGACTTCCTTTGACTGTTTCTCCTGGTACAGGAAGGTGAGGTGTTCTAGCCATTAAATCTACAATAAAGCTTCCAAATACAGTAACTTTTTTACCCATGTCATCTTCTCCTTTTAGATTTCATATTTTAAACTATAGGCTCTTCTATTTAGCCTGTACAATTTGTATGCCATTGCTTACTCTCTTTTAATGGGTGCACGAAAGGACTCTATACATGTATTATTCCATGGATAGGCTTTCTTTGAAAAGCTTATAATGAACAGACTCTAATTTTATTCTTCCACCTAATAGATCCTCCCAATAAACTCTTAGCAATTCTCCTACACTCCATGCCTGTGCATAGCAACCTCTTGCAAAATGTGGGCTATCTCCATCAAATATTTCTGCAATTGTTCCTAAACACTGATTTTCAAGATCTACTTCTTGGTCATTCACTAAGCTTTCTATAAAATCTACTGCTTCCTGACTATATTCATTCACTTTGCAGTAGGCTGTAAAGAAAGCTCCTAGAGGAAATCCCCAACTCGTGCCTTGATGATATGCCATATCTCTATCAAAGAGTTTTCCTTTATAGGTAGGATGATAATCCTTGTGATCTACTGATAAACTTCTTAACCCATAAGGCGTATAAAGCTCTTCAAATACTTTTTGTACTACTTGTTTTGCTTTCTCCTCATCTAACATTGTAAAGGGTAAGGATACAGCCCATATCTGATTAGGTCTTATGCTCCTATCCCCCTTTTTTTCATCTATCACATCATATAAACACTGGTCTTTTGCATTCCAAAACTTTTCATTAAAAGAGACTTTTACTTTTTCTGCAAGTTCTCTATATCCTTCTTGTTCTTGTCCCTCAAACTTTCTTTCTAAACAAGCCATAATCCTAAGTGCATTATACCACAAAGCATTAATCTCTACTGGTTTACCATGCCTTGGGGTGACAACTATATCATTTACTCTTACATCCATCCAAGTAACTTGATCAAGCCCTGAACCTGCCCAAATAAGCCCATCCTCTTTCATATGAATTGAAAATTGAGTTCCTTCTTTATATGCGACTATTATTTTCTTTAGATAAGGATAAATTTCCTCCCTTACAAAAACTAAACTCTCTTCATTATCACTATAAAGTAAATATCTATATGTTGCATGTATAAACCACAAGGAGGCATCTACCGTATTATAAAGTGGCTTTCCTTGATTACTAGGAAACATATTAGGAATAAGACCATCTTTTTGATACATGATAAAGCTTTTCAGAATTTCCTTAGCATCCTCTAAACGACCTGTTACCAAAGTAAGACCAGTGTATGCAATCATAGTGTCTCTTCCCCAGTCTAAGAACCAGGGGTATCCTGCTAAAATAGTTTTACTGTTAATAGAGTCTCTTTCCACAATAAAATGATCTGCAGCTATCGGTAGATACTTAGCAATCAACCTATCTTCTTTTAAAGTACTTCGAAGTTCTGCTATACGTTGCTTTTGTTTTTCCCAAATCTTTCTTGGATTTATCTCATCTCTTTCCAAACTGCATACTATATCAACTTGTTTTTTCTCATAGGGTGCTATATGTATTTGATACTTTCCTGGTTTAAATAATTGCTCCTCACAAGGATCACCTGTGGTGTCATCCACATCATAATAGACGTTCTCACTTAATTCCTCTTGTTCTTTAAATTCCCCCTCACTACTCCACATACGAATACAAAGTTTTTTATTAAATTCAGGAATGTAAAGTCTTTCATTCTTTCCTATAGGGACTAAATCACCAACTGTTTTTGTACTATGGTGAAAGCTCAAATGAATAGGTTTAGAACATTCTCCTGGATTTCTGCATGTTAAAAATGGGGTTATTTCCAGCACGGTATCGTTACCATTTCCTTGTATTGTATAAGTAATAATAACCGTATTTTTGCCATAGTCTAATACCATTTCCTTGTCAATCACTAAGCCATTTATAACATAACGATAATGTGGTAATCCATCATATGAGAAACTCTGCTGATTTTCATAGCCTTTTATTATACCTTTTGTATATTTAGTCGTTGTAAGGGGATAACATTTGTCTCCCCATCTCACCGTTTCTTCTAACTTATTTAAAATCATATAACGTTCTTCTGGTGAAGTAAGGCATGTAATTAATAAGCCATGATACTTTCTGCTATGAGCCCCTGTAATAGTTGCTCCTGCAAACCCACTACGACCATTAGTCAGTAGCCATTCTTTTTCTATACCTCTTTCATAAGTTATCCAATCTCTTTTTCCATATCTCATCTCTATTCCCCTTCAGTAAAGTTTTAAAGCTTCCTTTATTCATTTACAGAATAGCATTTCTATCAAATACATACAAATGTCTCTTTATTCTATTCTACCTTTCATTCATGTTAGTATAATAATATCGGCTTCTTTTCACAGTTCCCTTGCCATACTGTATCGCTTTTTTAGGACAGTAATTAATGCATTTTAAGCAAAAAGAGCAATTCTCTTCCCATACAGGCTTCTCATCTTTTAGTTTAATAACATTGCAAGGACATTGTTCTTCACAAATCCTACACCCTACACATGTATCTGTTACATAGAATTTGTCTTGATGCTTCTTTATTTTATAAAAGTGATGTACTATGGGTTTTACCACATGCCCTAATAAGTCTTTTATTTTAACCTCTTCTTGTCTCTTAATGCTATCTATTATCCTAATAGTTTTTTTATCTGCTTCCGCTAATATCAATTTTTGTTTTTCCTTATTTATGACCTCATATGCTATAACATAATTATCTACCATCTTTACTTCATACTTGGCTTGTAGTACTATTCCCTTTATCTGTAATAATTTTTCTAAATCAAACATGCCATTATAAGCCACTTGCCCAAAAGTAGCTACACCATACGTATAATTCCCCTTATAATTGACTAGCATTAAATCCCTTATAAATTCTTCCACAAGCACAGGCATGCCACACCAATAAATCGGAAATACAAAACCTACTTTTTCTTGTTCTTTTATAGTATACTTTTTCTTTTGCTGACGCTCTATTTCTGTTATCATTATAATCTGCTCTTCCATTTCCTCTGCTATCATCTGTGCAACATGAAGAGAATTACCTGTTCCACTAAAACAAAATATCATTTTAAATCCCCCTATTTCTTAATACATTGTATAAATTTCTTTAGACTAATCTTTTTTCGTACTTTCGTTACAATCTCTTTTCCTAACATCATACCACCTATCCAAAATACAATTTCACTTATGACCATCATTGCTGTTGTAATGCCTACTTTTACACCATTAGAAAAGGGCAAACATAAGTTAAATGGTAATATTGCATATAATGCGAAAGATAATATAACTAATCCCAATGCAATTATTTTATAGATGGAAAGGCTCTTTATCTTTTTACAAATCATCTTAATCCTCCATATCCTCATACTAAATATACCTTCTAATAGATGAACCGTTTAGGTGTATTTTGTATTATAGTTCATTGCTTAAATACAATAAATATATTATACTTTTCACAAAACTATAACTCAATCTACAATTCATCTCATGCTGTTCATTAATAAACACTTCTCTAGTAAGTGTCATTTATATAGGAGTATATTATGGAAGATCGGCGTTTAACCAAGACCAAGTGTGCTATACATGAAACTTTTTTATTATTACTAAATGAAAAGACTATTGAAAAATAACTGTGGCAGAACTCTGCCGAAGGGCAAACTTAGGACGTGGCACATTTTATTTGCATTACACCGATATTTATGATTTATATGAGCATGTTAAAGCTGAAGTATTTGATGAACTTTCTAGCTTTTTTGATTCTTCTATGTCAATTTGTGACCCCCAGAATTTTTTAAAGCTTATTGAAGCTCTAACACATTATTTTGCCTCAAATAAAACCATTATTCTTCTTTTATTTGCTTCAGAGAAAAACAAAGATAACCTCCAAAAGCTAAAAGGCTTTTTTATGGAACAGCTCTTTCTTGAAAATACTACTTATGATATTTCATATATAGAATTCGCTGAAATCCTATTTATTGTTTCAGGTTTCATAGGTATTTTAGAAGAATGGCTCCATAATGGATTAACTACATCTCCAGAACAAATCTCTCTGATACTTAAACAACTATTGTCTAAACTTTATTACTGCTAAGTAATACACTTTACTATCATCTACATTTATTACACTTAGAAAGCCTTAGTTTCCTTTCCTGATTATAAAAAGCATATCAGTTGACCACCTTCCTTAATAAGGCCTCTCTATAGGCTTCTATAGACTAAAAAATTAAAAGCTGAATTCATACCCTACTGGGTACATGAATTCAGCTTTTTTCTTTTAATTAAACCAAAGTGTCAATTCCCTCTCTGCATGCTCAATAGAGTCCGAACCATGGATAAGATTCCTTGTTACAGTATTGGCATAATCCCCTCTAATCGTTCCTGGAATAGCTTTAAGTGGATCTTTATCTCCCATGATACTTCGCATTACAGCCATAACATCATTGCCTTGAACTTCCATTGCCATCACAGGGCCTTCTAGTATATACTCCACAAGTTCTTCAAAAAAAGGTTTCCCTCTGTGTTCCTCATAATGCTTTTCTACCAATTCTCTTGGTGGACTAAGAAGTTGTGCTCTTGTAATCTTAAAGCCTTTTCTCTCAATTCTTCGAATAATTTCTCCCATTAATCCTCTAGCTACTCCGTCGCTCTTAATCATAATAAATGTTCTCTCCATAGGCACTTCTCCCTTTCTCTCATCTTTACTTCTCAGTATAAGCGGCTATTAGTATTTCTATACAAGCTATTCTTTAGGGAACTAGAAGTGTATTGTATGTCCTCATTTGTTATATGTAGGTAATTCATTTCTGTATAAGTAAGTGATACTGGAGAACTTATCGCTATACTTGCTATAAATAATTCTTAGGATAAATTTTAAACAAAATTCTATAAAATAATATATAATTAAAATTATTATAACATAATATCATACTATTAGCTATTTATTGCACTAATTAGATCGTGTCAATTTACTGTAGGAAAATTAAACTTAGATTTTTCCTAAGGTATATTTCTTTTATGCTTCAATCGTTTTATAGTATTTCAGATTTTTTACTGCAGTATAAACTGCATTCTTTTTACC
>JAEZJJ010000086.1 GCA_023436395.1 Bacillota bacterium | reverse complement strand
CCCCTACACTCATGTTTATTCTCTCTTGTTTATCTATCATTCCTTTAGCAGGTTTAATGGGAACAGGCACAGAAGAAATCTCTTTTTATACAGGCCCTAAAATTGGCGGTCTCTTAAATGGTACTTTTGGCAATGCAACCGAACTTATCATTTCTATTTTTGCCATAAAAGAAGGTTTATTTGATGTAGTTAAATCCTCTATTGCTGGCGCTGTAATCGGTAATATACTTTTAGTCTTAGGCGCTAGTATGCTCTGTGGTGGGATTAAACATAAAATCCAAAAATTTAATGTCAATGTAGCTGATGTTTCTTCTAGCATGCTACTCTTTGCCGTTATTGGCCTTTGTGTACCTGCTCTTTTTACCCATACCGTAGATCCTACCCTTCTAAATACCCGTTACGAAGGTCTTAGTATCTTTGTAGGGGTTGTGATGATTATTATTTATGCACTCAACCTATTCTTTTCTTTTAAGACACACAAACACCTTTATGCAAATAACGAAGCTACTGAAGGGACTGCTAAATGGTCTCTAAAAAAGGCGATTACCATTCTAGTGATAGCTACTGTTTTCATTGCCATTGAAAGTGAATTTCTAGTAAATGGTGTGGAGCCTATTACAGAAAGCCTAGGCTTTAGTCCTTTCTTTGTCGGGATCATCCTTATTCCTATTATCGGAAATGCCGCTGAGCACTCCACTGCTGTTGCTATGGCTTTAAAAGACAAAATGGATGTTTCCTTTGAAATTGCTATTGGCTCTAGCTTACAAATCATTTTATTTGTAGCACCTATCCTTATTTTTGTCAGCTTATTCTTTACACCTATGAGTATTATCTTCAATGGCTTTGAGTTAATAGCACTTATCGCCTCTGTTCTCATTGCTAATAAAGTAGCTCATGATGGGGAATCTAATTGGTTTGAAGGCGTTCAGCTTCTTGCTGTTTATCTTATTATTGCTGCTGACTTTTTTATAGTATAGGAAAGCATGTTCTTTTCTACACTATAGGAATTTTAAAAAGAATTTCCCCTGTTGTATTAAGTAGGGTACTCAACTGATACGCTCTTTGTCAACATCGAAATTTACTATTAATAAATATAATAAATGACCGATAAAACTCTCTTTCCCTAGTTTTATCGGTCATTTTTATAATGCTCTTTTTAACTAAAATTCTATTATCTATTTGCTACAATTAATTCATCCATGGCTTCATTAACTAGTGCATCCACACGTATGTTGCCAGCAACGTCTGCATGTCCTTTAACCTTAATGAACTCTATAGAAGTAAATTCTTTTACCAACTTGTCCATTTCAATCCAAAGCTCTTTATTTTCTACGGGTTCTTTCTTAGAGTTAACCCAGCCTTTTTTCTTCCAGTTATGAATCCATGATGTAATTCCAGTAATACAGTAAGCAGAATCGCTATGTAGCTTAACAGGAATAGCCTTATTTTTAATGGCTTTTAGTGCCTCAATAATAGCTGTCATCTCCATTTGGTTATTAGTTGCACCATACATGGCACCCTTGTTTTCTTTATAATGTTCTCCATAACTCAAAGTATATGCCCAGGCGGATACACAGTCTTCTTTTCCATTACCTCTTGCTCCACCATCTGTATAAACTATTATTTCCTTTGCCATTTTGCTCTCCTTACCTTATCACTCATTGTTAGACTAACTCTATAGGTGACTACTTGTTAGCTCGCCTTTTTAACTAACTTTTTAATTTTATGATAAATTACAGTCCCTTTATCTTGTCCTAATACTTTTACGATACGACGATGTAATTCTTGCTTATTTCTAGCTTGATTAAAGCACTGTACAATACGTTTTACTTGTTCTTCTTGTAGTTCTTTATCAATCATTTGTCTAAGCTCTTTTTCCACACCTGGATTTTGCTCATTACTCTTTGCAATATTTTGACTAGAAGAAAATACATTTTCCTTTACCACAAGAGAAGGGATTACTTCTGTAAGCGTTCCTTTCTTATTCATTGGAGAAGGTTTTTTCTTGTTAAAATCTCTTTTATTAGTTGAACTCTTTTTATTATAAGTACTTTTCATTGCTAATACTTTAGTGGATTTATGCTCTACCTCATCATCTATCTCCACTTGTGCCTCATCCCTATCTGCTACTGGCACTTCTACTGCTACTTGTTTCACCTCTTGATTATTATGCTCTATAGTTACTTTCTCTACTCTTTGTTCTGTTTTTTCTTCAGAAGCTAGTTGTTCTTTATCAGTTTTTGCAAGTTTAATGGCACTGATATACTCTATGCAAATTTTTTCTTCTGAATCTTTTAATGTTTGCTTCCAGAAATTACTTAGATATTCATATCCCCTATCTTTACTTACAATATAATAGTGGGTGTCTTCGCTTTGACCAATTAAAAAGCCTAAATATGTAGATAATTGATAATCTAAGGCATTTTTCCCACCTACTAATACTTCTTTATACTCAAAGCTTGCCAGGCTCTTAGATATCTCTATATGAATGGGTAATGAAATCTTATTTGCCTTTGTACTATAAAAAAGAATAACTTTATCCCCTTCTTTTAAACTTCCTACGCCACTTAACCCCTCTGATGTCACATTTTCAAAATCTACTAAATAAATACTCATTCCCTAATCTCCTTACTTTTCTCTTTCTCTATTAATTTCATTTTATATATACTATAACATATTCTATAGACATTCACCTACTATATTAATACTATTTCCACTTTTTGGGCAATCTATAATGGTAAAATCAAAAAAGAGTCCACTACAACCTATCTTCTTAGATACGTTGTAGTGGACTTTTAAGGGGTACCCTATTCATTAGATTTTATTAAATGCTTGCTCTAAATCTGCAATTAAATCTTCTACATCTTCTATTCCAATCGATAAACGAACTAAATCTCTTGTAGCCCCTGCTGCTTTAAGCTCTTCATCACTTAATTGACTATGTGTTGTACTTGCTGGATGAATAACTAAGGATTTTGCATCTGCTACATTGGCAAGGAGTGAGAAAAGCTCTAAGCTTTCTGTGAACTTTCTAGCTGCATCTTCTCCTGCTTTGACCCCAAAGGTAAAAATCGCACCTGCTCCCTTTGGAAAATACTTTTGTGCCAGCTCATAGTACTTGTTCCCCTCTAGTGAAGCGTAGTTTACCCAAGCTACTTTAGGATGATGAGATAAGTATTCTGCTATCTTTTTCGCATTTTCAACGTGTCTTTCTACTCTTAGGGAAAGTGTTTCAAGACCTTGGATAAATAGGAAAGAGTTAAATGGACTAAGCGCTGCCCCTGTATCACGAAGTAAGTTTACTCTGGCTCTAAGGATAAAAGCTAGTTCTCCAAAAGCCTCTGCTGGGATAAGGTTACTGTAGCTAGGGTCTGGGGTTGTAAAATCTTTGAATCTACCACTACCTGCCCAGTCAAAATTTCCTGCATCTATAATAACACCTCCAATACTTGTGCCATGCCCTCCTATATATTTAGTGGCTGAATGGACTACAATATCTGCTCCAAATTCAATAGGTCTAAATAGATAAGGTGTTCCAAAGGTATTATCTACGATAAGTGGTAACTTGTGCTTATGGGCAAGATTAGCTACTGCCTCTACATCAATGATATTTCCACTTGGATTCCCAATGCTCTCAATATAAATAGCTCTTGTTTTCTCATTAATCTTTGCCTCATAAGCTGATAAATCATCTGGGTCTACAAAATGTGTTGTAATCCCATATTTAGGAAGTGTATGAGCGAATAGATTATGTGTCCCTCCATATAAGGTACTTGCTGCTACAATCTCATCTCCGCTACCTGCAATATTTAAGATAGCATAAGTAATAGCTGCTGATCCAGATGCTACGGCTAAAGCTGCCTTGCCACCTTCTAATAAGGCGATACGCTTTTCAAATACATCTGTTGTTGGATTCATAAGTCTTGTATAGATATTGCCTGATTGTTTTAAAGCAAATAAATCTGCTCCATGCTCCGCATTATCAAAAACATAAGAGGTTGTTTGATAAATAGGTACTGCTCTTGATTTGGTAACTGGATCTACTTCTTGACCACCATGTACTTGTAATGTATTAAATTTGTAATTTGCCATATAAAAATCCCCCTTTTTTTAATAACTTAAACTTGCTATATTTAGCGTTTAAATTTTCTGATTTGTTTAATTCATTGTAAACATATAAGATTACTACGTCAATATATTTGACTGATGTTATCTATGCCCTTTTCCTATAGCTAGCTATTGTCATTCATATTTCTTCCGCTTGAGAACCCAGGTTCTCTTCAATACAGACAAAGAGCGTGTCAACTAAGTACCCATCTTAATATGACAGAAGGGAATCCCCCTATATTCCCATAATTCTATAGTGCAGGTAGCAAGAGTGTATTTTCCCATACGAAAACAAGAGTGTTATTCTCAAATTAAGTAATAACACTCTTTCAATAAAATATAGTTTCCTATATACTTAGTTCCTCAAATTCTAACTTTTACTTATGAAATATGTAACAAACTACTTTAATCAATTATTTTATCAAAAATAATACTATCCTGCCACTCTCCATTGATACAGATATACTGACTTAAGCGTCCTATAAAATTAACCACTGTACTCATTTAAATACTGTTGTAATCTTTGGGCTAATTTTCCCATATGAATACCATCTACAAAAGAGTGATGAGCTTCAATAGAAAATGGTATAAACATCTTGCCTTCACGCCAAAAGATTTTTCCCCAGTCAAATATAGGTGTTGCATTATCCTTTTTCCCCGAGTCTGTATGCGAAATATGAGTATAACTTATCCAAGGAATAGCGGAAAATTGATAAATATCATTCCCCATCGGACCAGTGAAATACTCTTTTTGATTATTTGCTACCTCATAAGCATAATTCACAAAGTCACGGATATTCTCTCGCATCTCCACCACTACATTTTTCATAAGTTCAGTTTCTTTATTAAGATAGGTAAAAGAAAGGTTAAGCTCATTATATTTAACTACTTGTCCATCTTTAAAACGATAACGAAATTCTTCTATTTCATTGGCACAAGTGGCTATGGCAAAAATCATTGCTAAAGTAAAGGAAAGTTTCTCTTCCTTAATTTTGGTATAAAAATGAGTTACTTCCAGTTCAAAACTTATATCATAGCGTGGTTGTAAATAGTTTTTAAAGATACTGTAATGCTATTTTCTTTCCCATATTTCAACATTAACTACTTCATACTTTTTCATCCTATCTCCCCTTTTTACGATTACTCTATCAATATCCCCTATACCTCTTCAATTGCAATATGATATGACTTATAATTTTCACCCTTAGCATATGGGTACAACCATTCCTATTCCAACTACAATAAAAAACAGCCCTAACCACAAAGTCCCCTTATGCTCATAGTACTTCATATTATCCCCCTCAATTTAATGACTAGCCTTTATAGTGATTCATCTTCTTGGGTCATAGTATTAAAGTCTTCGTTTATGCTTAAGTTATTTGTGTGTTAAAGCTGCTTTTTTTATAGTTAATATTTTTCTAATATCTGCTAGTTATCATATGCTATTCTTCTTAGAATGACAAATTACTCCATTTAGTTACTAGTGTTTTTTAATGAAGATTACCTTCAAGTAGTTTCCTTCTTTAAAAGCATCAATGGTTTTAAAATCCTTTGGTAAAGTGTATTCTTCTAGAATTGTATATTTACTTCCCATTTGACTAAAGGCACTATCAATAAAGCCTTTAAAACGTTCCATATTAAAAGCACTACAGTTGGTAGAGGCTACAATGATACCTCCCTTTTCTGTAATAGCAATCGCTTCCTTTAATAAATTTGTATAGTCCTTAGATGCACTAAAGGTAAACTTCTTGGAGCGTGCAAAGCTTGGTGGATCTAAAACTACCATATCAAACTTAAGTTCCTTTTTCACTGCATATTTAAAGTATTTGAAGACGTCTTCTACAATAATAGACTGCGTATCTGGATCTATATCATTCACACTAAATTGCTCTCTTGTCTTACTTAGACTGCGATTTGCTAAATCTACACTTGTGGTTTTAGACGCCCCACCTGCTGCTGCAAATACAGAAAAACCACCTGTATATGAAAAAGTATTAAGCACTGTTTTTCCCTTAGCATAATAGTCTCTAATACGCTTTCTTACTTCTCTTTGGTCTAGGAAAATACCTACCATCGCCCCATCATCTAGATAAATGGCAAATTGCTGCCCACTTTCTTTCACAATCAAAGGCCACTCTGGTACTTCTCCCATGACATAATCATGGTCTTCTATATATTTACCATCTGTATCAAAACGTTTCTTTTGGTAAATTCCCTTTACCTCTGTACTTTTAAGTAGGGCGCTAATGACTTCATCTTTAAAACTATAGATTCCTTCGCTATACCAAGTCACTAAGTAATAACCTGCAAAATAATCAATAGTTAATCCACCTACACCATCACCTTCTCCATTAAACATACGAAAAGCTGTGGTTTCTTTACTCTCATATAAATCTTTACGATACTGGATAGCTTTCTTAAACTTCTCTATAAAAAAAGCCTCATCTATTGTCTCATTTTCTTTATAGCTTAATACCCAGCCATACCCTTTATTTTGCTTGCCATAGTAACCTTTTGCTATAAATTTATTTTGTGGATCTACTAGGTTAATAATGACATCCTCGCTTTTTAATACCTCTAGATTAGCAATAGCATCTTTCTCAATAAGAGGATAGCCTTGTTTAAGTGCCTTAACAAATGATGGTTTTATTTTAATTTTAATTTCTTGTCTCATATTTTATCCCTTATTTCGTTTATACTTTTATTTCAGTATGTTCGTTATTAGTTAATATTATAGCATATCTAAATGGTTTAATATGTCGTGACGTGTATTGTTATTTTAACTTTTTATAAGTTACCAACTACTTTTTTTAGAAAGATTTATGTTTTTTTTATAAAATCACTAGGGAATTATCTTTTTCATCACATATATGTTTCCATATCGCTACGCTACGCTTGCGACACAAACAGTTACATGAAAAAGTTGCATTCTTCTTACTTTGGTAGTATTATTTGCGTGGAATAGTAATACACTACAGAGCACGGGTA
>JAEZJJ010000109.1 GCA_023436395.1 Bacillota bacterium | reverse complement strand
ATTATTGATATTGAAGGTACACAAATCAATGGCTCGGATAGAAATTTATATCTGTCAGGAGAAGAAGTGCCAGTATTGGTAGGTGTGGTTAATATATGAGACTAAAGAAGTATTTACCAGAGTTTATAAGTAACACAGAGGAGTTTCAACAGCTAGATGCAACAGTTAGTGTGGAGATAAATAAACTAAGAGATAAGCTACTACAACTACAAGACAATCAATTTATAGAATCAGCAGATGATGAAGGCTTAAGTAGGTATGAGAAAATGCTGAGTATTCCTTATTCAAAAGATGTAGCAACGAGAAGATTTAATATCTTAAATAAATATAATTCAACGATTCCTTTTACTATGATGTGGCTTACTAATACATTAAATACCACATTAGGTAAGGGGAATTTTTTATTAGATATGAATTGTAACAACTATGCATTAACAATCAGCGTAGCATCTTCAAAAGAGCATCTTATTTCAAGTTTATATAAGGATTTAAGGAAGAAGATACCATGTAATTTGATATTAAATATTACAACACTAGAGCCAATAGAAGCTGATAAATATATGGGCATTTATATTAGAACAGCAGATGAGATTAATATATAAGGAGTCAGAATGAGTGAATTTAAAAATAAAAGTTTAACTGTAAAGGGAATGGAGCTATTATCTAAGGCCCTAGTAGGTGAGCCAATAGAATTTACGAGAATAGAATTAGGTGATGGTCAGTATGAAGGAGATTTAGGGTTTGCAGAAAACCTTGTAAGTGTTAAGCAAAACTTACCTATTAACAACTTAGATAGAAATGGAAGCAAGGTAACACTTTCAGCAGTGCTAAAGGTGGAAGATATTAAAAGTGATTTTAATTGGAGTGAAATAGGCATTTATGCTAAGGGTGCAGATAATGTTGAACACCTTTATATGTATGGCTATACAGAAAATACCTCTTATATCTCAAAGGACTCATTAAATGAAAAGCTAATTCATGTAACAGTAATGGTAAGTAATGCAGCTGAAATTACAGCAACTATAGATGATAGTCTAGTATATTTAACAGCAGAGTCATTAACTGAGCACAATATAGATAGTTATTCTCATGAAGATATAAGAGAAAAAATTATTATGCTTACAGAACAGTTAACCAATATGGAAGTTAAGGTTGAAAATATAAATAGTATCAAAGATGAAATTATTAGTGCTATCCAAAGTGCAAATAAGGGAGCAGTTAAAAAGATTACAACTTATAAAGGTAAAATTAATAGAATTGAAGCGAGTGATTCTTTTGGAGTTAGTATCTCATCAGTTGATCCAAATAAGACATCAATTAATGTAATTAAGTGTTCAGCGGAGTTGGTTATTCCACATATTAGCAATAGTAATACAGTATTATTTCAAAATATGTCAGCAGGAACGACCTACAACAGCATTGTATATGGCTTTGAAATTGTTGAATATTATTAGAAAGGAATGTTAAATGGATTTTATTGAATTATTACAAGGAGTTGGTTTTCCAATTGCTTGTGTTACTGTGCTTGGTTATTATATAGCAAAAGTACAGAATGAAAATAGAGAAGATAATAGAGTAAGAGAAGAACGCTTATTAAGTCATTTAGAAGAGTTATCGCAAACTAATAAAGCACTTCTTGAGACAAATGCAGTTTTAGCAAAAGACATTAATACAAAACTAGATCAAATTGTAGCAAATATAAAAGGATAAAGGTAAATATAAAATATGGCAATTGAAATTAAAGACATGTTAATTACACCAAACAAATGGAGTAGACCACAAACAAAGATAGGTACTATTAAAAATATTGTAGTTCATTGGATAGGAAATGCAGGAAGTACAGCAGAAAATAATGCAAAGTACTTTGACAGCTTAAAAGATGGAAGAGGAACATATGCCTCATCACATTATATTATTGGGAATGATGGTGTAGTCATTAGATGTGTACCTGAAAATGAGGTGGCTTATCATGCAAGTAAGGCAAATAGTTATTCCATTGGAATTGAGGTATGTCATCCTGATAATACGGGGAAATATACAGATTCTGCATATAAGGCTTTGATTGAGTTGTTGGTGGACTTATGTGAGAGGTACAAACTTGAGCCAACACAGGCAATTATTAGGCATTATGATGTAACAGGGAAAGAGTGCCCTAAGTATTATGTGAAGTGTGTGGACGAATGGAAAAGGCTAAAGGAAGATGTAAGAAAGGCAATGAATAAAGATGAGGAGTTTGAGTGGGCTGTAAAAATGTTACAAGAAAAGGGGGTGATTAGTAGTCCAGAGGTTTGGATTAAGGAAAGTTATAGCAAACAAAATGTAAGATCTCTGATGAAAAAAATAACACAAATATATTTAAAAATTGAGAATAATAATAAAATTTAGTACAATATAATCGGACAAAAGGGAGGAAGCTTTTTAATGATGGGGGGATAAAATGCTAATTAGTATTATTCTTTGGATACTGTGTGTTTACTTATGTCATGAAATATCCAAGAAAAAGAATTTAAATCAACGTTTTTGGACGTTAATGGGGGTAACTTTTGGGATTTTTACATTAATTGCAATTTGTATAGTTCCTAAAAGACAGAAAAGAAAGCTGGATTAATTGAACATTTATTAATAGAGGCACCAGTTTGGTGGGTAGTGTAATTAGTTTTGTGTCTTATGAAATAAATAGCCCTTTCTTGGCGAGAATTAGATATGAATAATTCAATCCAGGAAGGGGCCTTTTTATGGCAATCGCAAAAGAACAATTAAAACAAATCATTTCAGAGAATAACATTACAAGTGTGGGTGACATTTACGCACTATTTAAAGACAGTTTCAAAGATATGCTACAAGAATTACTAGAGGCTGAGATGGATACGTCTATTGGTTACACTAAAAACGAAAAAAATGATTTAGCTACTCCCAATAAAAGGAATGGTTATTCTACTAAAACAATAAAAAGTCAATATGGTGAGTTTCCTATTGATATTCCTAGAGATCGTAATGGAGAGTTTGAACCACAAATCATTCCTAAATATCAAAGAGATGTTTCCGGAATCGAGGAAAAAGTTATTTCTCTTTATGCACATGGGATGAGTACACGGGATATTCATGATCAGTTGCAAGAACTTTATGGCATTGAAGTTTCAGCTGAGATGGTAAGTAAGATTACTGATAAAATACTTCCTGAAATTAAGGAATGGCAATCTAGACCTCTTAACCCTGTTTATCCTTTTATTTTTATGGATGCTATTCATTATAAAGTTAAAGAAGATGGACGAATTATTAATCGTGCAGCATATGTTGTATTAGGAGTTACATTAGATGGCATAAAAGATATTTTAAGCATTACAATTGGAGCAAATGAATCCTCAAAATTCTGGCTAGGCATGCTAAATGATCTTAAAAATCGAGGTGTTCAAGATGTATTGTTCTTCTGCGTTGATGGGCTTACTGGTTTTAAGGAAGCAATTAATGCTGTATATCCTAAAGCTGAAGTACAACGTTGTATCATTCACATGCTACGAAACTCTTTTAAGTATGTATCCTATAAGGATTTGAAGAAGTTTTCTTCAGACTTTAAAGCTGTTTATAAAGCCCCAACAGAAGAGATTGCTTTAGCTGAATTAGAAACATTAAAAGAAGTTTGGGGTACAAAATATCCTTATGCTATAAGTAGTTGGGAGATGAATTGGGAGGTGGTTCGCCCGTTCTTTCGGTTTACTGAAGACATTAGAAGGATTATGTATACAACAAATATCATTGAAGGCCTCAATAGACAATTCCGCAAGGTAACAAAGACAAAAAGTTCATTTCCAAATGATACGTCTCTAGAAAAAATGCTTTATCTTTCATCACAAAATGTCATCAAGAAATGGTCTCAACGCTATAGAAATTGGGATTTGGTATTGAGCCAACTTAGTATTTTATATGACGAAAGGTTAAATCAATATTTATAATTAGACAAGGGAAAGCCGGTAATGAAATACTAATGATTTCAACTACCGGCAAGCCTTTTTATTCCTTCGGCATCTATAAGTATGGTCAAAGGGTTATTAAATTATTCCTGAGGTCGGGTGTGGGCAGAGCCCACAAAAATACTGTTATAGAAGCCTACTTATAATGTAAAAAAATCTAAACACATGAATACAATAACCATAAAATGTAAATACTCTATATAGTTAAATCAAATATACATATTTTATTCACGTCAAAGGAAGAATTGCTTTCTTGGACACAAGAAATTTTACGCTCTCGTTTGGTGCCTTTTAATTTTGGAGATTTTTTATTCACAGTAATATCCACATACCTATACATATTATTCTAGCCGCCCTATAATTTGATACCTCTACCTATAAGATTTCATCTAGGGTATACCACATCTTTCTATAGGGGCATATATGAGAAGAGGGTGGGGGTTACCTGAGCGCAGGGATAAATAATATATCTATAATAACTCTTATAATATTATTGATAATAACAATAAAAGTGATTAAGGGGTTGGTTTGATAATTGCTGCAATAAAAAAGCAACCAACTTGTAAGAGTTAATTGCCATTTTCAATCTGCTCAATATGTTTGATTAATATGTTTTGAATATAGTTACTGGTTGTCCTATTATCTGATTTAGCTAGTTTATCAAGTTTATTTTTAACCTCAATAGGCAGTGTTAAAGCTATACGAGTATTAATATCTTTATTGATTGCCATACCACAGTTCACTCCTTATCAAAATTAAATCTATTATATCATATATACTATATGATGTCATTTTACAATTTTCTACCAAATAATACTTTACAAGTGATATCACTTAGGGTATACTTGTATAAAAGATATCACTAAGATATCACTAAATCACACCGACGGAGGGCACAACTATGCAAGATACTACATCAAACAACTTAGAGGGAATATGGATTGATATTGAAATTCTTAGAGACAAAAACCTTTCACTTCAAGAAAAATTTGTTTTAGCAATCATTAAAGGACTTGATAAAGGCAAAGGTTGTTATGCATCTAACAGATATTTTGCTGACCTTCTAAATGTAACATCTAAAAGAGCAAGTGATATTATTAGATCCCTTATTGCTAAAGAATATGTAGTATCTGAAATTGAAAACTTTTATAAGCGAACATTACGTGTTGTGGTACCTGTAGAGCAAGTAGAAGAAACTCAAGAGGAAGAAGTAACTGAACTTCAAGAACCAACTAAGCAAAAGCGTATCATCATTGATGGCAGAGATTTTACAGATTGGTCAAGAGAATCCATTGAGCGTGTTATAAAATATGTACCTCAGTTCAAGGAAAAATTACAACAACTCCAACTTAAACTTATAGAAGTCCCCTCAGAATGGCAGGGCATTACACAACTAGCATTTAGGGGGTGAGAAAGTTGCAACAAAAGAGAATTAGTATATCTATAAGTCAGCAGTTAAAAGCACAACTAGAGCAATTAGCAAAGAACAACTATAGAACATTAAATGGTGAAATCAATAAGGCATTAGATTTTTACATATTGAGTCAAGGTGATGGTATAGTGATGCAAAAAGACATTTTATCCACACCAAATAGCACCAATGAGGCTTCAAGTCATACTCAAATAGAAGCACCAGTACATCAAAATGCACCAATTTACACCAATAATAACCAATATGATGAAATAGAAGAATTTTAGGAGAAAACTATGATTGACAACAGGATTAAGCAGATTATCTATTCATTTATTCATACATGCACACTTAATGAGGTAGACAATTTTAGTTTTGAAATTGATTATAAAACAACAGCCTATGGTAGTGAATACAATACCTTTTGGCAAATTAATATAAAAGAAAAAGGTAGAGCTAATATCTATAAAATATTTAAGAACAACATGACAACACTAATTTATGATTACTCGGAATAACAAGGAGCGGACAACATGGCAAAGAACGTAAAAAATATAGGGATTGATCTCGGAAATAGTACAATTTGTGTAGCAGGAATGGGAGCAGATGGTAATATCATAAATGCATATACCTACAGCGTATATTCAACTGACACAGCACTGATGAGTGGTGATATTATTGAATGCAGGGGAACCAAGTTAGCACTTGGAGTAGGGCAGACCACTTTAACTAATGTAGATAAAACAAATAGGGAATACATAGAGCATCAAATACTATGGTCAGTAAATGCAGTGTATGGAGCAGGCAATCATTATATTAATTTGGGAGTAGGACTTCCTATTAGTATCTACAAGGCTAAAAAGGAAGAGTTTGCTCAGAGACTTAGAGGACTTGGTACTATTGATGGTGTGGTTAATGGAAAAGACATATCAGTAAATATAGTAGATGTAAAGGTAATGGCAGAAGGTTATGCTTCAATTAGGCCTTTGAGTAAGTATATTGATAAAGATAATACTACACTTATTATTGATATAGGTATGAAAACAACAGATGTTATTTTAATTGAGTGGGATGGCAAATTTAGAATCAGTAATTATGGAACAGTTAATATTGCACTCTATGATATTTATAAGGTACTTCAAGAAAAGATAGCAGCTGAGGGGGTAGAGGTTACTATTGAGCAAATTGATAAGAAATTTAATAGTAATAAGCCAATTATTAGAACAGAAAAAGGTGATTTTAATTTAGAGGAACATTTAGTTGATACGATTCATGTGTGTAGGGATATAATGAAAGATATTGAGAATAAGTTTGGTAAGACGGTATTGCATGACAAGGTATTTGTAGGTGGGGGAAGTGAGAAATTTTCAAAAGCTATTGGTGGTAAGTTTAGGAATAATATAGAAGTAGAGAAGGAATTGCGGTGGTACAGTAATTGTATGGGGTACTTAATAAATTAACATGTAGGAACAAGCACTTAATTGATTCAGATTAGGTGCTTTTAATATATATTACACATTAACAAGGATATAGAAAATATGTTAGTTAAAGCTAAGAATTTACTTACCGTGGAAATGAGAGGATTTAAAAGATTATTGGATGAAAAGGGAGAAATAAAATCTGAGATGTTAAGTGGGATGATATTGTAATTGTGTGAGATACGTATTAAATGTTAATAAGGTATATTGATGATACTTAGATGACTGGAAAAAAATAATAAAGCATGATATATTATATAGAATATAAAAAAAAGTGAGGGTACTATAAAATGTCAAGGCAGCAATCAAGAGCACAAACAGCGCAAAGTAAAAAGAAAAAAGAATTAATAAAATGGATTTGTACATCAATTATTGTTCCAGTAGTTATTGGTGGAATTATACCAGTAATAATATCACAAATGGATAAAACTAAAGAATATGTATACATACCAAATATAGATTTGGAGGATTTTCCAGTAGATGAATATTTTCCATTAAAGAAAGGAAACTACTGGATATACACTAGAAAAATTGAATATTTAAATGATAATAATGAGCTAACTGATTTAAAGGATGAAGTAAAATGTACTGTAATTGATGAATACCAATACAATGATTCTAAATTATATGTGCTCGAAGGTGATCCAACAGCCTTGCCAGATGAATATGAAGATGCAAATAAGTGTAGATATGGTTATTTGATAGTAGGAAATAAAGTAATCGAAGTAAGAGGAAAAGGATTTAATTCTATATTAGAGTCATATAAGAAAGGCGTACGTGCTGAATATAATGATTTAACAGATTTACAGACAATGTTCGAAATTCCTTTATACAATAAACAAAAAATGGGAGATATTGAGTCATTAGTAATGTTTGACTATCAATATTCTAATTACGTCGAGAAAATTCATGAAAATAAAGTAAAAAAAGATGATTCCTTTATTGACTCTTCTTTATATACAATTCATGAAGTGACTAATTCAGGAGAATTACTTACATCCTTTATTCCTTATACTGGAATAGTTGGGTATAGTTATGAACATTTAGGAACTCCATACAAATTTTCTGTTCAATTAAAGGATTCTAACATTAATTAATATACAGGTAGACTTGTCGAAACATGACGAGTCTTTTTTGTTGTAAAAAAATACATATATTAGTAAGATTAAATAGAAATTACATATTTAAGGGGGGTTTTAAATGAGGAAAACAAACATTAAACACTTAGGTATTATTTTGTTAACCATAATGATGATACCAGCGACTTTATTTGCGCATGGAGGAAGAACTGATAGTAGTGGTGGGCACAAAGACAATAAAAATAAAAGTGGTTTAGGTTCATATCATTATCATTGTGGAGGATATCCTGCACATTTACACTCAAATGGAGTATGTCCATATTCATCATCCTCATCTAATACATCTTCTAACAGTAGTAGTTCAAAAAATAGTACAAGTACCACGAAATCAACACCTACATATACTGAAAAGGAAGAGACATTTATTATTGCTGGAGAAACTGTAAAAATTAATACCATTAATATTGATAATACAAATTTAGTTGAATTAAAGGCACTTTGCAAAGAACTAGGAATATCAGCAACCTATGACTCATCTGTTAAGTCAATAGACTGTGTAAAAGGAAGTACATCATTTACTCTTCAAATTGATAGTAAAAATCTTTGGTTGAATGGAACTCTATCAACTTTAAATGTTGCACCAGTGGCATACAATGGAAGAACTATGATTCCTGCCAGAGTTGTTGCTGAGGCGATCGGTAAGACAGTTACATATGATTCAGTCAATAATCAAATTGTAATAGAATAATAAAGTAAATAACAACAGGGGCTTGTCGAAATAAGACGAGTCTTTTTTGTTGTAGAAGTAAGAGGATGAGGATAGAATTATTATATTAACTGTAAGAATAGAGGGGAAATATGGGTGGGAAAAAGGACAAAATATTTGAAGTAAATAAGGAAGAAGTAAATAAATATTATTTGGAACTTATTAAAGCAAATTTTAATTGTACACAGGAATTAGATATTA
The DNA here is from genome assembly GCA_023436395.1 of Bacillota bacterium. Lineage (GTDB taxonomy): Bacteria > Bacillota > Clostridia > Lachnospirales > Cellulosilyticaceae > Cellulosilyticum. Next base: position 15,215 of record JAEZJJ010000109.1, on the reverse strand, counting down.
TAGATTTTGATGTAATTAGGTATACTGATAAACGATTAGTTAGTAATATGTATTTAGATATAAAAAGACGCTGTTCGGAGGTTAGTGATAATATAAACTACAATCTAGAAGTGATAAGAGTAGAACATATTATTAATAGGAGTCAAAGTGGTGCCCTTGATAAAAGTTCATTTGTATCTTCTTCTATGGGAATATACATGGCTATTTTTGTAGTGTTTTTGCAATCATGGATTGATGCTATAACACAACTGCCAAGTGTAATTTCAAACATCTTTAATGCCATAATGTTTATATATATTATTCTATTATTTATTCAAAACGTTAAGGGGTTTAACTCCATAGATAACGAAAAGTCATTTAGAGAAAGTTTTTCATTGTTATTTTACACGTTATATCTAGATATACTAAAAACATGCAATTCAAATACATAGAAAGTTAGCTTAAAGGGGGAGATTAATTTGAAAAGAAATAAGATAGTATCATTATTATTGAAATTGATATTACTATCATTTACAACAATCAATATACTTGCAAGCACAACGCAACCAACAACTTCAAAACAAACAATCAAACCAGTAGATATCCATTACATATCAACAGGTAATTCAGACTGCATCCTCATCTGTGATAATGGGAAATATGCTATGATTGACGGGGCGGACAACGATGATGAACAGTTTCTGGTAGACTACTTAAATAAGTTAGAAATCAAACAACTAGAATACCTCATCTTAACACATCCTGATGCAGATCATTCAGGTGGGCTTGATGCTATAGTAAAAAACTTCAAGGTAAATCAAGTATTTGTAGGAAATGGTAAAGCGGACACCAAGACATACAAAAGTTTTATACAAGCTTGTATGGATAAAAAATTACAGCCTAGTGTACCATTAGCAGATAAAACATTTACATTGGGAAATGGTTCATTCCAATTCTTTAATCAAAAAGCTCAATATGATGATGTGAATGATCATAGCTTAGTGGCCTTATATGTAAACGGTAGCAATAAGTTTCTGTTTACTGGAGATTCAGGGAAAGAAGTAGAAGCTACATTACCACTTAAGGATATTGGAAAAATAGATGTACTTAAGGTTGGTCATCATGGTAGTTCAACTTCAAGTTCCGATGCCTTCATAAAGGCAATAGCTCCAAAGTATGCAGTGATTTGCTGTGGTAAAGATAATAAATATGGGCATCCACATAAAGAAACCACAGGTATATTAAATAAGTATAAAGCGACCACATACAGAACAGATATAAATGGTACAGTGAAAGTAACATCTGATGGAAAGAATATAACTATCGCTACGGAAAACAAGGCTACTGACAAGGCAGTTAATTCACCAACTAATAATACTACGACCGCAAATACTAAAGATAAAAAACAAGAAACTTCTACCACACAACCTATTACCACGACAGTCTATGTTACTAAAACAGGTGAGAAGTATCATAAGGATGGGTGTAGTAGTTTGAGTAAGAGTAAGATTCCTATTAGTATAGATGATGCTAAAGCTCAGGGGTATGAACCTTGTAGTAAGTGTTGTAAGTAGGTATATAGATATGGAAGAGAAAAAAGAAATATCGTTAGATAATATTAATAAAATAAATAAATCATTAAGTAGCATCATGGATGTAAAAGTAATAAGTACTTCCATTATTGCAGTAGTAGCATATATTTTTTATCAGTTTGGTTATAGTTTTTTATATGGATTTTATTTTGTTGAAGAACCCGTAAACATAATTAGTGTAATATCCAATCCAATACCATTTAACTTTAAGGCCGTGGTGGCAATAGGTATTATTAGTTTTGTTTGCTTGGTGACGTTTGTATATGCAAATATCTACATAAGAGAACGGTCTAAAAAAATTGTCGTTAAGTTAGTGGGATATTTGCTACCCACAGTTTATGCATTTAATATTTTATCAATAATAATATTTGTGGCCAAGCCTCAAAATTCATTATCACTTTTAGTTCAATTACTCTCTTATAGTTATGCGTTAAACAGTATTCATATTTTAATCTATAGTGTTAAAGATAAAAGAAGCCCTTTAATAATTACCTCTATAATTTGGACAATTATTTTTATGATATTATTGTCAAGTATATTCAGCATAAAAATAACAATAGTTGCATTACTTTTTATTTGGAGTATATCAGTAACATTTGAAGATTTACTATATGCTATTTCTGAAATGATTGAAGAAAAAGGTAAATATGAATTGCTATTTACACAACAGAATAAAATTTCTTTATTTTTAACACGCCCATTAAAGGATAACCTGATAGTAGTATGTTTGAAATTAGTTAATTACTTTAAATTTTTTCCCCTATATTTTTACTTTGCACTTATTATTGCAGATATTTTATCAGAGTATCCGATACATTCATTTATACAGAAGCATATATATGTATATATAATAGTATTTACATTAATGGTATATGTTGTGTTTTGTTTACTATGTCCTGTATGTGGTTTCTTTTATAAAAAAATTAAGTTACTGATTAGTAGAAATGATAAAGGTGGTACATATAAAAACTCTTACATAAAAGAATATTATACAGATTTTTTTGAGGGATTATATTGGTTTATCATGCCAATTTTATCAACATTATTTTTAATAGTAGTTTATTATTTTATGGGGCAATTAGGACATTTTGTTGGTGAAAATTCAATTAATGATAATATTAGTGTAATTACATATTCAGCAATAAATGGGTCGGAAAAGAGTATATATGGTAATATAATTGCGCAAGATAATCAATTCTATTACATAATTGGTATTCCAGATCAGAAGTTGTATGTTGTAAAGGCAACTCACATAAATTCTATTCCTACAAATTATCAAGTGCTAATGCATAATTTTACTATAAATAATAGTGGCAAGAATGGATCAGCCCTTTGTACTACTGAAGAAAAGGGGCAAAGTATACTGATGATAAATGATAAAGTATATATCCCAATCAATGATTTTTTTGAAATTCTATCCATATCTCCTCATAGTACAGTTAAAGACTTTAATATCAGTTATGTATTTAAAAATATAGAATATAGCATTGACATTAAAGACGGAATTATAAAGACTAATAATAAGGAGATTGAGCTTGATTCTATGCCTATCACATTAAATGATGTTATCGCTATTCCCCTAGAAGATACTTCGAAATTAATGGGTGTTTCAATAAAAATAGAAAAGAATAATATATATATTAGTTATTAGATTTTAAATCTTTGACCATACTCCATACAGGAGGTGGTCTTTTATTATGCTAAACAAAGATATTCAACAAATTAGAATAAATGTAGTAGATATGTTACTTGAAGCATGCAAAGATGAGCCCGAGGGTATGTATGAAAGGGTGGAAGGTTACTTGAAAGATTTGCAGAGTAGTCTACAACAAAATAAAAAATTTTACGAGCAACAATATAAGGGGTAATACCATTTAAGGTACTATCCCTCTTTATAGGTTGAGATATATTTTTGATTAGCTCATATTAATACAGCATAAATCAACAATGAGATATGTAACAAGGGCAGAAATTAATCTGTCCTTTTATTATGCTCAATAAATACAACTTTCTAGGGCATGGACAAATGCTATTAATATATACATTTTCATCAATTCAACATAGCTGAGAGTAAACATTTTATATGGGACTTAGCACAGAAAAGGTAGCTAGAAGAGAATACATTAAAACAATCACTGCTATCACTGCCATTATTCTTATAAAACGTTTCGTTCTTCGTGCATCACGAGAAGTAAATCTCTTAATCGTAAAAAATGGACTAAAGGACAATAATAATATTTGCTCAAATGTCTCCCATAAATTCTTTTTACTCATTATATGGGTAGATTTTTTTCCATGGTCTATTCTGACAAGTCTCATTTGACTTTTTCCATAATCTTTTAATGAGTGTAATCTAAGCATAAAGGCCCCAGCTAATAATGCCATAAAAATGACACCTAAAAAGAATCCACCGAGCCACACAGAGGCATCTTCAATTCGTGTAGCAGCTTCATATCCAAACCACTTTACGATATAGTATTCATAAATTTTAATAAACCATTGCACTACGAATCATCTCCTTTGGCGAAGTGGTTTTTAACTATAAGTTGAAATTCGGTAAGTATTTCATCCACATCCTTTTTAGTAATTTTAGGGTCGGAGGTGAGTTCAATAATTGTTTTTCTAAGCTGAGGGTATTGCATAAGGATATCTATTTCTTCATTGTGAATTTTACCATATAAATCAAAAAGATTTTGCTTATCCACATCATACAAATCTGCAAGCGCAATCAATGCTGCATCTGACGCAGGTCTTACCCCACGTTCAATCTCGCTTATATAGTTTCCTGACATTCCAATAGCTTTGCCAACTTTAAAAACAGAAAGCTTTGTGGCTTTTCGAAGCTCTCTAAGTTTGGCGCCAGCTTCTTTTCTTTGTTCAATTTTATCCACACTAAGCCCTCCTTTACTAATGATAGTATTGGCATAAATAGGGTTAAATATGTAGTTGCCAACTATTTCATAATGCAGTTGGTTTTTTAGAGGAGTATAGTAAGAATATATCAAGCATAATGCAATAGCATTATATTTTAATTATTATTAATCTACAACAAGGGGAGTGGACTTAATGTATAAAGGATATAAAGTGACAAAACGGTTACAACGTTATATGGGATATATTAAAAATAGATATGAACGGTTAAGCGAAGAGAGGGAGGTAGAGTTGTGGGATGTGTTTGAGGAGTATGAGTTTGTTATGAAGCAGCCAAAGTGTATGCAGATGTTTTTATACGATTTGATCTGTGATGAGTTTGTTCATTATGGAGAGTATTCAGTGATAAGGTCTGTAGATGGTGAGTTATATGTGAGGAAGTTAAATAAATGTGAAATAAAATGAAACAGTATATTTATGATTGGATAACTCCCAATTTACATGAACACAAAATTCTTATCAGATAACTCATACTTCCAATTGATGAATATATATTAAATAATATGTATGAATATAAATATGTAATTTGATATTTTAATATAAGTGATTCTATAAAAGTTTACATCCAGTGAAGTTTAATGTTATAATGGAGCAATGATGTATGTCATCATTTTATTTAGGCAAATTAAAACAATATAACTAAACATAAAGTTTACTAAAAATCATTATTAACATCTTTTATATTTTGAACACCAATGGATACAGAGAAAATTGACCAACCTATAAAATGCTTGATCTTCTTGAAGAAGATGATGATGTTCAAAATATTTACCACTCATGGGATGAAGAGTAAAGTCTTGATAGTCAAGAGATTTGTGTGATTCAGTTAAAAAAATAGCGCCAGTGATGGTGTACAATAAGCCTCTAATGATGATGTACAGACACCCAAAATATATCATCACTGGAGGTTTTTATGTCGTTTGGTACATTACTAAGAACTATGCTAGATGAATATAAAGGTATGATAGCTTTTTTTGATACTTGCATTCGTAATTTAGAACTGTGCTCAATTAAATGTGAGGATATTAAGAGCAATGCCATTTTAATTCGTAGTAAAGGTTCAAAGCAACGGTTTGTCCCAATAACACCTAATTTAGCTAAAATTATGCTTAAATTTTAAACCCTCAACTGTAATGGTTTGAAGATAATTTATTAAAAATATAGTAATAACAGAATAAGATGTTATAATATTTGAATAAGGATACATATGAAAAAGATTTGTAGTAAATTTCATTCATCATATACTTGGCTGAAATTAATAAATAGTAATATTACAGGAGGTTTTATATGAAGCAAATATTAATTTTAATGTCCCTCACGTTGCTATTGGGCGCACCAAGCTATGAGCAATTATCAAGTAATTATCTTACAAATAGCAACTTATTTAAAATTGAAAATACAAAATTAGATTTCACAGCACAATATATACGTACTGATGGATACAATGAAAATGTAAAATATCCAGTGGTTACACTCATAACTTCAACGACAGATTTAAACAAATATTATAACAGAAATAAAGATAAATATGATTTAGAGCGTAAAAAAGCGGTTTATTTTGATACTCCAATAGGTTTTTTAGATGCTTGTGACAGATATAATGATGATTATTTTAAGGATAAAGACCTTATTATTGTCTTAATTGAAGAAGGGAGTGGCTCTATTAGACATGAAATAAAATCTATTGTTGGGAATACTGATAAAAAATATGAAGTAACTATAAATAGAATAATGCCTGAAGTAAGAACTTGGGATATGGCAGAATGGCATCTGTTAATAGAGATACCCAAAAAGATAATTGTATCACCTGAACAACTTAACGTAATATTTACAGAATAACCATATGTAAAATTTAATATGAAATATGTTTGTTATAGATGAGAATCCCCCATTATATAAACTAAAGTGAAATCAAAGATTTAGATAGAGACAAAGGTGTGGCATTTTATCCCTTTCTTTGGGCTAAAGCAGCTAGTTTAGAAGTAAGGGTGAGGAGACCGGTTCTAATGAATGAAATAATAGACCTTGAGTTTGATTTTGGAGTGTAGTGACGTATATGGGACTTCTAGTGACGATGTACAAATGTACGAAATATAATATCACTAGAAGTCTTTTTATGTTTAAAGAGCCTTCACTAGAAAATTTACTTACTGAACATAATTTAGATGCTAAATTAAAATAGTCACAATAAAAATGCCAGTATTAACTTCTACTGATATAAAATTATATGCCTTTTATTTAGGTGTATAAATAGATTCAATAAATCTATATTAACACTAATTTTATATTAATTAGATTTTTTAAGTAGTAAACGTTGCTTTTCAAAAATTGCTCTATTTAATAAATCCATATCTGCAATATCTAACTCTTGGAATTGAATACGATGGGAATAATAACCAGCATCATTTTTTTCACCTAAACCTAATACTTTACCCTTTAAAGTAAAGTTCATATTAACAAATTCAAATGTCAATATCATGTATTGAGAAGTTTTAAGTTGTAAATTTGTATTCAGACACATGCCACCGGTACTAATATTCACGCAAAATCCTTTTTCAACAGCAAGATCCGTATACTCAAAATCTTCATCCTGATTCTCAGGAAGTAATTGATAGGTTACACCAAAGGTTACATCTAATCTAAAATGTTCTCGTTGTTGCCTTTTAGTAATAGCAGAGATAATTTCTCCTACATAAAACAAATTATTCTCTCTACGATAGCTCTTTATAATTCTCATTTCTGAATGAAATAAGGCTAATTTAGATACAAAAATCATTTCTACTACAGCATCAACTGGATAAATTACCCAGTCTAATTTAGAAATGGGTGCTTCAAAAATAAATAGACGCTCTTCCCATTCAATGGGCTTTGTAATATATGTATTATTGAGATAAGATAAACGTAATGTTAAGTTCATATCATCCATTAGAGATTTTTGATACATTTTGATGCTTTCATCAATAGTTATCCTATTTTGATTACTTCTCACAATTATCTCTCCTTAATATAGTACTTTTGTTGATTGTAATTGTTCTTAGTTTATTATACTTTATAATAACTTTGCTTTTCAACTTAAACTTATTACTTAGAAGTCTTTTGATTATATCTGCTCTCTACTTGAAAATCATTGCATAATATGTCACAATATTGCTTGATACTAAGACTTAAAATAAGTACGAATTAAAGGAGTCATACAATGGCTAAAAAAAATCAAATAATTGAAGGTGTAGTTTCTCATAGCATATTTCCTAATAAAGGTATTGTTTATTATGAGGATCAACCTATTTATGTTACAGGTGCTTTTAAAGGCCAACGTATTAAAGCCCGATTATTTAAACGAAAAAAAGGAACTTGGGAAGCACAACTTTTAGAAATTCTAGAAAATCCTTCTTACTTTGTAGAAGCCCCTTGTACCTACTTTGGTACTTGTGGAGGATGTACTGCCCAAAATCTCAATTATGAAGATCAAATTCAGTTAAAACATACTCAAGTTAAAGAACTACTTCATAAAGCAAATATTACAGAATATGAAGATTTAGGTATTATTGGAAGTCCTAAATCATATGCCTATAGAAATAAAATGGAGTTTAGCTTTGGAGATGAGGTTAAAGATGGACCTATGACTTTAGGAATGCATCGTAAGCATAGTACCTATGATGTCATTACTGTAGATGGTTGTCAGTTAGTTGATGAGGACTTCAGTACCTTACTTCGTACTATCCTAGCATATTGCAAGGATAATCATTTAGATTACTACAAAAAGATGCAACATACTGGATTTATGCGCTATGTGGTCATTCGTAAATCAATAACCTTTAATGAAATCCTTGTCAATATTGTAACCTCTTCACAAAATAAGTTTTCTTTTGAACCACTTGCTCAGTTATTAGCCAAATTACCACTTAAGGGTAAACTTACAGGCGTTATTCATACCCTTACAGATAACTTAGCAGATGCGATCAAGCCAGAGAAAGTAACAACCATCTATGGAAAAGATACTATTAGAGAAGAAATACTGGGTCTTCAATTTAATATCTCACCTTTTTCTTTCTTCCAAACCAATACAGAAGGTGCAGAAGTACTCTATAAAAATGCACTTTCACTTATTGATGATCTGAATAACAAAACAGTATTTGACCTATACTGTGGGACAGGTACGATTACTCAAATCATGGCTACACGTGCTAAGAAAGTATATGGTATTGAAATAGTAGCTGAAGCTATTGAAAAAGCAAAGGAAAATGCTATTTCTAATCATCTAACAAACTGCCACTTTATAGCCGGGGATGTTATGGTAGAAGTAGATCAACTTAAAGAGACCCCAGATATTATTGTTTTAGATCCACCAAGAGATGGCATTCATCCAAAAGCAATACAAAAAATTATTAACTTTGGCGCAAAAGAACTACTCTATATTTCATGTAAACCAACTTCATTGACAAGAGATTTACCTATCTTAAAAGAAGCAGGCTACAAAATTGATAAAGTATTATGTGTGGATATGTTTCCTCAGACACCTCACGTTGAAACTGTAGTGAAGCTGTCACGTTAAATCCTAGATATACCAAGGCTTAGAGCGATTTTTCGTTCTGAGCCTTGATGTGTTTTTAGGGGTAAAATGGCAGAGGTTTCGGGTCGAATTGAAGTTTTACTATAAATTTCAATGCTTGAAACCTCTTTTGATAAAGATGTAAATTCGCACTTTTTTACCCTAAATTCTTGCCGACATACTTAAATTCTTTTATAATTATTTCTTGTGTATAAAAGATGACAGCTGAGGTGAAAATGACTAAGAATTACTTGAAGCAATTTATTAAATATAAAGAAGGTTTATCATATAGAAGATGCTTTAAAAGTCTTAAAAGATGGAAGGAAAAATCCACTATATACTACGGCAGAAGCAGTATTACCAGTGCTTTTAGGCTTTATAATGAGAATGCAAAGTTTTAATGAACTTAAATATAGAATTAGAAGTAATGACTTTAAGAATATTATTTCTAAAAAGATGAAGTTGCCACAAATAGATACGATTAGAGATACCCTTAAAGTTGTTGATAATCAAAAACTATATAAAATGCTTAAGAGAATAATCAGGAAAGTAAAGCGAAATAAAGTATTTGACCAAGGTAACATAGATGGTTACACGGTTGCAGCCATTGATGGTACTAAATTATTTGGTAGCTACAAGAAAAGTTGTGAAGAATGCTGCACTACTAAAACAAGGAATAATCATATGCACTATTTTCATAGTGCTGCATTTATGTCTTTGATAGGTAAAGAACCTAGACTTATCATAGATTTTGAGCTTTATAAAGGTTCAGAAGATAGCAGTAAAAAAGATGAAGGAGAGCTAACTGTAGCAAAAAGACTACTCGGTAGAGTAGCGAAAGAGCATAAACATATGATAGATGTAGTCGTTTATGATGCTTTGGCTTGCAATAGTAGCTGGATTAACCACTCTATAGCTAACAAAGTAATACCAGTTGTTTATGTGAAAGATAATAATATTACCAGCATTAAGGAAGCCAAAACCAAAATTAACAAAAGCAGCAAAAAAGAAGTTTGGCAAGATGAAAAAAGAGACTGTGAAGTAACAGCATATGAAGAATCGTTTTACATGGATGAAGTGACTGATCCACTTAGGTTTGTAAAGTTTAGAAAGAAAACAAAGACAAACAGATATTCACAAGTTTTACTGGTTATCAGTGATTTTAATATTCCTCTTCAAACATTATACAAGATGATGCACATGAGGTGGGATATTGAAAATAGCTTATTTAATAGACTTAAAACTTATAGTGCTCTAGAGCATTGTTTCATACATCACCCAAATGCAATAGAAGCTATTTTATACTTGATGAGTATAGCCACTAATCTTGTACAACTATTTATTTTTAGAAGGCTAAGTGGAAGTGAAGTAAAGCTATTAACACAAAAAGAAATAGTAAGATTGCTAGAGAAAGAGCTATATCGATTGAAATATAATAGGAAGTACATTTTTGATACGACATAAGGCCATGACCTAATTGAATACGGTGGGAGAAAATTGGGGTAAGGGGGAACTATGCCTATTTTTAGGGAAAACAGCATAAATAGTGTAAAAGATAGTAGGAGTTAATTGAAAATTCTTTAACTATAGTATAAAATCAGGTTAGAAGCGAAAGTGCTCATTTAATAGAGTATATGATGCACTGCAAAATAATAATAAGTTAATGTCATATTTTCTTGAGATTGAACCTACAGATGATGTTAACAGTCTATTTAGTACATTTTGTAAGACATATGGTAATTTACTTTTATTAACTACAGATGAGGAAAAAAGAATTAATAAACTAATGTATAATAAAGCAGAAAAGGCATTAGATCGATATATTAGTGAAATGAATTTGTAGGACATTAATGTGTATTATTATGTTCATGAATGATATTAAAAATTTATTATAGAGATATTTATCATATAATCCGCTATATGAAAGACTTGAATAAATAATTATTAAGAAACGATAATATAGAGCAGAAAAACACAACTTAATCAAAATAAGTAATAGGAGTTAAGCATTAAAGTCACTGACTAAAGTGTTTACCCTTATTTTTTTGCCTAAAAAATTATCTGAAAATTGTAAATATAAATACTGTGTTGTATAATTATGTTGTATATATGCAAATAATTATCTGGAGGTGCCTGAACTAATGCTAAAAAATCCTTTTGCTATGAGAGAGGGAAAAATGATATGCATTGCAGATTTATCAATAAGTGAAAGAGGGTTAAAATGCAATTGCAAGTGTGTGGCCTGTGAAGCACCCCTTATTGCCAGAATGGGGAATACAAATGAACATCACTTTGCACATTCAGAAAAATTATGTGACGAGGGACAGGCATATATACAGGGAATGTATCAGTTAGCTAAAGAGATTTTAGACACTTCAAAATATATTACCTTACCATGTCTTAAAATTGCATATCGGCATTCTATCTCACCTCAAATCACTTTAGAAAATATCTCGCATTATATTAGACTTATAACAACAGACACTCTGGAAGAAGAGCAGTCTCAATATATTTTACTCTTTGATCAAATAACAATCCCAATTGCTGAAACCTACATAAAATATAAACATGGTAAAAATATAGAGGCATTAATAGTAAAATCAAACGCTAAGGAGTTGGCAATAAAAATTGCTTTACCCCCAACTGTTTGTAAAGACTATAAATCTAAGCCTGTCAATGGTCTATCTACTTTAGAAATAGATTTTATGGACGAAGATTATGAGTTAAACACCTTAACAAGGGAAGAACTTTCTCAAATAATAGTAACTGATGTCGCATATAAAAGTTGGATTTCTAACCTTAAAGTAGAAAGAGTATATGAGCATATTATTAAAGAAAATAATAGGTTTGCTGAGGAGTATAACAAAAAGCAAGAAGAAATAAGAGCTAAGAGAAGAATATGGGAAGAAGAACAAAGAAAGATTAGTCAGCAAGAGATAGAGAAAAGAGCTCTACTTAAGCATAATACGGTAATACCAGTGTACTCATCATCAATAAACTCATGCATATCTACAGAAGAGCAAATTGAGAAAGGCTATGAAGAGATTGTAGAAAAGTTTGATAAGGAATCTACTGAAATTATCAGAGATAGTTTTGGAAATAGGTGGATCTATTGTATTTTGTGCAATGAAATAAAGCACGTTGATGAAATGGGGGTGTATGGAGGCATGAAACCTAATATTGGTAAGTGCAATGAATGTTTTAGATAGCATTGTTAACTACTACAATGGCATAACGAGATATACTATAGACCTATATGGATTTTGTAAGGAAAAAATATTAAAAATAACTTAAAAGAGATGTAACTTGTAATTATTACTATAAATGGAGTGAATTAAAATGATAAATATAGATAATTCTATCGAAATACAATATAGGAAAATTCAATCGGATATTAATGATGAATTTATAGACCTATATACCAATGTAAAAGATGAGAAATTAAAGAAGATTTTTTCTACATTACACTATATGTTAGTTATGCTATTTGATACTATGAATCAAAGACTACCTACACAAGAGAACACCAGTCATTTTTGGGCTGAACCAAGTAGGCAATTAATTAAAGTAATTGATATTATAATGGATTTAAAGCAGGTACTAAAAGACAGTCAATATGCTTTTCAAGTTGAAGAATATTATAATAATCTTTTGTTAACAACACGCAAGTTTTTAAATAACACTGGTGGAAGCGAAATACCAGCTAATATGAATAAAGTTGAGATATATTATACAATTCCTATATTTGTTATGGAGGATACAATTTCAGTTGGAGAAGAGGTGGCTCAAAGAAATTTACAGCTCAAACTGATTGGGGAAGGTTCATATGCAAATGTATTTAGATTTAAGGATAATTTTTATAAAACGCATTTTGTGCTAAAGAGAGCAAAATGTGATTTAAATGATAAAGAGCTAATGAGGTTTAAAAGAGAATTTGAGCAGATGAAAGATTTTAATTCTCCCTATATTGTCAATGTTTATTGTTATAATGAGGTATCAAATGAATACATAATGGAAAGTATGGATTGTTCTCTCTATGAATATATTGAAAAAAATAATAATAGGTTATCAAATAGTAAACGTAAAAACCTTATAAATCAGTTATTGAAGGCTTTTCAGTATATCCACTCAAAAGGAATACTACATAGGGATATAAGCCCTAAAAATGTTTTATTAAAATTATATGATGATGTTTGTGTAGTAAAAATTGCAGACTTTGGACTTGTAAAAATTCCTGATAGTACATTAACAGATATTAATACAGAATTTAAAGGAAGTTTTAATGATCCAGGACTTGTGATAAAAGGATTTGCTAACTATACTATATTACACGAAACTTATGCCCTTACACGCTTAATTTACTATGTTATGACAGGAAGGACTAAGATTGAATATATAAAAGATGATAAGTTACGTGAGTTAATAGATAAAGGATTATCACCTGATGAAAACATACGTTATCATTCAGTTGAAGAGTTATCAGCAGTATTTAAGGAAATGTAGAAAATATACCTAATAATTATATAAATGGAGATTTTGATAAATGGAACTCAAAGATAATAATAATTCAGTATTACTAAAGAAGGTATTTGATGCAGGGGCAAACACCATATGGTCTGAAATGAGAAAACTTAGAGGACAACCAGAAGAATTAAAAGGAAATATTAGAAGAAGATGGATATGGGAATTAATTCAAAATGCATCAGATTGTACTAAAAACGGCGGAAAAATAAATATTGAAGTTTTAATAGAAAATAATCTTCTTAAATTTAAACATGATGGTTTGCCCTTTGTTTATGAGAATTTAGTGGACTTAATAACACAAATATCATCAAAACAAAGGAGTGAAGATAAAAAAACAGGAAAATTTGGAACAGGGTTTATTTCTACACATTTACTATCAGAAAAAGTAGGAATTAAGGGAATACTAAAAGAAGATGATGATTATAAAGAATTAAAATTTATTCTTGATAGAAGTGGGACATCCTATGAAGAAATTAGAAATCAGATAGAATCAAACTTAAATGATATTGAAAAACTAAAAAGTGATGATAGTAAGATAATAGATGAACCAAATAAAAATGAAACTGTATTTGTTTATAAAATAGCAGAATTAGAAGATACTACAAGTGCAGTGAGGATAGGATTAGATGATTTAAAGAATACGATAGCATATGTATTAGCATTGAACGAATCTATTCAATCAATAACAAGTGAAAATATTACGTATGAGGTTTTTGATATAAATCACGATCAAGAGATAGGATGTAAAATAGTTACGGTAAAGGACTCAAATGAAATTACTTATGATGTTTTAGTTAAACAAGGTAAAAAAACAAGTATAGCAATTGGTGTTATATCGAATAAGGATAGTACATATAAAGTGTTGCCATTAGACAAAAATATACCTAAACTATTCTGTAAGTTTCCTTTGATTGGAACAGAAAACTTTAGTTTTCCAGTGATTATTAACTCTTCAGAATTTGATATAGAAAAAGATAGGAATGCAATTCATGAAGGTAATGAGGAAAATATTCAAATTATTGATGAAGCTATTGAATTATATAGAATAGTGATAGAAGAAGCATGTAAAAGTAAATGGTTAGATTTATATAACTTATGTAATCTAAATAAAAATACAGATTCATCGTTGCAGAAAAAGAATAATGAAGTTGTTCGAGATATTTATGAGAATCTTGATATAGTGGATACCAATTTGAATGGAAAATATGCTGGAAAGTATCATATCAAGGAATTTGACTACATAAAGAATGAAGAAGTACCCCAGATAGTGATTCCTTACACAAAAATAGAGTATCGAGAAGAATTTTGGGAACTAATAAATGATTTAGGCTGTTATCGTATCCCAATTAAAGAGAGTTATATACAGTGGCATACTATATTTCAAGAAAATTTATCTGTAGAAAGTATAAACAATTTTTTGAATAGTTTTGGAAAATTATGTGAGTTTGAAAAGTATTATTGTAGTAAAAAGTATGATGTTTTTGAGTGGCTAAGTAGATATTATACCATCTGGTGTTTTTTGCAATACAAAAATGCACAAAAGTGCAGCCGATTTATGTAGAGTCACTTGCAACTTGATTTAGTATTCTTCTAAGGCTTTTTTTAGCCTATAACTTGTTCCTGAAAACGAAACGATATGG
>JAEZJJ010000105.1 GCA_023436395.1 Bacillota bacterium | reverse complement strand
ATATACGGTCTTAATCTTGAAGGTCAGGTCATTGAGATGGGGTATCATGAACCAACTGATAGTATACCACGCTCAAGGTGGTATGCTGATGTTTTGATTGATGATGAACTCAGTTATTGTTTTGAAGTGGACTCTGTTACAGGTGATTTATTTGCAGTGAATCATAGTAGAGTTTTAGATGTGGATATTCCTGTGACCTTCGACTCAGCTCTTGCCCAAAATCCTCAAGAATATGTACTACTGGCAAAACAAACTGCTAATAATCTAAATGTCGTTCACAGTCAGGTTGCATCTGTTCAATACAATTGTCAGGGCTATAGTAATAACGACCCAGATATTACCTTTGATATCAAAGGCGAAAATGGAGAAGTTGCCCAGATGACTTTCTCAAGATATGATCAAGCATTACTCGGCATTAGCTATAGTGTAGGATACCAATATACTTTGGAAACAATAAAAAAGATTGAACAAGAAATGGAGTCTATCGATACACAAACTCAGGAAACAAGCCAACCGCCCTCTCTTCTACCCATCCTAGAAGAATAATGCTAGAAATAAGAGCCCTAAACAATATAGCAATAGGAGGTTCTTCACTTTAAAAGTGAAGAACCTCCTATTAGTTTTAATAAGATTTACGTTCTGCTTTTACATCAACATCTTGGTCTTTTAGTATATAGACATTAAGACCATATTGGCGCCCAAATTGGAAACATTCTTTGTTGCTATTAAAGAATAAATCAACAATATTACCTTTAATAGCTCCACCTGTATCTCCAGCAATGGCAATACCATAACCTTCAACATAGATTTTTGTTCCTAGTGGAATAACCTTCGGGTCAACTGCAACCATGCCTACGAATGTAGTCATACCACTTGCAGTACGGTTACCCCATCCATCATTACCATTTGTATACGCTGTAGCTTCCATCTCATATACTTTTGTATATGCATAACTTTTTCCTGTAAATGAGTCTTTGATAGAATTCTGTACACCTTTAAGTACAATCTCTTCTGTAGGTTCTTGTGTTACATTGACATTTAAAACCTTTTCGTCAACCACTTCACCACCAAAGTAAGTTCTTTCTAAACTTACTTCTTTAAGCCCATTTTTACCTTCTTGCTTAACTTTCGTTTCACCAAATGCTAAATCAGCTGTTTCAACAACTTTTGTTTCAAAGCCGATTTGTCTTGTTTCGTTTACTGTTTCAACTTTTTTTGTTTTAACAGTAATTTTCATACCGTCTGTAACTTTTGTTTCTAAGCTAGGTTCAACTGCTAAGCCCTCAGCATTTGTTAAACCTTTTGCATCAATGATATCCCCTACTGTAGTAAGTCCAGTTTTGAATTCAACTGTTTCTCCATTTTCTGTATAGCTTACTGTAGGTTTCCATCTTTCTATAGTGATTTTCATATTGTCTTCAATTTCAGTTTCTAATGCAGGTTGCACAGTATCTTTGTCACCAAGGGTAACCTTCAACTGCGTTAATAGTTCTTTTACGCTACTTGCGTCTGTTTCATATTGAGTCACTTTCCCGTCATCGACTAAAGTAATAATCTTTGACATGGATTGATAGGCTGTAATACTAACTGCACATAGCATAAACAACGCTACAATCAATAAAGCGATTCTACTTCGATTCTTCATGATATCCTCCTTAAAATGATTGTCTTGATAAAAGCTTAGTTTTATCTTTACTAATCAAAACAATTGGTCTTTCTCACTTGATCTGGTGAATCGGGCTTTACTACAACGATTTGTTAATAAATGTAATTTTTAGTTTATTGCAACTACAAATACGATTGTAATATATATTTTTTAGTTTTTCAAGCTTTTTGTAACAAGTTTTTATTTGAAAATCAGAAAATTACACCAAAATTTCACCTATACCCACGATTTATCAATGGTTTTACGCATTATAAATTTCTTTTTCAAAAAACCACTTTTAACAATTATGTAATATTTTATTAATAACTATTATATGTCCTTTTCATTATTTTTATGACACCCATCTTTTTTTATTTTATTTCATTAAAATTCTTACTCATTTGCGAGATATTTTTTCTCTTTAATATACTTTTTTTCTATTTTATTCCATATCATTTTCTTACCCTTTATAAAGCATAAGTTTAGTATTTATATACAAAATAAAAAAACAGCTTTTTCCAAAAGCTGTTTTTTTATTTTCTTTTTTTCTCTTTTACCCCAAGCCTTCTCTCTAAATTCTAAATAATGTTTTAGCATTTTGACAGGTTATACTAGCCACCTCATCAGGTGTCATTTCTTTAATTTCTGCAATTTTCTCTACTACATATTGAAGGTAGGAAGAATCATTTCTTTTTCCTCTATGGGGTACAGGTGTCAAATAAGGTGCATCTGTTTCAATAAGTATATTTTCAATGCCTATTGTTTCCACTACCTTAACAGTTTTTTTAGCATTTTTAAAAGTTAAAGCACCACCAATCCCAATGTAAAATCCTTTTTTCACATATTCTTTAGCAAGTTCATGACTTCCAGAAAAGCAGTGGATAACCCCTTCTTTTACACCACTTTCCATAATAAGGTCAAAAGTCTCCTGACAGGCGTCTCTACTGTGAATAATCACTGGTAAATTTAGCTCTTTTGCTAACAGAAGTTGCTTTTTAAACCATTCTCTCTGTGCTTCTCTAGGCGAACTATCATAGTAGTAATCTAGACCTATTTCTCCTATGGCTACAACCTTCTTGTGGGTGGCCCATTTTTTCAACTTTTCTAAGTCTTCTTCTTTTAAATTTTTTACATCATGTGGATGAACACCTATACTACAATATATAAAAGGATATTTTTCAGCCAATGCTATTCCTGTCTCACAAGAAGTTAAATCTGCAGCCGCATTAACTATAAAGTCTACGCCTTTTTCTCTCATAGCTTCTATAAGTTCATAGCGATCCTCATCAAAGCTTTCATCATCATAGTGTGCATGTGAATCAAAATACATTTTATTTTCTCCTTTACATACTCGGTCATTTTTATCTCTTGTTCTGTTTATTGTAATATTTCTATCATTAAATCACAAGGGCAGTTCTATATTATACTGGTATAACTTGTTATATTTATTAAGTTCATTTATTTTATTACATTTATATAGAAGAAACTCCATCTTTTTTCATACATTTGCTTTTTTGAAGCAAAAAGTACCTACTATGACTCGTGGTAGGTACTTTTTGCATTAATATATCCTTTATCTATTTTCTCCTAGTCCTGCTGTTGCCCCTATAGAACGCTTATTACTATAGAAAGCAAGAAAAAGTAGTGCAAATATGGCTGCAATTGCTGAAGTTAAATAAACCCTTTGAAAGCCATCATTTAAAGTGGATTGAAAACTACTTTCTATCTCTAGCTTTTTGCCATCAATAGCTTGTAAGTAATCATCCTTTGCTTTAATAAAGCTCTCTGGAATAGCTTCTTTTAAACTAGTCATCTTAGTCTCTAAATCTTTCATTTGAACCTCGGCAGTTTCCATCCCCTTAAGTCCACTTCTCATTCCTGCTAGGCCTTGTTTACTTTCTTCAATCTTTTTTTCTAAGTCTGCTATACCTGTCTGTAATTCTTCTTGTTTAGCCTCAAGGTCTGCCATAGATTTAATGGCTTCTAGCTGAGCTATTACATCTACTGGCATTTTAGCCTTAACAGGTGGTGGCAGTAAATCTGCAAGGCTCATCCCTGGAGAAATCACTCCTCCTTGTTGGTTTAGCATAGCTGATACTCCTTGCAACTGATTAAGTGCCTCTTTTTGTCCTTTTATACCTTCTTCCATTCCAGTTACTGCTTGTGTCAACCCTTCACTACCTTGCTTGAGTTTGGCTGTTTGTTCATCTAGCGCCGTAAAACCTGAATGAATTCCATTAATACCTTGATCAATACCATCTTGAATAGATTTAATAATCTCAGGTGTCATCAAATCAAACATACCAGAAGAAAGTACCTTCGTATTTTCTACAATAGTCGTTACATCTGAATCTTGCATAAGTTTCACTAAATCCTCAGGCATTGTAAAATCAGAGTTACTATTAAAGTTAATTTTCACTGTTTGCATAGCTGCTAAATCTGGTAAATTAATATCTTTAAGTTCCTCTGCCATCTGTTCATTTTGTTTAAGCATATTAAAGGTATCTGTAATCTCTTTGGCATAAGGTAGGTCTGGAGCTTTTATTTCTTGTGGTAATAGATTCATCACATTGGTTTGTACATTGCCTCCAGCAGCTGCAATGAATCCTACCATAATAGTAGGTGCAATAGCTGTGCCTATAGAACGCACCAGCGAAACAGTTGCTAGGGCTGAGTTAGATTCTGATGGCTGCGTATGTGCCATCATCATATAGTTAATAGGTGTTCCCATGGTAAATCCAATACCTAGTCCAGTAAATAAAAGACCAATCACAACTGTTAACATACTAGGATGATAGGTGGTCACAAACACAAGGAAAATGGAACCTATTATAGAAACCAAGAAACCTAAGGCAAGTATAATTTTTGCCCCAAATTTATCAATAAGCATACCAGATACAGGAGCCCCTACCCCTGCAAAGACACCTAAAATAATAACTAGGTAACCGCCACTACCTGATCTAATCTTAAGGATATTTTCAGAGTATTGAGGTACGAAAATCATTCCCATCATAACAATTCCACTAATGCATGAAATAATTAAGGTGATGACAATATTTTTATTAGTGAAATACTTGAGATTCATAACAGGATCTTCGGCTTTCTTTTCCACTAATATAAATACTGGTAGTAAAAGTACAAAAATAATGAAGTAAGGATAAACCGAAGTCGTTTTTAAACTACTCATAAAGTTAAAGAAATCTACATTTTTAAGACCATAGAGTAATGAAACAATCATGACTGTAAGGGTTAATATTCCTAATCCATCTATTTTCTTTGTATCTCTTTTTTCACTACGAGGAAGTACTATAATCCCTGCAATAATAATAAACAGGGTAATCGGTATGTTCACATAGAAAATAAATTGCCAGTTATTTTGACCAAAGATATCTAAGATAGCACTTCCTGCAGAGGCTCCAAAGATATTGGCTATACCATATACCCCACCTACAAGTCCTAGTGCCATCCCTCTCTTTTCTGGTGGATAACTAGAACCAAATTCTGCTGTTGCTACTGGTACAATTCCTCCCCCTCCAATAGCTTGAATAGCTCTAGCAATAAGTAACATGCTAAAACTGCCTACATTTTGTGAAAGACCGCATAAAAGTGATCCTGCCCCAAAAAGTGAAACACTTAATAAATAAACATATTTTCTTCCAAATTTATCTGCAAACTTTCCCATAATTGGAATACTAGCTGCATAAGCAAGGGTATAAATTGTAATCATCCATATACCTGTTTGCCCATCTACACCTAAATTATTTTGAATAATGGTCCTAGCAGGTGTTACAATTCCCGTATCAATAGCTCCCATAAAAATACCTGCTAAATAAATAATCGTTAGTAATACCAAATTGGTTTTTTTACTCACATTGGTCATATCCATCCTCTCCTTCTCTTAAATGAATAAGTACATTCCTTGCCACACTACTTACTAATTGCTCTAGCATTTTAATTTCTTCTAGGTTCATACCTTCAAAGAGAGCAGCATTAAATTCTTCTAGAATTTCCTCCATCTCTTTGATAATCTCTTTGCCACTTTCACTTAAGGTAATAATTTTTTCACGCTGATTATCCTCATTTACCTTGCGAATAATGTAGCCTTTATCCTCTAGCTTACCTAAGGTCTTTGCTACGGCTCCTTTATCTAGCTTATAAAACTGAGCGATGCTTTCTTGATTCACCCCATCATTTATAGCAAGATGCATCAGTACGCCATGTTCAGCACATCCTACCCCATACTTCTGAAGCCTTCGCAATAAAAAAGCCTTTGAATGTCTTACAATAATAGATAGATCACTCATAAACATTTTTAATTCCCCCTTAGTAGCTTTTTGATTGTTGTCCTGGCAACTGTTGCCTTAGCAACATTTATATTAGCACTTCTTTTTTATATGTCAATATATTTAGAATATATTTTTTATTTACTCTATTTTTCCTTTTATAAAACTATAAAAGCGTATAAATCTAGGGAACTTTCCTTAGATTTATACGCTTTATAAATACTCAATAACTATACTACTGCCTCATTTTTTTCATTAAAATAGTGGTCAATTAACTCTGGATAACACATTTCCATAATCACACGTTCAAACTCATTCCAGTTCATAACTCGCTTATATTTCCCTATCTCATTCTTATTATGAGCTCTTTCAAATATAATAGGTGTTCCTCCCGCCCCGGCAAAATCCTCTATATTATGCATACCATCATCTAAAAGATAGTCCCCTTTAATCATGCCTTTTTTTCTACATATAATAATCCGTTCTTGAGGAAAGAACGGTAGGTATTTTTTTATCCATTCATGTTTAGCCTCTACACTACCAGGTTGTGCTGCTGTTACAATATACATTTCAAATAAACCACAGTGATAGAGTCTGCTAAAAACTTCTATTGCATCTTCTGTAGGTTTCAAATTTCTAAAAAGCTCTGGTTCATGCATAACTGTCTCTACTTCTTCACCAAATATCGAATATAAATTCCAATTTGTGCATTCTTCTGGCCGTATAGCTGTATGGTATTTCTTATTATAACTTTCTGTGACACCCTTGATATATTCTGCTAACACATCATCTTGGTCTATTAGTAATGTCACTTTCTTCTTTTCCATGATGTCCCCTCCTTATTATTGTCCTCTTCTCACAGGTGAGTTTATTACTATTTTATTATATAAGATTAGTTTTAGTTCCTTATTTTTATAATACAAAAGGCACTGCTAACTTGCAATGCCTTTCCTTCTTAATAAAGTTGCCATACCCCACCTAGGCTAATAAGATTAGCATATTGCTCTGGAATTAAGAATCCTGAGTAGATTGGGTAACAGAATAAAAAGACTGCTATAGCAATGATTGCATACCACAAATACACTGGCTTTTCACTTGCCTCATCTAACTTTTCAATAAGTCCTACTATTGCTAAAATCATTAATGGTACGACTGGGAAATAGTGATATAAATACATAATACGAGGTACCAGCATATAAGGTACGTACACCGCTAGTATACCTAGTACTAAAAAACTATATTCTTTACTTCTTTCTACAATCATTTCTTTTACCCCATAAAGGATGGCAATAATACCCGTCCACCAAATAAATGGGTTACTATGAAGGGCAATGCTAGATACCATGCCTTCTGCAACCTTTCCATCATAATACCAGACTGGTTTATAACCAATAGGCCAGAAGTACCAAGGTGAACTAAAAGGATGAGTTGCTTTAAGCTCAGAATGATATTTATACATTCTTACTTGCTCATTCACTAAAAACTCTATAAAGTTTCCTTCTCTACTAATTAAATAAAAGGGGATAAATGAACACACATAAATAGCTATAGGAATCACACCAAACCATATAAAGCAGCTTAGTATAATTTTTTTACTTTGACTTTTCCAAGTACCATAGCTTGTGGCATTTCTATGACGCACATATAAATCTACAAAGAACATGATTGCCAGGCCTATTGCCATATAAGCTCCATTCCACTTAGTAGCCATAGCCATTCCTAGAAACACTCCTGAGCCCAATAAATTAAGTAACTTAGGCCTCAAGGAATCCTCTGTTTTACAACAAATATATTGATACATAAACAGATAGGAAAGTAGCATAAATAAGACTAGAAAACTATCTACTGTCCCAATTCTTGTTTGCACAAAATGCATACCATCTGCTGCAAAAATGACCATTGCTAAAGCAGCATATTTTGTAGCACCAAATAACCTTTTTGCAAATATATAAATCACAAGTAGCATGAGTAAACCAGCAATATTTCCCATTAATCGATAGGCAAATGGATTCATTCCCAAATATTGAATAGGAATTGTCATAATCAACTTACCTA
This sequence comes from Bacillota bacterium, assembly GCA_023436395.1. Lineage (GTDB taxonomy): Bacteria > Bacillota > Clostridia > Lachnospirales > Cellulosilyticaceae > Cellulosilyticum. The sequence continues at coordinate 3,700 of JAEZJJ010000105.1, read as the reverse complement.
ATGGTGGATGTGTCCATTCATATATATCCATTCCATGAATATATTCATAAGCTGTACGCCCATGATAAATCTCATCAAAGTACGTAGAGTTCATATAACTAATTTCTTTTGGAACACTTTCTGGTTCATCTGCAACCGCTTCTCCTCCAGCTAATGCTGTAATTGGTAGCATCTCTCCTGACTGATTATATAAAGCAATTTCTCCTATAATACCAGGTGAAGTCATATTTACTGCTTCTATTGCTAAATATCTCATTTCAGTTTCTATCTCTATATCTTCCCAAGCAAAGACACGTTTTTGCTCCATATCCTTGAGAAACGTATAGTGTATATTATCCTCTGAGGTATAAAGTCTAAAGTCACCAAATCTAGCCCCACTGTAGTATCTCAGTTTACTAACATCATTACTTTCCCCTAAATCTACTACAATACGGGTATTATCTTCCTCTGGCATCCAAAAACTTTGAGGATTCTCCAAACTTCCTAAATTATAAAAAGATATAATGCCATATACTAGCACAATACAAAACATCCAAAGGCTATCTTTTAACGTCAACTTGTATTCTTTCTTAGGCTTAAAAATCATTGTTTTCTCCTCATCTCTGATATCCTTGCCCTATGTTTATCTTTGCCTCTCTACTCCTTTAAAGCAAATATTTAGGCATATTTTTCCTAATACAAATTATACCGTATTCTATCTACTTATTAAAGGATGATTTTACTTTATTCTGGTTGAACAGCTACAACCCGACACTTAATGCCTGTTGCCTCTGGATCCTCATGCCACATCGTTAGCACCTTGCAAACAGTCTCAGGCTCTATGAGGTGTAAATTGGTTAAATTCTCAATGACGAAAGTCCCATATCTAAGGAAAAGTTTATCTGCTTCCACATGATCTTTTCCTCTTCGCAAATCAGGTGCATCAATTCCTACAAATTTAATGCGTTCCATAGAAAGTTCTTGAATAAGCTCCCATGAAAACTGAGTGCTACTACTAAAGTATAAGCCACTTCCATAAGGATGTCTCTCTATTGACCCTGTTCGAAACATAACAAAGTCCCCAGGCTTAACATAGTCTAAATCTATATCATCAATTGTTATTTCTCTATCTTTTATATGACTTACATCAAAAAGGATGCCTCTCGTCTGCATATAATCTAGTGGAAGTATTATATCTCCATATATATCAAAGTGTGTACCTACATGGCCCATCACAATATGTTTTTTTAACTGAACTTCTGCTTGTCTATAAACACGATTTGTCTTCTTTACTTGTAGTGTTAAATCAGTATACCTCACGGTCTATCTTTCCCTCTCTTTTATCATTATGTCCTCATTATACCGATTTTCCCATTTTCTGTCTATGCATCCTATATAAAACAAGCTATAGGCGATAAAATTTTCCTTGGTATTTGTTATGTACCTAATTTCAATATTTTCCTAACAGTATTTGCTGTTCTTATTGTAACCTTATCATTGATACTGGAACTAGCCGTTTTAATCCAATTTGTTTTAGAGTAAGATTTTAATTCAAATGACCAATAAATCACATTTTCGTAATGATCTATTTGTTCATATTCTTTTTTTGCTTCACCAATCTCATTAAATACTTCTTCGTATGTTGTAGGAGGAATTATGAAAATAATATTATCGTATATTTCTTTATTATCATTTCCCCACCAATCTGGTGCATTACTTAAAACTTTTTCTAGTTCTTGTATTGTTATAACCAATACTGGAATATCTAAATTAAATCTATCTTTTATCATTTTTCTAATGTCATTTAAAATAATGCTTCTATCTTCTGTCTCACATGAAAAAATGATATTTCCACTATTGATATAGGTGATTACCTCATTATAATTTAACTCTTCAAATGCTTTTTTTAGCTCTGGCATAGCTATTTTATTTTTACCACTAATATTGATTCCTCTTAACAGAGCAACATATCTTATCATATTCTTTATCCCCTATTTATAAATTAAAATTCAAATAATAACGTGTAATGATAGATGCCGCTATGTAGACTGGCTAGGGAACTCATTTCCAGTTGCTGACTCACTCCGTCAAGAGGCTCTATACATTTTTGTTTGGGCCCCTGCTCTTGGCTTCTATTACATTCACTTTATATTGTAATCTGCTCTTACTATGCCGTAATGAACAACATCATAATAAATTCCATCTCTTTTTGAAAAATGTTTTTGGATGCTTTCTTCTATCAAACCTGACTTTTCTAATACCTTACAAGAAGCAATATTTAGTTGCATTGCTAAAGCTTCAATTCTTTCAAGCTCTAAAATACTGAATGCATATTTTATTATTTCTTTTGTTATTTCAGTTGCATATCCCTTATTCCAATAAAGAGGTAACAAATTATAACCTATCACACAACTATTTGCACTTTTATTTATAGATAAAATCCCAGCCCCTCCTATATAGTTATTTGATGCTTTCTCAAACAGTGCACAAAACCCAAAGTTATACCCCTTTTGATTGATAATTATTTCTAGCAACTGTTTTCTTAAAACATCCATATCCATTATGGTGTTATTAGTCGAGTATTTCCAAACATCTCTACAAGATTTAAGGGAATAATAATCCTGTAAATTTTCAATCGAGTACTTCCTTAAAATTAATCTATTAGTCTCTAAATTCAAAAGTTATCACCTCCCAAAATAAAGTTCTTGCATTCGGAATTTATCAGTTACTTTTCTTCTGGAGTTTTATTTTTACATTTCTTCTGTCAGCAATTTTTTGAAATATCTCTGCCACATACGAACATTGTTCCTTCACTGGTAATGAAGACAATTCACCATTGGCTTTAATCTGACTTAAGGCTTCTCGTATTTCGGAAAGTTCTAATAAATTAACTGCCACACAAAAGAAATTCTTCCTACGACCATCATTAAAGTTGGAAAGCAAATAGTTTAAAATTTGTATTTTCTCCTGCTGTTCAAGGTTATATTCCTTAATTCCCATCCGCTGTGCTTTCTCTAAATCTGCCTTTTGGTTTCTGTGCGTAATAAAAGAGTCATATTCCTCAATGTTCTGGTATTTATCACATGGATAAAGTTTGCATTCAAAACAATATTCTATTTTGCCATGCTCAAAGCTACATCTCGCAATTTTACATGATTGATTCCCATTACCACAACCACCACAATGTTTTCCTAAAAACATAGGACATAATCCACAATTCAACCCACAAAGGGAAAACAATTGATTTTTTCTCTCAAATCCTTTCATTACATCAGCTCCTTAAATTGAAATTTAGTGGGGTAAGGATAAAAGGAAGCACCCACGCTAGGGGGTATTTACTTTTTCCGCTCCCCACTACTGACAGAACGAAAAGTAACACGTGAGTGTTACGACCAGATGCGCTAGCAGATGGGTTCTGTCAGTGTCGAGGTGTTTGTAAGAGAGGGTGATGGGCGGAAAGGAGAGGGGAAGGGCTGTCTTCCAGCGCTCCGGTCCGTATTTTTTGAAGCACTAAGCTCACTTATTTAGATGAACGCCTGCAAACTCCCGTTGGTCAGACACGCAGGCTAAAACCCATCTAAAACGTTCACTAAGTGCTTCTGAAAAATACTCCCAAGTCACCCTTACAGACAGCCCTTCCCCTCCCCTTTCTCTCAGCGTTATTGTGCTTACAAACTACCACGACGGGTGAGACTGCTTGTAAAAAGATGATGCCAAACTA
>JAEZJJ010000085.1 GCA_023436395.1 Bacillota bacterium | reverse complement strand
TAACTGGACTTAAGTCCGCATAAAAAATATCTCCACGTTTTACTTGCACTTTACTCACACTCCGCTATGCGATCATAATAAGACTCCGCCTCACTTTCTATTTCAAAATAGAGGTTTGAGAGCGCTAGATTAATCGCTGCCATCTCCTTATAGCCTTTTTTCATCATATTTATTTCTTTGCTTTTTTCAGGGATTGTTTCTCTCTCTTCTTGGGTTAACTGAAAATCACTCCTAGACTTTGCCATTCGCAAATCACTCCCTACTAACATCGTGATTTACTCCTAACTAGCTATTTCCATTGTTGCCGATTTTTCATAAATTTATACGATGTTATTCAAATTTTTAAGGTTTTATATAAATACGTGGAACTCTTTTCCCGATCATACATACAATTTCGTAATTAATGGTGCCTAAGCTTTGTGCAATTTCTTCAACGCGAATCACCGCATCTTGTTGTTTACCAAAAAGTACAACTTCATCTTCTACTGTTACACCTTTAATATGAGTTACATCGACCATAAACTGATCCATACATATATTGCCTATAATAGGTGCATACTGGCCCCTAATTAAAACTTTGCCCTTATTACCTAGATTTCTTGAATAACCATCTGCATAACCAACTGGAATCGTAGCAATTTTAGTTTTTTGATGGGTATAAAATTTTCTACCATAGCCGACATACTGTCCTTCTGTTAATTCTTTTACATGTACCACTTGTGTTTTAAGTGTCATCGCTGGTTGTAAATCAAGGATTTTTCCTTCCAAATACGTAGATGGATAGTATCCATAAAGAATAATACCTGGTCTTACTAAGTTCAAATGGGTATATTCATGACACATAATAGCTGCGCTATTAGCCGCATGAATAACAGGAATTTCAAGTCCTACTTCACTTAATTCTTTTAAAAATCCTTCAAATATGCTCCATTGTCCCCTTGTATAACTTGTATCTTCTTCATCTGCTGTAGAAAAATGTGTAAAAATACCTTCTAAATTAATGTTAGGAAGCTTTGCAATCATCAAAATCTCTTCAATACTTTTAGGGGAAGATAAAAAACCAATACGCCCCATTCCAGTATCCACTTTCAAGTGAATATTAACTGTTTTGCCAAGACGCCCTGCTTCATCTGATATGGTCTTAGCCATCTCATAAGAAAAAACAGTCTGTGTTAAATCATTCTTAATCAACGCCTTAATATCTGCTCTAGGTGTATACCCTAGCACTAAAATAGGAGAAGTAATACCACTCTCTCTAAGTTCTTCACCTTCTGCCACAATGGCAACTGCAAAACGATTAACCCCTTGTTCTTGTAAGAAACTAGCAACTTCCTTTGCACCATGCCCATAGCCATCTGCTTTCACAATTGCCATCGTCTCTGTATGATGAGGGATATGCTGACGTATTTGTTTATAATTATGTTCAATTGCACCTAAATTGACTTCTGCAACAACACGTGGTCTAAGAGATTCCATGTTTACCTCCCTGAGAAACTCACCTTCTCATTCTTATCTAATCATTGTATTTGAAACTTTCATAGTCAACTTGTAAGGTAATATTCCCTGCTTCATCATATATGTTCATCTGAATAGGTAATAATTTCTCCTCATCCAAATAGAGTTTTTCTCTTGCCATATACTTATAGTTCCCTTCTATAGGCATCTCTATAGTAATCACACTCTTATCCTCTAGCTTTGTAGCACCCTTTATTATTTCATTAGATGTATGATAGCGCTCTACAAAACTCGTTAAAAGCATTTCTTGTCTGGCTTTACTAGGTTCACACATTACACCTTGTGGGGCTAATAAATGATACTGAGTAATTGTCTTACCATCATACACAACATGTAAACCTTTTAGATGAGTAGGTTCTTCTAAAATATATTCATAATTGCCTTTTAAACTGGCTTTTTGTTTCATCTTTAGTACATTAGGTTTTGAATTTTCAAGTAGTCTTACCTTTACTGTAGCTTCATAACTTTTAAAGTTATCAAAAAAGCTTTCAGTATGACTAAGCCCTTTGTTATTTAAGCATCCTGCTAATACTATACTTATTATCCATAAATAAATTAATATTGCAACCCTTTGTACCTTATTCATGCTGCCTCCCTACCTATTAATTAATAAGGGAAGTAAGTCTGTTCTACCTATAATACCTATGAGCTTATTATCTTTATCAATAACAGGTATACGATTAATACGTCTGTTCATCATAAGTGATACAATTTCTTCAACAGTAGCATCTTCATGTACGGCAAAGGCAGGTGTAGACATAACTTCTTCTGCAGTGGCTTTTTGTAGTCTCTCTCTACTTTGTATCAACTGCTTTTTCCCATCTATAGATAATATACTCGTCATAGCCGTCATATATGATGAAATATTTAAGCCCTGTTCCTTAGTCATTAAATCTTTTTCACTTACAACCCCTACCAGTTGGTTGTTTTCATTAATAACTGGCACACCGCTAATCTGATGTTGCATCAAAATGTTAATCACTTCCATCAGCACTTCTTCATTTCTTACAAATATAACTTGTCTTTGCATAATATCTTTTGCACGCATATGATCCCCCCTTATATGCTTTACTCCCACTTACATAAGCGACCTAAATACCTGACTCAAATAGTGAATTGTATCACTTGGCAAAAAACTATACTCTGTTAAATCCTTAGCTGCCATATCACCTGCTTTAGCATGTAAAAAGCAACCTAACTTAATCATGTCTATTACCTTGTTATTCGCCTGCAATCCCTGTGCTAATAATCCTGTAATAATGCCTGTTAAAACATCACCACTACCACCTTTAGCTAAACCTGAATTACCATATCTATTTATATATATGTCACCATGAGAGTCTGCTATCACTGTTCTTTCCAACTTTAGTACAGTAATTAATTGTAAGTCTTTCGCATATTTTTTAGCTATCTTTAGGGGTTCATCTAATACTTCTGCAATTGTACATCCCACTAATCTTGCCATTTCCCCAGGATGTGGGGTTATAACTGTTAATGCCTTTCTGACACGTAATAAATCTGTAAGTTCTGGCAAAAAGTATAGTCCATCTGCATCTATGACACAGGGCTTATCACTTAATAAAACCTCTGTAATGATTGGTATGACACTTCTATTTCTACCCATTCCAGGGCCTATGGCAATCATATCATAGTTATTGATCATTTGACTTAAAACCTTACTGGCTTCTTTACCTAAATAACCTTCTTGATCTGGCATACCACAAGAGACTACCTCTGTTAACTTTTGTTCCATTATCTCTAGTATACCATAAGGTACCGCTGCTGTCACAGTACCACACCCCACCTTATAAGCGGCCATACTGGTTAGTGAGGGCGCACCTGACATCCCTAGGCTCCCACCAATCACTAGCACTTTCCCAAAGCTCCCTTTATTACTACGCATTGGTCGATTAGGTAGAAGTTCTTTCATTTCTTTTTCTTCTATGGAAAAAGTATCTGTTATGGCTTCTTCTACTAATGCTTTAGGCATACCAATATCCACAACTTCTACTTGACCTGTATATAAAGGAGCAGGATACAGATAAAGTCCTTTTTTAGGCAACACAAAAGTAATGGTATAGTCTGCTACAACGCTAATCCCTTGTACTTTTCCAGTGTCACCATCTATACCTGAAGGAATATCCACACTTAACTTATACCCTTGGCACTGATTGATATGATTAATCATTTCGGCATATAACCCTTGTACAGGTCTCTTTAACCCAGTTCCAAATAGAGCATCTACAATTACCTGACTGGCTTCTAAGCTTTTAAAAGCCGTATCTTTATTTTCCTTATCTATTTGAATCATGTCCACTTGTAATTTTTGGCAGATATCATAATAAATTTTTCCATCTTCACTTAGTTTGTCTCTAGAAGCTAAAAGGAATACCTTAACTGTGCCATTTCCCCATAGATGAAGTTGCCTTGCTAAGGCTAAACCATCTCCCCCATTATTGCCAGGGCCACATACAATAATAACTTCATTTATTTTATTTTCCTTTTGTAAATGTTTATATAAGTGATAAGCTGCATGCTCCATGAGTAAAATGCCAGGAATGCCATATTCTTTTATGGCTTGTTCATCTAATGCCCGCATAGCAGCAGGCGACATTAATTTCATGTTTATACCTCACCCTCTATGATCACATAAGCAACTGCATAGGTCTGACAATGAGAAATACTGAGGTGAATCTGCTTAGTACCTAACTGCTGAGCAATCTCCTGCGCTCCTCCATGCAATCTAACACCTGGCCTGCCTAACTCATTGCGCACAACTTCTATATCACAAGGTGAAAATTCTCTAAAACCTGTACCTAAAGCCTTACTAACAGCTTCCTTTGCTGCAAAAGCACCTGCTAAGCTTTCTACCTTTTTATGCCCTGCCTCATAATATGCTTGTTCTTCTTGAGTAAATACTGTTTTATAAAAACGTGGCGTTTTTTGGATCACTTTTTCGATCCTTTGTATCTCTATGATATCCGTTCCAATTCCTATAATCATTTATTTTTTTCTCCTATGCCCTTATCTATGATTTCAATTTGCTCTCTTCCAATAATATTATGTAGATAGTTGTAGACATCCTTTAGTAATTTTTCACATTTCTTCTTTTCCCCTGTTTTTAGAAGCATCTGTTCTCTCAGCTTAGTAATTTCTCTTTCTAACCTAATTTCTTTCTCCTTACAAACTTCAATATATTCATACCCTATCGCAATCATTTCTTCAATAATGTCCCGATTGGTACTCTCAATTTCTTTTTCTACCTCCTCTATACGTTTTTCTATTTCTTCTAATTTTTGATTGACTCCTACCGTACTTTGATGTAGCTTGTTTAGCTCCTCAATAGAGTTATTATCTCCTTGACTGTGTACTTTACCACTTATATTTAAGATTTCTTTCAAAAAATTTTGTTTGACAGTATTATAATCTTTATAATCATTATTCAAACGTCCTTGCTCTTTTAAAAGTTCTTGCAAGTTTTTTTCTTGATTTTTGATAAGCTCACTTTGAATACTCTCCCTCATCGTATGCCAAAGGGGATCTAGTAATACGATTGGTAACTTTTTAGTTTTTAAGATTTCACTTACATATTCTTTTTTTAGATTCACATTACTATTTGTTATTTTCACCTCTTCTGTTGGTTGTTCTGGTAATACCACCCGGCGCTTTTTCCTAATAAATTCAAACATGTCTGTCTTATTCCTCCTTTCTCGTCCATTAAAACTAATCTTCCTTAACATTATTATAATCCTAAGGCCTATAAATTCCTATGACAACTTACAAAAATTACTGTTAACACTTCATTAATTCTCTAATATATATCGACTAAATCAGCTCTAAAACGCGTGTATAATTTGCAATTTTCATAATTCTAGTTTCTTGAAACAAAAATGAGTATGCCTCCACCTTTCTTCAGCTAGATTGCATACTCACTTAATCTATGATCATTCAATTTTATTTCTTTTTTCTAGGTTTAGGGATGGGTGTAACAGATTCTAACACCTTAACAACTTCTTTTGAGAAAGTAGCATCCTCAATATCTAAAATATAATGCTCTTTCGCCCCCTTATAGGGATTGCCTTTTTCTGCCCCTACCATCTGTTCTTCTAAGCATGATAAACATTTGACAAATACTGTGTTATCGCATACTAACAGTACAGGTTTATCATTTACATAGACCATATACTCTCCAAACATTTTCTTATAGCGTATCACTCCTGTTCCTGCTATTTGCTCACAAACATATTCTATATAATCTATAGATGTCGCCATTGATACTTCCTCCTTATTCACTGTACACTCTCTTTATTTTTGACTATTAACTAATACCATCACCTCTTCTAATGATGGAGGATAAATGGGCAAAGGAAACTTTGTACAAGCCATTGCTGCTGTTGCACTGGCAAATCTTACTGTTTCTACATCTGACATTTCTTTTAACAATGCATAAATACAAGCCGCTTTAAAAGTATCACCTGCCCCTAAAGTGCTTTTAACTTCTACCTTATAAGGTATAAAATCTTTCTTTCCTGTACTTCTTCTACCATACCAAATAGGCTTAGAACCGCTTGTAAAGATTACCAATCCATCTCCATTTTCCAAATAACGCTTAAATAATTCCCCTCTATCCTCATCAGGGTATGTATAGCTAAAGAATTCACCAGAAAGAATGGTAATACTTGCATGACGATGTAAAAAACTATCAAAAGGACAGTCAATCGTTACATATTGCTTCCCTTCTTCGGTGCAATAAGTTGCCACCTGCTTCGAAGCCGTTCTAAAAAATGGGTCTACTCCTATAACTTTTGCCGCCTTAATATCTGCTCTTTGAGGCATATTCCATCTTTCCACTTTATCGCTATAAAATTCCTGAAACATTCCAAAAGGTGTTCTGGTATGCTGATCAATGATAACATAATCCTCTAACCCTTCGTAATCCTTTTCTATAGTCAATGCACTTATATCTACATTTTTATTTTTATAAAAAGATTGAATGGTTGGATAGGTTTTGGTTCCCATATAGTTACCATCCATTTTTACACTACAACCTAACTGATTTAAAATTGTAGCACAAGTCCCTGTTTCTCCTCCTGGAAGTTCATACTTTTCTCTGATTTCTCCATAGGTATCCGCCTGAGGATACTGTCCTTTCAGTAAAAAACTATTCGTCTTAAGAATCATACCATATAAATATACTTCATAGTTCTCCATGTATTTTCCCCCTTAGGTTATCTTCCTCCTCATCTTAAGCCTTTGTATTTTAAAATGCCATTTACTTTCTTATACCTTTTTTCTCTTTTTATTATCATTAATGCCATTCTAAAAAATAATTTCCTTAATCACAGCAAAAAATTCTCTTAAATAATAATTGGGTATGAGATAGACATAGTCTTTAGCCCCTATCCCCCCTACTTTCTTCCCTAAATCAGCTGCAATCAACTGCCCCCTTAAGACATGAAAACGGTTGGTAACAATACTTACTGTACTCTCTTCCTTCATCCCCTCAATGATTTCAAATGAATACTTTAAATTTTCCTCTGTACTAGTAGACTTATCTTCTAAAATTAATCGTTCTTCAGCAATACCCTTATCTACTAAATAACGTCTCATAGCTTCTGCTTCACTAATTCCTTCATTTGGGCCTTGCCCACCTGATAGTATTGCCACTGTATGAGGATTCTCTTCTAAATATTCATAGGCACTATTGAGCCTATATTGCAAAATAAGAGATGGTGCCTCGCCTTTCACTCGTGCACCTAATACAATAATAAAATCATTTTGCTCTGTAGGTACACTATTAAACCCTGTCCAAATAATCCAGCCTTCAATACCCACAAAAACCATTACACCTAGAGCAAAAAGTAATTTAATCACCCTGTATCTAAAACATCTTTTATAGATTTTTTTAAAGGAAAGGATAATAGCCAATGCACCTATCCCTAACCATACAGGTAACATTCCTGCCGACCCACCACATATCTCAAATACAATCATCTGTAAAAAGCAAACTACAGCTAGTACTCTAAAAAAATAAATCACCTCCACCTCCTACAATTAACAAATTCACGACAAGTCCATATGGTGCCATGACTGTCCCATCTTTATAAACAGCTAAGACTTTATCTACTTCATTTTCGCCATTGGCAAGTATGGTATAAAATCTCCTAGCATCAATTATACTATCAAGTTAAATTTCTATTTGTTAGTAGTAATATATCAAATTTACATATAAATTAAAATAGTAATTTTATTTAAAATAATTCATTTTATTACAAAATACATTTTTACAAAGGATATTTTGGCATTTTTTATTATCTATGTTAAACTTATTTCTATAAGGTATTTATGTAGAATAAATTTTACAAATAAGAAGGAAGTCAAAAAATGAAAATAGGATTTGATAATCTTCAGTATTTAACTATGCAATCTGAACACATTCGTGAACGTATTAGTCAATTTGGAGACAAGCTCTATTTAGAGTTTGGTGGTAAGTTGTTTGATGACTATCATGCATCACGTGTTCTTCCAGGCTTTTCCCCTGACAGTAAACTTCAAATGCTCTTGCAGCTATCAGACCAGGCAGAAATCATCATTTCTATTAATGCAGCCGACATTGAAAATAATAAAGTGAGACATGATTTAGGCATCCCCTATGATGAAGATGTTCTTCGTCTTATAGAGGTCTACAGAGAAAAGGGGCTCTATGTAAGTAGTGTTGTGATTACATGTTACACAGGTCAGGCATCTATTAATCTATTTCAACGCAAATTAGAAAACATGGATATTAGGGTATATCATCACTATTCTATAGAAGGTTACCCTAATAATATCTCTCATATCATCAGCGAAGAAGGTTATGGTAAAAATGATTATGTGGAAACAACTCATCCATTAGTGGTAGTAACTGCACCAGGACCAGGTAGTGGTAAGATGGCTACTTGCCTTTCGCAGTTATATCATGAAAATAAGCGTGGTATTAAAGCTGGATATGCTAAATTCGAGACTTTCCCTATTTGGAATCTGCCTCTCAAGCATCCTGTAAATCTAGCCTATGAAGCGGCCACAGCAGATCTTAATGATGTTAACATGATTGATCCTTTCCACTTAGATACCTATGGTATAACCACAGTAAACTACAACCGTGATGTTGAAATATATCCTGTACTTGCCGCCATGTTTGAAGGTATTTATGGAAGCTGTCCATATGCATCTCCAACAGACATGGGGGTTAATATGGCAGGGAACTGTATCATGGATGACGCAATATGCCAAGAGGCTTCTAACCAAGAAATCATCCGTCGTTATTATCATTCACTAAACCGCCTGGTCAAAGATGAAGCTGTCAAAGACGAAGTATATAAAATAGAACTATTGATGAAACAGGCGAAAATCACACCTAATGACCGCTCAGTTGTCCCTGTTGCCAATACATTAGCTGATGCAACTCACTTGCCTGCTGCAGCACTAGAACTTAAAGATGGTACAATTATCACTGGTAAAACAGGTGATCTTCTAGGTGCCTCATCGGCTGTTCTATTAAATGCAGTTAAAGTGCTAGGAGGCATTGATGATTCCATTCATCTCATCTCGCCTTTCTTTATAGAACCTATTCAAACATTAAAGACAAACTATCTAAGTAGTAAAAATCCTCGTTTACATACAGATGAGATTCTCATTGCACTTTCTATGTGTGCTGTTACCGATCCAAATGCTAAATTAGCATTAGAACAGCTCCCCAAATTAGCTGGTTGTCAACTCCATACTACTGTTATCTTATCTCCTGTTGATATAAAGACCTTCAAAAAACTTGGTATTCAGTTTACTAACGAAGCAGTCTATGAGAACAAAACTATTTAGTTATCACTAATGAAATAGAGCTTTAAATATCATAACGCGTAGCACATATGCAATATAAAAATTGATTATGTGCTACGCGTTATGATTATCTTAATCTTATAGATTTTCTTTATAATGTATTTCTAGTAGGTGTTGACATGTTTCCCATTCTTCCATAAGTAAAATTAAGGCTTCTTCCTTTTCATCTATGCTTTTTTGAATCTCACCTAATTTAGAATAGTTTGAAACATTGTGAGGTGCCATAAGTTCTGCTTATAAAGCATCCATTTCTTTCTCACATAGTACCACATTTTCTTCTGCTTTCTTCAATTTTCTTTCAAGCTTTGCACGTTCTTTCCCTGGATTATCTCCCTTTTTTTCACCACTTAGAGTCGTCTCACTCACTACTAGTATAGGTGTACCTGTAATTGACTTTTTAGTTACTTTATCATTTTCTTGTCCATCTACTTCCCTCATCTTTTTCTCCAAATACTCCTCATAGCCATAATCATAAAAATCTGTTTTTCTATTCGGCTCAAAAACCAGTAATTTATCTGAGATTTGCTTAATGAAATAACGATCATGGGAAACAAATAAAACCGTTCCCGTATAATCTTTTAGCATGTGCTCTAAAGTTTCTTGTCCTATAATATCCATATGATTCGTAGGCTCATCTAAAATCAAGAAATTGGGCTTGGTCGTAAATATCTTACATAGTGCTAAACGCACTCTTTCTCCACCTGATAACATATGTACTTTCTTAAATACATCATCTCCACTAAATGAAAATGCCCCTAATGCACTTCTAACTTCAGTATGAGTCATATCAGGAAATTCATCCCAATAATCCTCAATCACTTGCTTGTCGCTGGTATATTGGGCCATCTGCTGATCAAAGTAACCGATTTTCACGCGAATACCATAGTTATATTCTCCTTCTAAAGCAGGTAGCCTATCTGTTATCGTTTTTAAAAATGTAGACTTTCCTAATCCATTACCGCCTATAATCCCAACCTTTTGTCCTTTCTCTAAAGACATATTTACTATAGAGAGTACTTTGCCTACCTCATACCCAACACCTAAATTTCTAACCGTTAGCACTTCTTTTCCTGTCTCCACTTCAGGATTAAACTGTGCATGAAAAGTTCTCGTATCATACCGCTGAGGCGAGGGAACTAACTCCATATGTTCAATCTGCTTCATTTTAGACCTTGCCATAGATACCTTTGTTGGATGATGCTTAAATTTATCAATTATAGCCTGTAGCCTTTTAATTTCCTTTTGTTGCAACTCATAATCTTTGGCTTGCTTATCCCAATTTTTCCTTTTCTGCTCTATAAAGGCAGTATAATTTCCCTTATACCTCATGGTCTTCCCATATTCAATTTCATAAACGACATCTACGATATTATCTAAAAACATACGGTCATGAGATACGATCACCACCGCCCTTTTATAACTCTTTAGATACGTTTCTAACCACTTAATGGTTTCAATATCCAAATGATTGGTGGGCTCATCTAAAAGTAAAATATCTGGCTTTTCAAGCAACATTTTAATAAAAGAAATTTTCGTTTGTTGTCCTCCTGAAAACTCACTTAATGGTTTTACTTTATCTTCCTCTGAAAAACCAAACTGGCGAATCATCATTTCATATTCTTTTTCATAAAAATAACCACCTAACTCTGTAAAGCGTTCTTCCACTTTGGTATAGGCTAAAATATTTTCTTCACAAGGATGTTCTTCCATCCGCTGACGCTTTTGTTCTAATTCTTTTTGCATCTCTATATAGGGCTTAAATACCTTTCGAATTTCCTCTTCCATAGATAGGCTGACATCCTCAAAAGTCATTTGCTTTAAGTAGCCAATGGTAGGATTACCTGACTTTGCAATAAAAATATCTTCATCACTATCCCTTTTGGTCAAATCCACTTCTCCTGAAATCAGTTTAAGCAAGGTGGTTTTTCCACAACCATTTCTTCCCACCACTGCAATTTTCTCTGTATCCCTTATTTCAAAATTAATATCTTTTAAAATAATATCTGCAGCAAAAGCTACACACCCATGATTGATTCTATATTGCATATTCTACCCCTTTTTTAATATATAATTTATCTATTTTCCCTTACTTCTATTTCATGTTTCATTCTAATCCTATTATACCATAAGGCTAAAACATGCAAAAATAGTATCCCAATTTTAATCAAATAATAAATTTTTTATTTTTTACTAGGGAATATCTCTTTTCATCACATATATAGAGTATAAAGATAAAACAATAACCTCTCGTAGCAGAATCACCACTTCGAGATTCTGAGGAACTGACCGGGTCAGCCAAGTCTCAATCTGTCGTTACAGGTACCTCTGGACTTAAGGAAAATGTTCACTGATTGCTCGGGTAAAGGGAGGCGCTCGTCTTATAGGTTATTTTATAGTCTTTATATCTAGCAAGACCAAATAAAGTTAAAACCAGAGTCTTAAGGTCATGGCTTCCTATAGTGGGACTGTCCGGGCCAAGACTTTAAGGAGCTCCTCACTCATGGTTAAACTTTCATCTCTTATCTTGGTAGGCCTCTTTACCTTAAAGGGTGCTGAGGAGCTATCTTTATGCCTAAAAAGGCTTACTAAGGTAAAATGAAAATTTAATACGAGGCTGGTAAACATCAAAAAGGTAGGTCTATATTCCCTCTTTAATATAGACCTACCTTTTTTATATTTTTTATTCTTCAATTTCTTCTAGCTCTTTAGCTTTTTTTGCTGTTTCTATTTCACATTCATTAATTTTATAGGCTAAGGTCATTAAACTATGTGATAGATGTACATTCTCCACTTGAACCGTATCTGGTACTACTAAATCCACAGGTGAAAAATTCCATAAGCCTTTTATCCCCCACTGAGCTAAGCTTTCCGCTGTTTCTTTTACTCTTGTCTTTGGCATTGTTAAAATGGCAATTTCTACTTGATTCTCTTTAACGAACTCCTCCATCTTGTCAATATCTTGTACTTCTATGCCATGTATACTCATTCCGATCAGTCTTGGGTTAACATCAAATAAACCTATTAAATTAAAACCTCTTTTACTAAAAGAAGTAGAGTTGGCAATAGCTTGACCTAAGTTACCTACGCCTACGATAATCATTTTGTAATTTTGGTTAAGGCCTAATATTTTTCCTATCTCTGTATGCAAGTACTCCACATTATAACCATAGCCTTGTTGTCCGAAACCTCCAAAATTGTTAAGATCTTGACGAATTTGCGAGGCTGTCACATTCATCTTTTCACTTAATTCTCTGGATGAGATTTTGGTCACTCCCTTTTGCAACAATTCTCCCAAATACCTGTAATAACGTGGTAAACGACGTACTACATTCATAGAAATTTTCTTATCTTCCGTCACCTTTTCATCTCCTCAACGTAAAACTTTATTAATTTCAGTATAGCATTTAGGATTTTTTTTTGTCAATGTAGATTATTGATGCTCTTTCTTTTAATTTGCCTTCTTTTTTGCTAAAATAAAAGATAGCGTGACAAGGAGGATACTATGATTATTTCATGTAGCAATATTAGGAAAACATTTATTGACCGCGAAGTTATAAAAAATATTAGTTTTCATATTGAAGATCACGAAAAAGTCGCTTTAATTGGAAATAATGGGGTAGGTAAAACCACCCTTTTCAAAATACTAACAGGTGAACTAGAGGCAGACGAAGGCACTATTTCTTCTAGTAAAGATTGTACCATTGGCTATCTTAAGCAGCATATGGAGCTTGATTCCACTGCTACCGTTTACGATGAGCTCCTTCATGTTTTTGATGAAGTCATTGCCCTAGAGGAAAAACTTCATACCATGGAGGCTGAAATTGCTAGGACAGGTTCTGAAGAGCTCATTCATAAGTATGATGCTGAACGTTTAGTCTTTGAAAATAGCAAGGGCTATGAATATAAAAGTTTAGTAAAAGGTGTCCTTAAAGGCCTTGGCTTTGATGAGAGCATATACGACAAGCCTGTTGCTATTTTATCAGGGGGGCAAAAAAATCGCGTCGCATTAGGTAAACTTCTACTTCAAGAACCTAGCCTCTTACTACTGGATGAGCCCACTAACCACTTGGACATTGAAGCTATTGAATGGTTAGAAGGTTTCCTGCGTTCGTATAAAGGGGCAGTACTCATTATTTCCCATGACCGTTACTTTCTAGATAAGATTGTAACCAAAGTAGTTCACTTAGAGTTTGGTCGTAGCTTTGTTTATAATGGCAATTACAGTGACTATATGGTTAAAAGTGAAAAAGAATATGAAGTAGCTATGAAACACTTTGAAAAACAACAAAAAGAAATTGCCCATCAACAGGCTGTTATTGCTAAGCTCAAGCAATTCAATAGAGAAAAATCCATTAAACGTGCTCGCAGTCGTGAAAAGGCATTAGATAAAATTGAAGTGATGGATGTGCCAATGATTGATAACAAACCCATGCAGCTTGTGCTCACACCAAGGTTTGTTAGTGGCAATGATGTTCTTAGCATTCAGGAGCTGAGTAAAACCTTTGATACGGAACCTATTTTCAGTCATATGAATCTAGAGATAAAAAAAGGGGATAAGGTGGCCCTTGTAGGACCTAATGGTGTAGGTAAAACGACTATCTTTCGTATGATTTTAGATCAGATGGCGCCTACGAGTGGTACCCTTAAGTTGGGAACTAACGTAGTGGTAGGTTATTATGATCAAGAACATGCTACCTTGGACCCAACCCTCACCATCATAGAAGAAATTCAAAATGCATTCCCTGAACTTAAAAATGGAGAAATTCGTAATGTATTAGCTGCCTTTCTCTTTACTAATGAAGATGTGTTTAAAACCATTGGCAGTTTAAGTGGTGGTGAAAAAGGCCGTGTCGCTTTAGCTAAAATCATGCTTTCTAAAGCCAACTTCCTTATCCTAGATGAGCCTACTAACCACTTAGATATTCTTTCAAAGGAAATTTTAGAAAGTGCCATTTTAAACTATGAAGGTACTGTCCTTTATGTTTCTCATGACCGCTACTTTATTAATCAAACAGCGAGTAAGATTATTGAAATGTCTAGAACGGGCACACAAGAATATTTAGGTGACTATGATTACTATATAGAAAAGAAAAAGGAACTCACTGCAACTACTTCCAATGCCCCTATTGCTTCAGTTTCATCTGAAACCACAACTAATAAAATGGACTGGCAAAAACAAAAAGAAGAACAAGCTAGAGTGCGCCGTATTCAAAATCAAATGTCTAAATTAGAGGCATCCATTACGGAGGCTGAAGAGAAAATTGCAGCTATTGATGCCCAACTTTGTCTTGAGGAAGTGTATAGTAACTATGATAAAAGTAATTTACTTCTAACAGAAAAAGAAGCACTTACCCAGTCTATTGGGAAGTACTACGAAGAATGGGAGAGTTTAAGCGAAGAACTCTAAGTTTTATATAAAAACAAGCTATAAATGGTATTCTTCTATCATTTATAGCTTGTTTTTATTATATTAATCCTATTTTTTTAACGTCTATAGGAATACATAATTAAAGTTTTATTGCTAAAAATAAGCAGTGTTTTTATTTCAACTGATGAAAGGATGAAACTATGTTTATTCCACAACGCGTTTTATTTGAGAAGGGAGCTCTTGATTATCCTCTAGGGCAAACTCTTTACAATCACTTTAAACAAGAATCTAAAGTCGATTTACTTGAGGTAGCAACTAATCAAGTCAAAAAACATATCCCTGGAGAAGGCCTTCATGAGCAATATGGTCATGGCAAACAGACACTCGTTGTAGGGATTAAAAAAAGCCTTAAATTTCAAAGTTGTAAACCTTCTGCCCATTACCAACTTCCCCTTGTCAGTGGTTGCATGGGACAATGTGAATATTGCTACTTGAATACCCAACTAGGTGATAAGCCTTTTATTAGAGTCCATGTGAATATTGATGAGATTTTAAATCAAGCACAAAACTATATGGAGGAAAGACTTCCTAAAATCACTCTCTTTGAGGGTTCTGCTACTTCAGATCCTCTGCCCGTAGAACCTTATACCCATTCATTAGCAAAATGTATTACTTACTTTGGCCAGGAGGAACATGCCCGTTTTCGTTTTGTCAGCAAATATAATGATATTGATGGCTTATTAGATCTTCCCCATAATGGTCATACTGAAATTCGCTTTAGCTTAAATACCCCTACAGTTATTAATGCTTATGAACATCGTACAGCTTCTGCCAAGCTTAGGATTAAAGCTTGTAGTAGTTTAGCTGCAAAAGGTTATCCTGTTGGTTTTATTATTGCCCCTGTTTTTATTTATCCTAATTGGAAAGAGGAATATCATCAGCTTCTATTAGATATTAAAGAGGCGTTTCCTGTTAAACCTCTCTATCCTATTATTTTTGAAGTCATTTCTCACCGCTATACCCTTCGGGCTAAGACGAGAATTAATGAAATTTTTCCTAATAATAGCCTCCCTATGACTGAAGAAGAACGTCAATTTAAATATGGGCAATTTGGCTATGGTAAATATGTGTATCGTAAAGAAACTCTTGCTGAGATGAAGACCTTTTTTACTCAAGAACTAGATGCTCTTTTTCCTTATAAGGATTTAAAATATATTATCTAAAATTGATTTGCCTTCTTACCCTTCTGTTTAAAAATTAAGCTACAATGAAAAATTCCTGTATTAACATGATAAAAGTCTAAGTGAAGCTCATTTTTTAGCTTCACTTAGACTTTTATCATGTTCTTATTGCCTTCTATTTGGCTACATTTCCTGCAATATTAATAACATCCCAAGTACGTGCAAAAGGCGGTGCATAGCATAAATCTAACATTCCTAACTGCTTGGTTGTCATCTTAGCATAAATAGCTGCTGCTAATACATTCGTACGTTGCACGACATCTTTTTTTCTGACTACTTGTCCACCTAATATTATTTTTGTATCCCTTTCATAAATAAGCTTAATCGATAAGTCTTCCTGCCCTGGATAATAATCTGTTTGGTTCTCATCAGTAATAAACACCGTTTTATAATCTAATCCCATACTTTCAGCTTCGGCTTCACTTAAACCTGTGCGTCCTGCTTTCATATCCATCAACTTAATATACCTAGAACCTAAAGTTCCTTCACAAACTTCATGATGACCAGCTAAATTTTCTCCTACAATACACCCTAGTTTATTAGGACTTCTTGCAAGTGGGATATACGTTGGTTCTCCTTTTAATAAGTGAGGAACAGTAGCAGAATCTTCTGCTGCATATACTCTGGTAATGAGGTCTTCCCTTCTTAATCGACTACAATGGCATCATTACGTAGACGTTCAATCTCTGTACTTTCTAAAAATGCTGTATTAGGTCTTACACCTGTTGCTAAAAGCACTAAGTCTACAGGTACCTCTTCATTCTCTGTAACAATGTATGTTGCACACTCTTCACCTTTAAGGACTGTCACCCTGCTATTTAAATAAAGAGCTACATCATGTTATACTGGTCTTAATCTTATCTTATTGAATATATACAAATTTTATTACTTCTTTTGCTCTTTTGTTCATTACATCATACATTTCTACATAATTATCCACTGCTTTTTCGCCTTCATCAATTACTTGTTCTAATTTATTAGAATCCCTATTATATGTGCATATATATATATTCTTACATGCATTCAAATAATCTTGAGCAGACCGCATATAATCTTTCGCAATATCATTCTCAACACCTTCTAAAATACCATCTATCTCTTGTACATACGCTTCTATTTCCTTAATAAGATCAGGTAACTTATTGATTTTACCTGTTTTCTTAACTTCTTGAGCTATACTCATTCCTTTTTCATCTATAGCATTTATCTCTTTATTCAACTGCATGCATAGTTCCATTTCTCGCATTTCTTTCATCTCTTCGTCAGAAGGATTCGTCCCTACTGGTGGGACAAAATCTTTTTGTGCTGTAATCATAAGCTGCTTACCTTTAAAGCTCAAATCATACCCAAACATATAGCCCAGGGTACGTATAGGTATATATGTCACATTATTCTTCTCAATAGGCGCACTAGGTCCTATAAAAAAACCCTGTTCATTAGAAACTATGAGATCTTGTCTTAGCATTAATACAATATACTCACCTCGTGCTAATCTAATGTCCTTATCTGTTACTTCAACAATCTTAATTCCTAATTCATTGCAAATAGCTCGTAAAGGATAAAATACTCTACCGTCTTTTTCTATTGTCTCTAACTGAATACTTGTTCCATTAATAATAACCGTATTCGTTTTCCCATAAACTACTCCAGCTGCCATGAGTACAAAAGCTACTATTATTGCTCTTATCACCTTAAATTTCATTGTTAATCCCCTTTTTTATTTCATTATATCATAGTAAATATATATTTTAAATATTTTTAATATTTTTATTATTTTGTTTTTATTTTTATACATGAAGTATTTTGTTTTATAGTTATTCATCACTATAGTTACAGCTCCATCAATAAAAATAAAATACATAACTATACTTTAATAATGGTTTATCTGTAGTCAATAAACCAAGATTATCTTGCTAAAACCCAAATAAAAAAGTGGGGGCTACTATCTTTTAATCCCTCACTTCTTCTAAGTATACTACTTTAACACTTTATCCTTCTGTTTTCTATTGATTATTTAGTATGACGACAACCTCATGGCTCTTCTACTAAGCGATATAAAGTTCTTACAGGAGCACCAGTACCACCTTTTGTTATATAGCCTTCTGCACTATCTGCTCAAGCAGTTCCACAATATCTAAGTGTAACAATGGTAAGTCTTGCACAAACTCCCCTGCGAATAACCCAACTGTAATGGTTCCAGCCAATTTACCTCCAATATTTTTAAGGTCAGTCACTGTACTTTTATTCATTTTGATATATTCCTTGTAAGCTGGTAATTGCCAAAACTGCTCTCCTGACTTCTTCGCTACTTCTTGCAGTTCATTATAAAAGGCCTCATTATTAGTTAAAACAGCTGTTATACAGTTTCTTTTATCACGGAAAGAACAACTACTTTTAAAAAGTTTATGCTACAATGAAAAATACTATTTTGCATGGTAAAAGCCTAAGTGAACTTTGTTTTTAATTCACTTAGGCTTTTAGTATGGGCTCATTTCTCTCTATTTGGCTACATTTCCTGCAATATTAATAGCATCCCAAGTACGGGCAAAAGGTGGGGCATAGCATAAGTCTAACATCCCTAACTGCTTGGTTGTCATTTTGGCATAAATAGCTGCTGCTAATACATTCGTACGTTGCACGGCATCTTTTTTCCCCACTACTTGTCCACCTAATAGTACCTTTGTATCCCTTCTATAAATCAGCTTAATCGATAAGTCTTCTTGTCCTGGATAGTAATCTGTTTGGTTTTTATCGGTTATAAATACTGTTTTATAATCTATTCCTAACTTTTTAGCTTCTTCTTCACTTAAGCCTGTACGTCCAGCTTCTAAATCTAATAATTTAATACAGCTAGAACCTAAAGTCCCTTCAAATACTTCCTGTCCACCAGCTAAATTCTCACCTACAATACGCCCTAACTTATTAGCACTTGTGGCTAATGGAATATAAGCTGGTTCTGCTTTTAGTAAATGAGGTACTGTGGCACAATCTCCTGCTGCATAAACGCCTTCTAATGAAGTCCTCCCTTCTTCATCAACGATAATGGCCCCATTACGTAGGCATGCTATCCCTGTTCCTTCTAAAAAGGCTGTATTAGGTCTTACCCCTGCTGCTAATAAAACCACATCAATAGCGACTTCCTCTTTTTCCGTCACAATATGAGTGGCTTTTTCTTCCCCTTTTAGAGCAACTACCTTACTATTTAGATAAAGTTCTACACCATGAGCTTTTAACTCTGCTTCTAAAATATCAGTTACTTCTTGGTCAAAGACTTCTTTCAAAATACGTTCTTCTAATTGGAAGACGACTACTTCTTTGCCTAAGGCTTTAGCTGCTTCCACCACTTCAAGACCAATAAACCCTGCACCAATAATTCCTATACGCTTGGCTTCTGATTTATTTAAAGCTTCACGCAACGCTCTACCATCTTCCATAGAACGTAGGGTGTACACATTACTTTTCTCAATATTTTTAATAGGAGGTATAAATGTAGCTGCACCTGTTGCGATCATGAGTTTATCATAAGAATCCACTTTGATCGTGCCTGTTTTTATATCTTTTACTTTAAGCTGCCTTATATCATGGCATACTTCAATGACTTCATGATTGGTATAAAGTTCTATACCTGACTCTATGAGCTGCTCAGGTGTTCTTGCTAACATCCTTTCCTCTTCTTCAAAGAAACCTCCTACATAATAAGGCAGTCCACAGGCTCCAAAAGAAACATGGGATGACTTTTCATACACCACTACCTCTGCTGTCCTATCTAACCTTCTGAGCTTTGCTGCAGCACTCATCCCAGCTGCAATGCCTCCAATTATAATTACTCTCATTATTTACTCCTACTCTTCATTTCTTGTAACTAGGGAGCTACCATTTTTGCAATAGTAACTCCATATCTTAAACCAACTATTCTTTCTTATGACATCCACAAGGCCCTTCTACTAAACGATAAAGTGTTCTTACTGGTGCCCCTGTGCCACCTTTCGTTAAATAACCTTCTGCACTATCTGCCCAGGCTGTGCCTGCAACATCTAGGTGGAGCCATGGTAAGTCTTGTACAAATTCTCCTACAAAGAGACCTGCTGTAATAGTCCCTGCTAATTTACCTCCAATATTTTTAAGGTCAGCGACTGTACTTTTATTCATTTTGGCATATTCCTTGTAAGCTGGTAATTGCCAGAACTGCTCTCCTGACTTCTTCGCTGCTTCTTGTAGTTCATTATAAAAAGCTTCATTATTGGTCACAACAGCTGTTGTGCTTGCTCCTAAGGCTACTAACGCTGCACCTGTTAATGTAGCCACATCAATAATACGTGTTACTTTCTCTTTTTTAATGGCATAAGTGACTGCATCTGCTAAAGTTAAGCGTCCTTCTGCATCTGTATTGAGTATTTCAATAGTCTTACCTGCCATAGACTCAATAATATCACCTGGTTTATAGCTATCTCCTGAAATGACATTTTCACATGCAGCAACAATAGCAGTAACATTTGTTTTTACCTTATTACATGCAATGGCACT
This sequence comes from Bacillota bacterium, assembly GCA_023436395.1. Classification (GTDB taxonomy): domain Bacteria; phylum Bacillota; class Clostridia; order Lachnospirales; family Cellulosilyticaceae; genus Cellulosilyticum. Next base: position 41,790 of record JAEZJJ010000085.1, on the reverse strand, counting down.
TATGGCACCTATAACGGCTGCTGCGCCCCCCATATCACTGTGCATGGTTTTCATAGAATCTGTAGGTTTTAAAGAATAGCCACCTGTATCATAAGTTAAGCCTTTTCCTACTAAACCTAAAACTTCTTCACTTTCTGCATCTCCTCTATAGCGCATCACTATCAATCTTGGCTGTTTCTCTGAGCTGCCACCTACTGCTAAAAAGGCTTTCATTCCTAATGCTTCAATTTGTTGTTCATCAAAAACTTCTACTTCGCATCCTGAGACCTTTCCAATCTCTAGGGCCCTTTGTGCTAAAGTTTCAGGATAAAGCTTATTAGAAGGTTCATTAACTAAATCTCTTGCAATCTTTACGCCTTCTACTAGTTTTAAACTTTGTGCTAATACTTGTGAGCCACGTTCCTTCTTCTCTTCTGGTACATTGATCAAATAGAACTGCATAGGTTTTTCTTCTTCTGTTTTGGTTTTATAGTGATCAAAGCTATAGCTTGCAAGAAGTGCTGCTTCTGTAATGGCTTTGATATTTCCACCTACACAGATATTTTCTGTCACAGCAAGTTCTATTCCTACCTCCGATACTTTGGCTGCCTTTGCCTTTTTAACACCTTCTGCTATGGCTAAACGAAGGCCTTCTGCTGTCAACTCTTCTTTTTTACCCAAGCCTACATAAATTCTATATTTAACAGTTTCTTTTATCACAGGAATAACAAATACCTCTCCCTCTTTTCCAGCAAAAGCTTTGCTATTTTTAAGAGGCTCTAATACTTCACCTGTCATTTCATTTTCACTTACTGGTATAATAAGTGCTTGTACTTCATCTAATGTCACATTTTTAATAGTAATCATTTATCTGCTCCTTTTAAGTGTTCTCTAGCTATTATTTGCATACTCTTAATGAAAAATCCTAATAAAAATTATTATTTTAAAATAGAAATCTATCCCTATTTTTATCCATTTTATCATACCTTTCTAGAGGAATAAAGTGTCCTAAAATAGTGTATCTATTCTTTCTACTATCACCATTCATTTTTTCCAACATATACTAATCTTGTAATGATATGAAAGGATTGTTGATATGCCTGATTATGAAATACCTTATCTTAATGGCTATAAAAAAAGCCGCTCTATGCCTAATGCAACTCAGGTGATTAAAGATTATGGTCCATTCCCTTTTGTAACTGATATTGAAAAGGTCACAGAAGCTAATGATACTTTCCGTACTGCTTTATGGACTGGAAGCAATCTACAACTCACACTTATGAGTATTCCCAAAGGAGAAACTATTGGTTTAGAAAGACACGATAACATAGATCAATTTATCCGTATTGAAGATGGTAAAGGACTTGTGATGATGGGCAACTCTCCTGACGCCCTTAACTTCCAGCAGCAAGTATCTAGTGGTGATTCCTTTATTATTCCTGCTGGTACTTGGCATAATCTTGTTAATACTGGTGCTACCCCTATTAAACTCTATTCCATTTATGCACCTATAAAGCATCCTTTTGGTACTGTTCAGCCCACCAAAGCAGATGCAGAAGCTGCTGAAGCTGCTAAACAAAAATAACATCATTCTTTTGAATATACAAAAAGGGCCTTTCACTCTGGAAAGACCCTCTTTTCTATAATCTAGCTATTTAAACTTGACTTCTCACATCAACTAATCCTGCTTGTTGAAGTAACCTTAGAACAACTGTTGTTACTTCTGCTCTCGTCATCTTATCTTTTGGTCTTACTTCTCCATTGATACCTGTAACAAGCTGATTATTTAAGTTCCAATCTACTGCTTCTCTTGCCCAAGCTGATGCACTATCCAAATCACTAAATTCTTTTTCAAGATAACGTGCATTCATATACACAGGAAAAGGCGTTAGTTTTGCTGCTCTTTCAATCATTACCATTGCCGCTTCACGAGTAATAGGGTCATTAGGACTAAACTTACCCTCACCAACGCCTTCTACAAGACCATAGTGAACAGCCGAAGCTATAGGTTTTGAATACCACGCTGTACTTGAGACATCACTGAAGTCAGCTACATCTTCTAATGGCAGTCCTAATGCAGTAACTATAATAGCGGAAAACTCTGCTCTTGTAATCGTTCTTTCCCCTTCAAATAACTCTGGCCCTACACCATTTACAATCTTTCTTGAAGCCATTTCTGTAACTGTAGTCTCATACCATTTACCTACTGTGTCTTTAAAGCTAACATGATTTTCAATAAGAGCATATGTTGAGTTGGTACGGCTATTTATTTTAGCATACCATTGATTATCCTTGTTAAATACATAGGTAGGGACATGACGGAATGTACCATCCTCTTCACAAACAACAGCTGTTGTTATTTTCTTAACATCCTCTTTTGAAATTTCTATTTGTCTAGATACAAATTGACTAAAGCGTGAAATCTCCTGCACCTTATCCTTATAACTTACATTTACCTCAAATGCCATTGGGGTTCCAATTAAATTAAGGTCATTTTGACTAGCCACTTGCTGAATTTCTTGTTGCTTGTTAGCACCTACATTAGCAACGGTTACTGTTATCTTAATATCATCTGGTTTTACATTCTGTCCTAATGATGCTAGTATCTCTTGATTATTTATATCCACTGTAGGAATCGTATAAGATACATCGTCAGTTTTTATTTCTAACATCATCTCTTTCTTGTTCATATTAGTCATACTTTGTCCATCAAATTGTACTAATAATGTACCTGTATTACTTGTAGCTGGTACTATAACAGATGAACCCTTTTCTGATGCTTGAATTTTGTCCACAAATAAATTTCTATCTACAGTAATAGTTGTTTGATCCTTGTGAACTTCTACTCCACCAATATTATAAGTCTTACCATCTACAATAATAGGTAATTTCTGTTCTGAAGAAAGCGTTGTGGATCCACCTCCTCCTGTGGAACTTCCTGTAGAGCCTCCTGTAGGTGCTGAATCATTATCCTTAATAGTCAAAGTTACATGACTAACTGAACCTATAGCCGCTCCACCTTGTGCATTATTTAATGTTATAATGACTGTTTCATCACCTTCATAAAAGGTATCCTCTTTAATAGTTACTGGTATAACTTTACTCGTTTCTCCATCCTCAAAGGTTAAAGTACTATCTGTTAAAGTATAATCACTTCCATTTGCAGCATTTCCCCCTGTTACTTTATAATCCACACTGACCTTGCCATCTGTTCCTTCAATTCTTATCACTTCTAAGTTAGCTGTAGGTGTTCCTTCTGCTACAGTTGCCGTAGCTGAACTAAAGGCAAAGGTGCCTGGTTGGGCGGCGTCATTATCTTGTATGGTTAAGGTATATGTTGTGACCCCCCCTAGGCTTCCTCCACTTACGCTAGAGAGCTGGACTTCCACTGTCTCATTAATTTCATACTTGCTGTCATCAATTATATTTACTATGATATCTTTATTAGTGTCTCCATTATCAAACCTTATAGTCCCATCTGACAATATATAGTCACTTCCTGCAGTTGCACTTCCTCCTATCACCTTATAGCTTACTGTTACAACCCCATCTGTTCCTCCACTTCTTTTCACTTGTATTTTGGCTTATCGCTCTTCTTCTGCCACAGTTCCCGTAGCTGAACTAAAGCCAAAGGTGCCTGGTTGGGCAGGGGCGGGGTCATTATCTTGTATGGTTAAGGTATATGTTGTGATTCCTCCTAGGCTTCCTCCACTTACGCTATAGAGCTGGACTTCCAATGTCTCATTACCTTCATACTTGCTGTCATCAATTATATTTACTATGATATTTTTATTAGTGTCTCCATTATCAAACCTTAAAGTCCCATCTGACAATATATAGTCCTCTCCTTTAGTTGCACTTCCTCCTATCACCTTATAGCCTACTGTTACAATCCCATCTGTTCCTCCAGTTCTTATCACGGGTAATTTGGCTAAGCTCTCTTCTTCTGACACAGTTCCCGTAGCTGAACTAAAGCCAAAGGTGCCTGACTGTTCAGACGCCTTTATATATCTCTCTGGTGCATAAAGAAACATTAAGGTTACTGTTAACATACTTATTACTATTTTTTTTATATTTCTTCTCATCAATACATCTCCTTTTCTTAATCTCTACAATCCGTTAGTTTACCTACTACTCATCTTAGTACAAACCATCAAACTTCCCCTAACATTAGCCCTTATATTTTCATCACCTCTCTTATATGTCATATAATAAAATAATATTAAAAAATTTGAAATTTTATGTTGTATATTTAAAAATTATACAATAATTTGTAATATTTTAAAAGTTTTATTTCTCAATAAAAGCAATCCATTTTGCAACCACCATTGACCTATCTAAAATTTATAATTAAAAAGACTATCACCCAACTAATCTTTAATTAGTTGAGGGATAGCCTCTTTAACTTCTATTTCTAATGATAGTCCTACATCTTTCCATTCCCTACAATAAGTGCTAATGTTCCCCAATCTAAAATCGTTTCTTCAAAGCTATAGGATAAACATTTTTCTATCTCTTGATAGTCATAGGCAATCATCCTTGCCACAAGCATCATAGCTTCTCTTACTATGATATAATCTACCCTCTCTCCTTCTTCCTTTGTAATCCATTTAAGGAAGGTGAGTTGCTTTATGGCAGAGTATTCTAGTACAACCCATATGTATACTCTTATCATGTCCTCAAGGCAGGTATCTTTTCTTAGACAGTTTGCCCATAGCTCTGCTGCCAAATAATTTCTTAGCAGGCCTTCAAACCTACGATATTGTTTTTCAAAGGCTTCTTCTCTTTCCATAAGCCAGTAATCTGTATAATACTCCTCTAGCCTTTCTGCCAGCAAGCTATATGCCTCAATATCTTTGGTATAAGTTTCATCCTTACGGTAAAGCTGAATTCGGTCTAGAAACTGTTCATTTCTCTCCCAGAAAGAATCTATTTTCTCTATCTTTATTGTACGCATTTCATCCACTAATGCTTTTAAGTACTCTTCTTGTCTATAAGCTTGTACCGTCTCTATTGTCAGTTCCTCTTCTTCAAGAAGCTCTAATAAGCAACAGTAACTCATTAAAATCCCCTCTGTTAAGGTATAGCGTTTATCTTGTACCTGCTCAACTAACATCTGACGTATTGCTTCTAATACTGAGATTTCTTCTAATGTTTTTCCATGAAAATTAAAGCCAATCCCTTCTTCTTTATAAAGTAAATCAATAACAGCAGGACACCCAAAGTCTAATGAATACTCCTCTTGTTCCCCTACTTTATTTACATGTCTAGGATAGGTAGTACATGTATTCGATAAATAATCTTCACCTAAGCATGCAACCACACTACAAAGTTTGCCCTGATTTAAGAAGGGACAGGTCTTATCTTTCTTTAATGCAATTACATATTCTGATTCTTCTTTTTCTACACAATCACATAAGGTAGATGTAGCCTCCTTTTCATCTTTCATACCAATGGATTCTAAAGTTATACCTTTCCACTTTTTAAGGGTATCTTCATCTACAGATATTGCCCACTCCTGACAACAGGTAAAAGGGCACGTTCCTCCAATACATTGAAATACATCATAATAGTTTACTTTAACAATGTGACTCATATCATTTCCTTATATGCTCCTCATCTCATTATTTTGCTTTATCTTATTACTTGATTATAGAAGTCAAAGAAAGATATATCAAGTTACTATATGGCAAAATAAAAATAATCATGTTATAATTATTTAACTATTAAGAATATTCAAATATTTATTCGCATATTTAGGAGGAAATCAAAGTGAATTCATTAAAGCACAAAATTATCGCTATTACTTTGCTCATCATATTATTTACTGCCTTTATTATTGGTGGTCTGAGCATTAAAACTACTGCTACTATTACAGGTATAGATGCTAGAAAGCTAATCCAACTTACTAATGAACTAAAAAGTACGCAACTTAATAATATTATCAGAAGCATTGAGCAATCCGTAGATACACTTGCCCTTATTGCAACTAACAACCTTATTGATATAAAAGCCTTTAAACAAAGTGCTTTATATGTTAAAGATTATACTAACTCTATAGAACAAAGTGTTTTAGATTTTGCAAATAATACCCAGGGTGCACTCTCTGTATATGTACGCTATAATCCAGAGTTTACTGAACCTACTTCAGGTTTATTATTAATTCGTTCTGATATTAATAGTCCATTTGAAAAAGTAATACCTACAGACTTTAGCATGTATGACCCCAGTGATACTGCCCGCGTTGGTTGGTACTATACACCTGTTCAAAATCAAGCTGCAACCTGGTTAGACCCTTATATGAACTCTAATACTAATGTTTGTAAGATTTCTTATGTTGTTCCTATCTTTATAGATGGTGTTTCTATTGGGGTAATCGGTATGGATATTGATTTTTCTACTTTCCAAAATATTATTACTGAAACGAAACTTTATGATACAGGCTATGCTATTCTACTTAATGCTGATAATACTGTTCTTGCCCACAAAGATCTACCTATGGGAACCAGTCTACATGAAGCAAAATTCAGTAACCTAGATGCTATCTTGAGTGATCTCTCGCTTCAAAATACCGCTACTGAGTATAACTATAACAACGAACGTAAGAGCATGAACTACTCTATTCTGGAAAATGGTATGAAATTAGTTTTAACAGCACCCGTTAAGGAAATTTATGAACATCCGTTTTTACTCGGCTTGCAAATTGCTGTCGTTTCTGTAATTGCCATTTTATTAGCAATTATACTCAGTATTATTTTTAGTAGAAAACTTATTCAACCCATTACTATACTTACAGATATTATTGAAAAAACCTCTAAGTTTAACTTTATACCAAGCACAAATACTAAACGCCTTTATGCCTTAAAAGATGAAACAGGTATTATGGTACGTTCTGTTCATAATATGCGTCAATCCCTTAGAACTATTGTAGGTAATATTAATGAAGTAAGTCAGACTATTAACCACAATGTTTCCTCTCTATGCGCTCTTGCAGAAAAAATGAATGCTATGTGTATAGATAATTCTGCCACAACAGAGCAATTAGCAGCAGGCATGGAAGAAACTTCTGCTGCCACAGAGCATATTAGTGAAAGTATTTCCTATATCAATAAAAGTGCCATTGAAATTAGCACCCTTTCTGCCCATGGTAATTTACAAGCTACTGAAATCCAACAACGTGCTAATACCCTTTATGATCAGACTGCCTTAGCACGTCAGCAAACACAATCTGTCTATATAACAGTGAAAGATAAAACTGCCTTAGCTGTAGAAAATGCCAAAGCTGTAGAAAAAGTTAATATTCTTACCAATGTGATTAATAATATTGCCTCTCAAACCAGCTTACTCGCCCTAAATGCTTCCATAGAAGCGACTCGTGCAGGTGAGGCAGGTAGAGGCTTTGCCGTAGTAGCTTCTGAAATTGCTTCCTTAGCCTCTCAGAGTACACAAACTGTCAAAGATATTAACCTCATTATAGAGGAAGTTCATAAAGCTGTGTCTCAAATGTCTTCATGTCTTGTAGATACTAGTCAGTTCTTAGAATCAGTTGTATTAACTGATTATGATAACTTTATGAATGTGGGTAAACAATATGCTGAAGATGCCCATCAGTTCCAAGAGAACATGACTCAGATTTATACAGCTATTAATGCCTTAGTTCAAACTACAGGGCAAATTAATGAGACCATCCAAGGTATTAATTTCACTATTACTGAATCAAGTACAGGTATCATGGACATTGCCGAAAAAACTAATGTGATAGTGAAATCTACATCTGACACCCAAGAACTAGCTAATCTCAATAAGGCAAGTACTGAGCAACTTGAGGCAATTGTTAAATCCTTTACCCTGAATTAACTCAAAAGAGTTGTATAGAAGTGTCCTATTTATCCCTTCTATACAACTCTTTTTTAAGTGCTAACCTTCTTCTATTCTGTAATAACCCCAAATTTTCTGAATCTCTCATACCGATTAATTAATCTTTCTTCCTCATTTTCTCCTTTTAACTCTGTGAGCTGTACCATAAGATATTGCTTAAGAGCGTCAGCTGCAGCAATTGAATCTTGATGAGCACCACCTAAAGGTTCTAGAATAATATCATCAATGATGCCCTGTGTTAACAACTGCGATGCTGTTATTTGCATCCGTTCTGCTGCTTCCTTAGCTCTTCCTGCATCCTTCCACAAAATACTTGCAAACCCTTCTGGGGATAAAATGGAGTAAATCGTGTTTTCTTGCATAAAAACTTTGTCAGCTATGGCAAGTGCCAATGCTCCCCCACTTCCGCCTTCACCAATGATGCCGGCAATAATAGGGACTCTAAGCCTTGACATTTCCATTAAATTCCTAGCTATAGCTTCCCCTTGACCTCTCTCCTCTGCACCAAGTCCACAGTATGCTCCTGGTGTATCAATTAAACATACTATAGGTCTATTAAACTTTTCTGCTTGCTTCATCAGTCTAAGGGCTTTTCTATATCCTTCAGGATGTGGCATTCCAAAGTTTCTTGCCATATTTTCTTTGGCTGTATTTCCTTTGCCTTGCACGATAATGGTAACAGGATGTTCACCAATTTTTCCAATACCACCAATAATAGCAGGATCATCTCTAAAACTGCGGTCCCCATGGCATTCTATAAAGTCTGTAACAATAGTTTCTATATAAAACTTCCCTCTTGGTCTTTCTAACTTCCTAGCTGCTAAGACCTTTTCCCACGCTTTTTCACTTTCAGGGAGTTTCTTACGTAATTTATGAGCGAATTTCTCAAGTCTTCCTTTTTCTTCTATCATTTCTGGGGTCTGCTCTAAAGTTCCTAGATGCTCTATGGCATCTTCTATGGCTTCTAAGCGTATCTTTATATCTTCCACTTTACCCCTCCTTGCTATGCAATCTTAAAAGTTTACCTAATGTTGCTTTTAATTCTATACGTTCTACAATACCATCAATCTGACCATGTTCTAAAAGAAATTCACTACGCTGAAAACCCTCAGGCAATTTTTGATTAATGGTTTGTTCAATAACTCTAGGTCCTGCAAAACCTATAAGTGCCCCGGGTTCTGCTAGAATAACATCTCCTAGGGTAGCAAAACTGGCTGTAACCCCACCTGTTGTTGGATCTGTTAAAACACTGATATATAGCAGCCCTCTTGCATCATGTCTTGCTAGTGCGCCACTGGTTTTTGCCATTTGCATTAAAGAGAAAATTCCTTCTTGCATTCTAGCCCCACCCGATGCAGTAAAAATGACAATAGGCAATTCCTTTTGGGTAGCATATTCAATGGCTCTCGTAATTTTCTCCCCTACTACTGAACCCATACTTCCCATCATAAAACTGGAGTTCATAATAGCAATCATAGTTTTTTGACCTTCTATTTCGGCCTCACCTGTTATAACCGCTTCTTTTTCTCCTGTTTTTTCCTGATAAGTACTAAGTTTTTCCTCATAGCCAGGAAAACTTAAAGGATTGCTACTGATCATGGCACTATCTAATTCTTTAAAGCTTCCTTTATCCACAACTAAGCTCAATCTAGCCCTAGCAGATAGTGGATAATAATAACCACACTGTGGGCAAACACCTAGGCTCTGCTTTAAATCTGCTCGATAAACACTTTTTTTACAGTTTGGACATTGTACATAGATTCCCTCTGGTACACTTGACTTAGGAATCTCCCCCTTCGTCTTAATCGCATACTTTGTTTTCTTTTTTATCAAACCATTAAGCTTCATCTACCACCCCTCCTAAAATCATCTCAAGGTTTTGTTCGATAAATGAGGTATCAAAACGGCCATTTAAAAATGCCTCTTCATTTACAAGCTGATATTGAAAAAAGATATTGGTTTCTATCCCTTCAATTACCATTTCCTCTAGGGCTCTCTTCATAATAGCAATAGCTTCCTCCCTGGTATCACCATAGGTAATCACTTTAGCAAGCATAGAATCATAGTTTGGAGGTACCTTATAGCTTTCATAAAGGGCTGACTCTATCCGAACGCCTCTTCCACCAGGAAGATAGAGTTCTTCTACCGTTCCTGCACAAGGTTTGAAATTTAAAAGTGGATTTTCTGCATTGATACGACATTCAATGGCATGACCTTTTATACAGATTGTATCTTGTGTCAGCTCAAGTGGCATTTTAGAAGCAATTTTTATTTGTGCTTTGATTAAGTCTATTCCTGTTACCATTTCTGTAATGGGGTGTTCTACTTGAATACGGGTATTCATTTCAATAAAATAAAATTTTCCATTTTTATCAACTATAAATTCAATCGTTCCTGCATTTTGATAATTCACAGCCTTTGCTGCTTTCACAGCAATTTCACCCATTTGCTTTCTCATCTCTTCATTTAAGAAAGGAGAAGGTGCTTCTTCCATAACTTTTTGATGACGACGTTGAAGTGAGCAATCTCTTTCACCTAGATGCACCACGTTGCCATAAGCATCACTTAGAATTTGGAATTCAATATGGCGAGGATTCTGAATATACTTTTCTAGATACATACTCCCATCCCCAAATGCATTTTCGGCTTCACTACTTGCTGATAAAAATGCCTTTTCAAATTCTTCCTTATTCCATACAATACGCATGCCACGGCCACCACCACCTGCAGATGCTTTTAAAAAAACAGGGTAACCAATACTATCTGCTAAGCACATAGCTTCATCTAAACGATTAATCTTCCCTTCTGAGCCTGGCACAACAGGCACACCTGCTGCAATCATCATCTCTCTCGCCTTTGCTTTATCTCCCATTAAGCGAATCATTTCTCCCGTGGGTCCAATAAAGGTAATCCCACACTTCTCACAAATATCTGCAAACTTTGCATTCTCAGATAAAAAGCCAAAGCCTGGATGAAGTGCATCACAGCCTGTTAATACTGCTGCACTAATGATATTTTCTATATTCAGATAACTGTTTTTAGGAAGAGGACTTCCTATACATACTGCCTCATCTGCTAGTTGTACATGTAGTGCTTCTTCATCAGCTGTTGAGTATACTGCTACTGTAGCAATACCCATTTCTTTACATGCCCTAATAATACGAACAGCAATTTCTCCTCTATTAGCAACAAGTACTTTTTCTATCATCCTCTTTCACCTCCTATTAGCCGATGGCAAAAATAAGTTCTGCTTCACAGACCTTCTTGCCCTCTACACTAGCAATCGCCTTACCTACACCCATAGGGCCTTTTTGCTTAATAATCTCACATTCCAGCTTTAAAGTATCACCAGGTACTACTTTCCCTCTAAATTTAGCCTCTTTAATTCCTCCAAAGTAAGCAATCTTTCCTTTAAAGGCTTCTTGAGACAAAAGGGCTATAGCCCCTACCTGAGCGAGAGCTTCTATCATTAAGACCCCTGGCATAACTGGCTCCTTAGGAAAGTGTCCTTGAAAATAAGGTTCATTGATGGTCACATTTTTATAACCAATAGCTGCTTTGCCACCTTCTAATAACTCTGCTTTATCTACTAGTAAAAAAGGATATCTATGAGGAATAATTTCCATAATTTGTTTTGTATCTAACATGATTTACTCCTTACTTTAAGACGAAAAGAGGCTGACCAAATTCTACCATAGATTCGTTGGCTACTAGAATTTCTACTACTTCACCCTCTATTTCAGCTTCTACTTCATTCATTAATTTCATCGCTTCAATCACACACACTATATCGCCTTTTTTCACTTTGCTGCCTACTTCTACAAAAGGCTTTGCCTTAGGGTTACTTGCTGCGTAGAATGTTCCTACCATAGGGGATTTAATGGCCTTTTGATTAATTGGAATGACTGGAGCTATTGGCTCATTTACTATCCCTCCATTAGCCTGAATATCACTTTGCAAGATGGGCTGAGTTTGTATAGGTGCTCCCGACATTACGTTTTGATAGATAGCCTTTTCTTTGCTCAAATTAAGTTCAAAATCTTCACTTTTAAGCGATAATGAAGTAAGTTCTGCTTCACTAAAAGATCGAATAAGTTCTTTAATGATTTCTATATCCATCTATGCTTCCTCCCATTTTTTAAAGATTAAAGTGGCATTGTGTCCACCAAAGCCAAGTGAATTACTCATCGCATAGCTCACTTCCATTGCCCTTCCTTCTCTTGCTACATAATCAAGGGGACATTCTTCATCTGGTAACCTATAATTAGCTGTTGGTGGCACAAAGTTATCTTCAATAGCCTTGGCGATTGCAATAGCTTCAATAGCTCCCGCTGCTCCTAAGAGGTGACCTGTCATAGATTTCGTTGAACTTACTGCTACTTTTGTATCTTCTCCAAATACACTTTGAATCGCCATGGTTTCATAAAGATCATTGTAATGCGTACTTGTACCATGAGCATTAATATAATCTACTTTATCAGCTGAGATACCTGCTTCCTTTAAGGCTTCATTCATAGCACTAGCCGCTCCAACTCCCCCTGGTGCTGGTGTTGTAATATGATGGGCATCACCAGTTGCTCCATAACCTACTACCTCAGCAATAATAGGGGCCCCTCTTTTCTTCGCATGCTCTAGAGTTTCCATTACAAGTACACCTGCTCCTTCCCCCATTACAAAACCACTACGTTCTTTGTCAAAAGGAATAGAAGCTCTCATTGGATCCTCACTTGTTGTAAGGGCGGTAAGGGCATTAAATCCTGCTATACCTAGTGGTGTAATACATGCTTCAGCACCACCTGCTAACATGACCTCTTGAAACCCATGTTTTAAATACCTAAAAGCTTCTCCAATAGAGTTAGTACCTGAAGCACAGGCTGTAACTACCGATGAGCAAATTCCCTTAGCACCTGTGTAGATAGCCACATTTCCTGCTGCCATATTAACAATAGCCATAGGGACAAATAATGGGGACACTCTCTTAGCACCCTTTTCATGCAATTTTATAGTCTCTTGCTCAATCACATCCAAAGCGCCAATGCCACTGCCAATTATAATGCCAACTTGACTTGCATCTTCCTCTTCCATATTCAGTTGTGCATTATCAAGAGCCTGTTTACTGGCATAAATCGCAAATTGTGAAAATCTAGCGAGCCTTCTTGCTTCTCTTTTATCGATATACTTCTCCACTTCAAAGTCTGTTACCGTGCCTGCTACATGTACATTGGTGCCTTCTATTTGTAATTCTTCTGGAAGTATCTTAATACCACATTTTCCTTCTTTTAAGCTATTCCAATAAGTCTCTACATCATTTCCTACCGGTGATACTACGCCCATTCCAGTAATAACCACTCTATTATTCATCTTCTTTTCTCCTCACGTTATTACATGGCCATACCGCCATCTACTTTAATTACCTCTCCTGTAATATAGCTTGAAAGATCACTTGCTAAAAACATTGCCACATGAGCTATTTCTTCACTGTCTCCAAATCGTTTCATCGGAATACTTGTGAGCACCTCATCTTTTACCCGCTGCGGAAGTACCTCTGTCATATCTGTTGTAATAAACCCCGGTGCAATAGCATTAACACGAATTTTCTTACCTGCAAACTCTTTAGCAATAGATTTTGTAAAACCAATAACACCTGCCTTAGAAGCGGCATAATTACTCTGTCCTGCATTTCCATTAATACCAACTACTGATGTCATATTAATAATGCTGCCGCCTGTCTTCATCATGGCCTTAGTGGCATGCTTAGAGCAGTTAAAAATACCTTTCAAGTTAACATCTAATACTTCACTAAATTCCTTTTCTGTCATTCTTAAAAGCAGCATATCCTTTGTAATGCCTGCATTATTAACTAAAATATCTATTTTCCCAAAAGTAGCTATACTCTCTTCAATAAGATGCTGAGCTTGTTCACTGTTTGCTACATTAGCACAAAGAGCAATAGCCTTACCTCCTAGCTCCTCAATAGCCTTGACCACTTCACCAGCTTCTTCTTTTCTTCCTTCACTACTATAATTAATGACAACGCTTGCACCTTGCTTTGCAAAACACAATGCAATAGCTTTTCCTATGCCACGTACACTCCCTGTAATCACGGCTACTTTCCCTTTAAGCATTGTTTATACCTACCTTTTCTAATACATTGGTCATGCTCTCTTGATCTTCCACATTTAAGATTGTTGCCTCTGGTGCTATTTTCTTCACGAGATTGCTTAAAGTACATTTAGGCCCTACCTCAATAAAAGTATCAAACCCTTGCTCTCGTAAATAGATGATGCTTTCTCTAAAACGTACACCTTTGATCACTTGAAGTGGAATATTTTCAATTATTTTCTGTTTATCCATAGGCATCGCTGTGACATTGCCAATGAGCACAACATCTGGTTCATTGAACTCTATAAATGAAAGTTCACCCATTAATTGTTCTTTTACTTCTTTCATTAGGGTACTATGAAAGGCCCCACTTACTTTAAGAGGTAACACCCTTTTTGCACCTGCTTCTTTTAGCCTTTCACTGGCTACTTGCAAAGCCTCATTAACCCCTGCAATGGTAACTTGACCCTCACAGTTATCATTAGCTACCTCTACAGGTGCATTCATTTCTTCTGTTACACTTTTACAAATAGCTTTAATGACCTCTACATCTAGCCCAAGTACTGCTGACATCCCACCAGGATTCTTTGTGGCTGCTACCTCCATATAACTTGCTCTCTTATCTACTAGTTTTAATGCTTCTTTAAAATCTAGAGCACCGCTTGCTGCTATGGCATCATACTCACCAAGGCTAAATCCGAGCATAGCCTGAGCCTTAAAGCCTTTGACTTCTAATGCTTTAAAAATAGCATAGTTGGTGATAAAAAGAGCAGCTTGTGTATAACGTGTTTGATTAATAAGTGCATGAGAATCTGTAAAGCATACTTCTTTAACATCCCACTCTAGAATGTCTGCTGCTTCGTCAAATAATTGTTTTACTATAATATTAGAATCGTATAAGTCCTTACCCATACCAACGTACTGAGCACCTTGGCCTGGAAATAATATGGCTGCTTTCATTTTTCCACCTCCTACTTATTATTGATTTGGCTCACCATAGCCTCTAGGTTCTCTATTTTGTCTCCTACTAGTTGATTAAGTTGTAGCATTAACTCTTCTATGATTTCTTTTGTCGTTTGTTCTTTATTAATCATCCCAGAGATTTGACCAGCAAGTACAGAGCCTCTCATCACATCCCCTTCTATAGCCGCCCTTCTTAATGCCCCTGTTCCTAATACCTCTAGTTCCTCTGGGGTAGCCCCTGACTTTTCTGCTTGAATAAATTCACGGGTAAGCTGGTTACGAAGCCCCCTTACTGGATGACCTGTAGAACGTCCTGTTACAACTGTATCAATATCCGAGGCTTTAAGCACTCTTTGTTTATAGGTATCAGGAATATCACACTCCTTGGCAACTAGAAATCTTGTACCTATTTGTACCCCCTGAGCCCCTAGCATAAAAGCAGCTGCAATGCCTCTACCATCCCCAATACCGCCAGCAGCAATGACAGGAATACTCACTGCATCTACTACTTGAGGAACAAGAGCCATAGTACTTAGTTCACCAATGTGTCCACCAGATTCCATTCCTTCAGCAATGACAGCATCTGCTCCACATTTTTCCATACGTTTTGCAAGTGCTACAGAAGGTACAACAGGTATGACTTTAATCCCTGCATTTTTCCAAAGATCCATGTATTTCCCTGGATTCCCTGCACCTGTTGTGACCATGCTTACACCTTCTTCTACAACTACTTGTGCTACTTCATCTACATAAGGACTCAGTAGCATGATATTCACGCCAAAAGGTTTTTTTGTTAAAGTTTTGCAAGCTCTGATTTCCTCGCGGAGCCACTCGCTTGGTGCGTGCCCCGCTGCAATTATACCTAATCCACCTGCTTCTGAAACTGCTGCGGCAATGCTATGAGTAGCTACCCATGCCATACCACCTTGAATAATGGGGTAGGAAATCCCCAGCAAATCACATATTGTTTTCATTACTGTTATCTCCTTATCCATTATTGTTTCTCTGTAATATAAGCTAACGCATCTCCTACAGTTTGGATTTTTTCTAAATCTTCGTTATCAATAGAGATTCCAAATTCTTCTTCAATGCCCATTACAACTTCAAACAAATCTAATGAGTCAGCTCCTAAATCTTCACGGAAAGTAGCTTCCATTGTTACTTCACTTACCTCTACACTTAATTTGTCTGCAATAACGCCTTGTAATCTTTCTAACATGTTTCATTCCTCCTATAATTGTTTTTATCTATCCTAAAAGGCTAAAGCCTATTGGATGCTACCACTCAAAAAGCATTGTTCCCCAAGTCAGTCCTGCACCAAAACCTGATGCTATTATTTTGTCTCCTTCTTTAAGCTGAGGACTTAGGTCATATAAAGCCATCGGGATAGTTGCTGCTGAAGTATTGCCATGTAAATGTAAATTCTTAAAGAACCTTTCACTTGAAACTTTAAGATGACTTGCTACCCTGTCCATAATCCTTGCATTGGCTTGA
This sequence comes from Bacillota bacterium, assembly GCA_023436395.1. Taxonomy (GTDB): domain Bacteria; phylum Bacillota; class Clostridia; order Lachnospirales; family Cellulosilyticaceae; genus Cellulosilyticum. The sequence goes on along the minus strand of JAEZJJ010000085.1, from coordinate 25,374 downwards.
TGAAGTATATACCATGTAATATCTTGGGTGCCATAGCCTGCTTGCTCTAAAGCTTCTTCTATACTTTTAGGGACAGTCGTCGTAGCAAAACTATAGACGCCTTTACCATCCATCTTAATGGCTGGTTTTACTTCTGCTTTTTGATAAAAGGTATGATCAAAACCTGCTGTTTCTAATATAATTTGATCAGCACCTTTAGGATTTGTACTTGTTATTATCTGATAAACCTTATTTTCTCTATGTCCTTCATACACCACTGCACCTGCTCCATCTCCAAACAAGACACAAGTACTTCGGTCTTCCCAATCTAATACCTTACTTAAGACTTCTGCCCCAATAACTAGAGCATTGTGTGCTACATCCGTCTGAATTAAACGATAAGCTAGCTGTGATGCATATACAAAGCCACTACAAGCAGCTGTTATATCAAAACATGTGGCACTTTCTATACCGAGTGCCTCAGCGACCCTGCAAGCTGTACTGGGCATCATTGTATCTGGTGAAACCGTAGCCACAATTACCAGGTCTATCGTTTCTATTTCTAACTTACTGTTTTCCACCGCTTCTTTAGCAGCTGCTATGGCTAAACTAGTTGTCGTTTCTGTTGTAGCAATATACCTGGATTTAATACCTGTACGGCTACTAATCCATTCGTCTGATGTGTCCACTAATAAGCTGAGCTCTTCGTTAGATACGACTTTTTGTGGTAAGGCTTTGCCTAGTCCTCTTATCCGCATTCCAATCATTATCTATTCTCCTTATTTCGCCTTAACACAGGCTTGTTGTTCTTCTACAAAATGTATGAGGCTTTGCAAAGATCTAATGAGAACTTGGTGTTCATCTTCACTTAACCCTTCCAGCATACGTTTTACCATATGTCTATGAAAGTGATTATGAAGCCTCCAAGCTAGCTTTCCTTTTTTGGTGAGGGAAAGATATACCATGCGCCTGTCTCCCTCTTTATCACTTCTTATAACATACTCCTTCTTTACAAGGCGATTAATGGTTACTGTAAGACTCCCTGCTGTAATGCCTAACTTATGAGCTGCTTCTGTCATTGTCTTCCCCTTAAGTTCAATAGCCTCAATAGCATGTAGTTCTGTTAGGGTTAATTCACTAAAGGGCCCTTCTTTTAAAACCTCTTTTTCAAGAGTTAGAATTTGATTAAAAGAATTTACAAGTAAGGCATTTATAATTTGAATTGAGTCCTCCAACTTTCTTTCCTCCCTCCAAGTAAAGTAGAAAACATTTATTTTGCATTTCAAAGTATTTTATTTTCAAAGTATAGGTCTTGATTTTAATTTTGTCAATACAATTTTTTACATTTTTGAATTCATTTATTTGTTGACATTTTTATATTTTATTCATATACTTTGAATATCAAGGTTTTTACTTTGAACTTCAAAATATTTATTATAAATTTTTTTATTAAAGTAATGGAGTTGATACAATGAACTTAATTCATTTACCTTTTTGCCAATTAAAAGCTAAATTCCCTATTATCCAAGGTGGTATGGGTGTAGGTATTTCCTTGCATCAATTAGCTGGTCATGTAGCTAAAAATGGAGGAATTGGTATTATTTCAGCAGCACAAATAGGCTATCGTGAACCAGACTTCTTAACGAATACCCTATCTGCCAATCTTCGTGCATTAAAAGATGAAATACTAAAAGCTAAAGCTCTTGCACCAAAAGGCATTATTGGCGTTAATATTATGGTAGCACTTAAACATTATGGTGAGTATGCTAAAAAAGCTGTAGAGGCTGGGGCAGACTTAATCATCTCTGGTGCTGGCCTTCCTTTAGATTTACCCCTATTTACTAAGGGAAGTCTAACCAAAATAGCACCTATAGTTTCTTCCGGTAAGGCAGCTAGTGTCATCTGCCGTATGTGGGATCGCAAACATCAAACAGCACCTGACTGTGTCATCGTAGAAGGGCCTTTAGCAGGTGGGCATCTAGGCTTTTCTAATGAAACCATCCTAGAAAATCCCAATGTAATAGATATTATGAACGAAGTTAAGGCAGTTATTAAAGAATATGAAGAAAAGTATGAGAAAGGTATTCCTGTGATTGTAGCAGGTGGATTCTACACAGGAGAGGATGTTCGCATAGCACTAGATGCTGGAGCTGATGGTGTTCAAATGGGAACTCGCTTTGTCACCACTTATGAGTGTGATGCTGCTCCAAAATACAAAGAAACATATATTCAGGCAACCCAAGAAGATATTCATATTATCAAAAGTCCCGTAGGTATGCCTGGTCGTGCAATTTTAAATGACTATATTAAAAATACACCTGGTAACAAGGCTTGCTTATATCACTGTATTGAAAAATGTGGTGTGACCAATATTCCTTATTGTATTTCCAGTGCCCTTATATCGGCAGCTAAGGGTGATATTGAACATGCACTACTCTTTTGTGGCAGCAATGCTTATAAAGCGACACATTTAGAAACTGTAGCAGATATTTTTACAGAAATACAAGCATCATTAGAGAATTAAACATGCAAAAACGGTCATTTGGTAACCCTCACTACCAAATGACCGTTTTCTATAGATAGGAGTTTATCTATACTGCGACATAAAACCTTTAGTCCTCTATCATTATTGACACAATATATTCTTTTTAATCAATAACCCATCTTAATATTTAAAATAGTAATTTAATACACTTTTTAATTAACTCTTTAGTTTTGCTTTGTTAATTTAACGAGTAAAATCCCTAAATCCGGAATCAATAATGTTAATTTTCCATCTAAAACAATCAGTTCTTCTGCTGTTAATACACAATAAGCGCTATGTTTCCCACTTAATTCTAAAGCAGTAAATGGTACTTCTAATTTAATCTCTTCTTCTGTTTTATTAAAACAACTTAAATAAACACCTGTAGAATCATTACTACAAAGTACTGCTAAGTCTTTAGAATCATATACTAGCTTAGTAGTATCCGTAATCTCATGTGCTTTTAGGATGAGTTGCTCCTTTATAGAGGGATATCTCCCACCTTTTTCAAAAATAGTCTCTAGTTCTTCTCTATTTATATCACGCTGCAGCGTGGGAAGTATTTCTGGTAGCTGAATATGAGTCATGTTGTGGCTTCCTCTCTAGTCATTTTACTTTCATATTCTTATAATGATAATATAATTGTTATGTCAAGTAAATATACCGGCCTTTATTCTATCTATTTTTTACTTTTCAAGATTAATCTATTCAATCCTTATTCTACCTCTTGCTTATTCACTCTAATTGCTATATAATAGAACAAATGTTCGACTTCTATTTAATAAAGGTAAGGTGAAACTATGGATATTAAAGAAAAATTAGAAATTCTATCAGATGCAGCTAAATATGATGTTTCCTGTTCTTCGTCTGGCTCTACTCGCTCTCCTAAAAAAGGTGAATTAGGTTCAACTGAAGCAGCAGGTATTTGTCATAGCTATACCCCTGATGGTCGTTGTATTTCTCTTCTTAAAATCCTATTAACCAATTACTGCATTTATGATTGTGCCTACTGTATCAATAAACGTTCTAATGATATTCGCCGTGCTGCCTTTACTGTGGATGAAGTAGTCTCACTTACTATTAACTTTTATAGACGTAATTATATAGAAGGTCTTTTTCTCAGTTCTGCCATTATTAAAGATGCCAATCATACAATGGAAATGCTCACTCATATTGTTAAGAAGCTAAGAGCAGAACATCACTTTCGTGGCTATATTCATCTTAAAGCCATTCCTGGAGCTAGTGAGGAACTTATTCATGAAGCTGGCCTCTATGTCGATCGTATGAGCGTTAATATTGAATTACCCTCTGCCGATTCCCTTAAACTTCTTGCGCCTGATAAGAAGAAAGAAAGTATTTTTAAACCCATGCATGATATTCATCAAAATAGTCTTATTCATCTTGAAGAACGAAAAAAATCAAGAAAAGCGCCTCTTTATGTTCCTGGTGGACAAAGCACACAGCTCATCATAGGGGCTACCCCCGATACAGATTATAGTATTTTAAACTTAAGTCAAAAACTTTATCAAAAATATGGTTTAAAAAGAGTTTATTATTCTGCTTATACACCTGTTAATAAGGATAAGAATTTACCCGACCTCTTGCAGCCTCCCACACTTAGAGAACATCGCCTCTATCAAGGGGATTGGCTACTTAGATTATATGGATTTAAAGCTGAGGAACTTTTAGACGAAGTACATCCTCATTTTGACACTCATTTAGACCCTAAAACTTCTTGGGCACTTAATCATCTAGACCAATTTCCTGTAGAAATTAATAGGGCGCCTTATTCTATGCTTCTTCGTGTACCAGGTATAGGCATTCGTGGTGCTCAAAAGATTATGAGTAGTAGACGGATTGCCCCTCTTCATTATGAAGATTTACGTAAGTTAGGTATTGTCCTTAAGCGAGCACAATATTTCATCACCTGTAACACCAAATACTATGGCAAAGTAGAAATGCAAGAGGATAAAATTAAACGCATTTTAATCCCCCAAGATACTTATTATGATGAGAGTGCACCTTATGAACAGCTGAGCCTATTTTCAGCTCACGCTCCTTCTACAGCTAAGCTTATTACCTTGCCTAACGCTCCTCTATTCCTTCCTGAGAAATCAAAGGTCAAGCAGCATATAGTGCTTTCTGATACGCCAACAGCTCTAACAGGAGAATTATAATCTTACCATAGGAGGTAATTATGATTGATTATCTATATGATGGTAGCTTTGATGGCTTATTAACTGCTATTTTTTATGGTTATCAAAAACATGAAGAAGTTCACATTCACAAAGCTACACACTATGCTCCCTCTTTCCTCACTATAACCAAGAATATTGTGACAGAATCAGACAAAGCCGAAAGAGTTTATAGTAGCATCCATAATAAACTCTCCACTTCTACCTTAGAAAATGTCTATTGTGCCTATCTTAGTGAGGAAGAAGGTGTGGAGACCCTCATTTTGCAATATATTAAACTTTGTTATCAGTATACGGACAGTATTAATTTAGCTAAGAATAATGATATTATTCGTGAGATAGACCTAGCTGTTAAGCATGTTCGTTTTGAGGCACATCGCTATAATGGTTTTGTCCGCTTTAAAGAAATACGTCCTATGCTTTTTTATGCGCAAATTTCACCTGACCATCATATTTTACCTCTACTTATTGAGCACTTTGAAAAACGCTTTTCTGATCAATGTTTTATGATTCATGATGTGAAACGTCATGAAGTGATTGTTTATAACAAAGAAGAAATCTTCATTCAAAAGCTTACACCTGAGGAAGCTGAAGTCCTTCTAAAAACCTCTGTAGATGATCCCTTTGAAAAACTGTTTAAAGCTTATTACACCTCTACTACTATCCCTGAACGAGTTAATATTAAAAGGTGTAATGCCTATATGCCAAAACGTTACTTTAAATATTTAGTTGAACTTCACTAGTAGTTGTCACACACTCTAAATAGTCCATTTATCAGATGATTAAAGAGACTTATCCAATCTCCCATGGATTAGATAAGTCTCTTTGTATTTTACAGAATACTTTCTTTTCCTATTGCATTCGCTAATATCATTAAAGCATTTTGTTTAAATAAATCTTCACGCATCGTGCCACAGAGCTTTGACAAGATAATAGGTCTTACTTCTTTATCAAATAACCCTAAGGCTGTTGCTATTATACTGCTTTCGATATTAAAGCCTGAAATATACACTTCTTTTACTTCGTTTTTCTTTAATAATTTATCAAGATCAGTAGTAAGTGCCGTATAAGTAGACTTCATAATTGTAATGTCTGCTAATTCTCCTATTCCTTCTACTAGCTTGGCTTTAGGACTAAGCATGGTCATTTCCCTTCTATAAGAGTCTTTATGATACAGAGAATCCATTTTATTGACAAACCGTGTTGCAATAATTAAATCATATTCTTCATTTTTAACATGCTCTATAATGTCATTTGTAATCTTTTTATTCCCTTCATTCATAAATCCTTCTTGCGCATCAATAATTAAAAGTAACTTCATTGTTGTCTCCTCCTCTTATTTCCAAAATGAACTTGGTATAAATCCAAATAATACTGGTGCAGATGAACCATTAGGTAAAGTATATAAAATACTGGCTCCTTTGTTAGCAGGAATCTTCCCCACAAGTGCTGCTAACTTCTTGGAACTTAAAATGTCTTCGTCTGGAATATCAAAAACTTTAGAACCATTCCATTTAATTGCACCTTGATAAGACCCACCTCTGGCATTCAAAATAACGCCTATGTCTTCTTTATTTTTCACTTCTATAGTGATAGGCAAACCATAATTACCTTGGTTCCTAACTTGCTCACCAGTTAGCGCATCTACCCCTACTAACCATTCTTCTTGCTCCTTGCCAATAACTAACTTACTTGGATTTACTAACCCTTTTACATCAACTATATATTTTCTTGCTACGACATCAAAGGTACCTCGTGCATGGATACTCCTTGGTAGTGCTTGAAGTGTAGAAATACTGCTTAATGTTGCATTTTCATCTAATGCTGCTACTGTAAAGCTAACATTTCCTGTACTATCAAAATCAAATAATCCTGAAATAATATCTCCATTTCGCCATGACTTTTTCGTTTGACTATCATAAATGCAAATTGTCTCACCTGGCTTTAGTATGTAATTTTCACTTGCTTTTCCTGTAAAATATTTATTCACCGAGTTTTGCCCCGTCTTTAAAATATTGGTATTGGGTCCTAATATAGATTCATTACTAATCGTAAGTGTAATCTCTTGCTCCTCTTTAGAAGTTGCTAATATAACAAGCTTCTTAGCAACATTTGAGGCATTGCTATGATGTACGGTCATAATACCATTGCCACTAACTGTATCTCGATAAAGAATTCCACTTGAAGGCACGCTCTCAGGTGAGTTGCTCATAATTAATTTACCTGGTGTATCTTGAACCTGAACCCCTTGAAGTTCATCAAATGTATTATAATCTTTATCAATATACCCTTCTAATAAATCACCTTGTCTTCCTTCATTAAAAAGATATTCGCCATTTCTTGTCACTTCTTCCTGCCCAATGATAACATAGCATGTTTTCTTGTTAGACCAATTCCCCCACTCATCTTGTAATTCTAAAGTAACTTCATATTTACCTGATTTTCTAAAGTAATTGGGTTTACCTGCCACTAAGGAACTATTAGTGGTCAAATTTTTATAGCGCCATCTTTGACTTTTTACATCAATATTATTAGGGTTATCATATTCCCATACAAACTGAATTTTCTCGCCTATAGCATAAGTCGTTTTTTCTGTGGTAAAATTTTTAATCTCTAAAGATCTAGAAGATGTAATTTTAATATTTCGCGAGATTGTATTACTCCATGTACCATTATTATCTTTCACTGTTAAGTAGATGGTATAATTACCTTCTTTCTTAAGATAACGCAATAAAGTTTTCACATTACTACTTTTTTTCTCTTTACCCTCTATGATGACTTTCCATTCCTTCTTTGTAATCTTTGCTCCAGTTGGGCTATAGCTATTTTCTACTACTTCTATAGGTTCCCCAAGCTGATAAGACGCCTTGGTAAAAACAAACTGAGCTACAGGCTTTTGAATTTCACCTTGTAAAAACAAAGGAAATAATCCTATAAACATAACTATAAATATAATTATTCTATTTTTTTTCATATATTCCCCTATTATTAAATCTTTTATTTATCCTCATAAAATAAAGTATATACCTATTATACACTACAATCCATATTTTGTTAGCAACAATCGACTTATATCTATCTTTTTCTTAATAAACTTAAAGAAGTGCTAGCTAGAAAACTTCTAGTTAACACTCCTGATTTGCATATATTAACACCTATCATGGATTAATATATGCCTAGCAACTACATTGTTGCCGATAAAACCACTACCTTTTTGGCGGATAAGCTCCAGCTAAAGCCACGTAGCTTAATCCTCGGGAAAGAATGTGTCGGTGATTATAATATTTCATATAACTTACCTCCTGCATTCATATTTGGTTTTACAATAATAGAGTCTCCTTTTTCAAAAGAAAAATACTTACAAATATTTCTATTATTAGTTTATGATGTTGCTTTTAAGACTGATTTAAGGTTAATATGTTATCATCATATTATCTTATTTACTTAGTGCTGACTTGTGCAGCCTGAAAGGAGCTTATGAATGAATCTATTAGTTATAGAAGATGAAGTGCGCTTGGCAGAGGCTCTTGTTCAAATTCTACAAAAAAATAAATATACAGCACTAGCTGCTTATGATGGTATTACTGGTCTTGACCATGCCTTAACAGGTATTTATGATGTGATTATATTAGATATTATGCTCCCTCAATTAAATGGATTAGAAATCCTTCAAGAACTTAGAAAGCAAAGGATACAAACACCTGTTATTTTACTTACTGCAAAAGATGAAGTATCTGATAGAGTCAAAGGCTTAGATTATGGTGCAGATGATTATCTTACTAAGCCTTTTGCAACAGAAGAGCTTCTAGCACGGATTCGTGCATTAGGTAGAAGGCGTGGTGAGCTCATTTGTGATAATACTCTTTCTTATCAAGACCTCTCCTTAAATTTATCAACCTATGAACTTACTTGTAAAGATAAATCCATTCGTTTAGGCCTTAAAGAATTTAGAATTCTAGAGTTTCTTATTCGTCATGGTGAACATATCGTGAGCAAGGAGGAACTTCTAGAAAAAATATGGGGGTTTGATTCAGAAGCTGAATATAATCATGTAGAAGTTTATATTTCATTTCTTCGCAAGAAGCTTTCTCATATTCATTCGACAATAGGTATTCAAACAGTTCGTGGTGTAGGTTATCGCTTAGGAGGTGAATAAATGATAAAGAAACTTAAAGTACGTTTTGTACTTATCACTATGTCCCTTATATCCATAGTACTACTCATCATTTTTGCTGGAATCTATTTCTTTATGGCACAAAGTGAACGGAACTCTACCCTTAGTGAGATGCATCAGTTGGCTAAAGCAGAGCAATTTTCCTTTCTCCATGCTCCTCCCATGTTTCTTGATCCTAGTTTAAAACCAAAACCTAATACAGCACGTCTTAAAGAGGATAGTTTTTTAGTTAAACTTTCTTATACTAATGACGTTGTTCAGATCATCCCACCTTTTGAGTCTGAAGACCAACTCTCACAAATCCCTACCTTTGTTAAACTTGCAGAGAACATGGAAAAAAATGAAGGTATTATTGTCGTCAATGGTACACAAGTCCGCTTTCTAAAAGAAATGACTCAAACAGGGAAAGTGATTGTATTTTGTGATCGTACAGAAGAAATGACTACCTTAAATCGTTTATTAATTATTTGTCTACTATTTGGCTTTTTGAGCTTTATCATTTTACTAATGATTACCCTCTATTTAGCAAAATGGGCTATTAAACCTGTGGCTAAAGCTTGGGACAAACAAAAACAATTTGTAGCAGATGCTTCTCATGAACTTAAAACACCTCTGACTGTTATTGCTACCAATACAGATGTTATTCTAAGTAATCCGCTTGATTATGTGGAAAATCAAAGCAAGTGGTTAGAATATATTAAAGCAGAAACTGAGCGTATGACTAAACTCGTTAACGATCTACTCTATTTAGCTAAAATGGATGATGATGATGAATTACTTCATCATTCCGAGTTTAATATAAGTGAGGCCTTCACTCATATCTGCTTACCCTTTGAATCTATTATTTTTGAATCTCATAAGCACTTTGATATGGAGATTACCCCAGGACTTTTAATCTACGGGGATGAAAACCGTTTGAAGCAACTAGCTGTTATTTTACTCGATAATGCCATTAAAAACACCAATGAAGAAGGGCAGATTCATTTTTTACTCAAACACAATTCTGCAAAAAACAAACTTATTTTTGCAATTACTAATACGGGAAAAGGTATTCCTTCTGAATATCATGATAAAATATTTGAGCGTTTCTACAGGCTTGATCCTTCTAGGACACGAGAAACAGGGGGCTATGGCCTTGGGCTTTCTATTGCCCAGTCTATTGTGGACCAACATAATGGGAGCATCGAAGTTCAAAGTACAGAAGAGGGACCTACCACTTTCCTTGTTACCCTTCCCATCAAATAAGTAAATAGAAGGAGGGTGTCATGTTTTCACAACATGACACCCTCCTTCTATACGCTCTTAATCACAACTTACTTCTGAGTATTAATGGACTTATAGACATAAAGTACTAGATCAGGATTGTAGCTATTAATGTAATTTTCTACTGTTCCCTCATAGTATCTAGTATCTAGCATTCTTGTTTCACTCACCATAGTTGAGAAAAAGGCTGTAAAAGGCAATGCAAAAGAATCTTTTATAATCAGTACCTTAAAATTATTTTCTGCTTTCTTATTTTTAATATCTACTTCACTAAAATCTCCTCCAAAATAAGCGGCATAACGGTTGGTATAAACACTCTTTTCATTTAGTAAATTCTTCTTAACAATAGCTGCTGTAAAATCCCCTTCCGCTACAGTACTATTGGTTCCTTTGGTAATAGTGACTTCATAATCTGTCTCAAAAGTTGGTGTCAATAACGTATAATCATCTAATCCACCATAATATTTACCTACACGTCTTCCTTGTGATCCCAGGAAATTTTGCTTATAAAAAGTTTCTTGATAATTATTGGGATTTGTATAGAACTGATTTTCATCTAACGCAATACCCATTTCATCCTTTAAATATTGTGTAACTTCTCCTACTGCCCAAAAAGCTGTCTCTGTGCGCCAATGATGGTCTGTATTGTAAAATAATGTAGAATGATCTAACCCAGAATCCTTAACTTTCTCTCTTAAGTCTAAGACTGCTATTCCTTTATCTTCAAGTTGCGACTTAAAAGTATCTGTATTTGTCTTCGTGTAATCTATGATTGTTTCTGGAAGTTGGGTATAATCTTCTATAATCTTCACAGGTGTTTGTACATAGAGTAAGGGAATATTTTTTGACTTTAATAGTTCACTCGTTTCTGCAATTTGATCAACATAAGAGGCTGTATCCACTTTATTCACTGCAAATTGTAATTGTCCATGATTATCTTTAATGACACTTTGTGATAAGTTGGCATCTCTAATATAATGCTTTCCTAAAAGGCGCTCAGATAAGCCATAGACATTAATAAAAGTTTCTTTACCAAAAATGGCATCTGTGACTCCAGCTTCAACGCCACTTATCCCCCCTTTTAATAGACTTTCTACTGTCTTTTTCTGTGCATAGTTACTTTTCATATTGGTTAAAGTTTGTTTTGCAATACTTTTAATATTAGGGACTACCGTTAAAGCCCCTCCTCCAATAAGAGTTACGCAAAACAAGAAAATGCCAACTCTTTGTAATGTTACTTTTTTCATTTTGCTTCCTCCTTAGAAATTAAAGTAAATGAAAGGATTGTAGGTTCCTTTTACTAAATAAGCCACTGCTATAAAAAACAGCATTGCAAGTCCACACATGCCTATGATTTGATAAGTTTTTTGCATATGACTTTTTTGTTTTATGTAATAACCTTTTACCCAGCTAACAATTGGTAAGGAAGCCATAATCCCTATAATAATAATTGCCAAACTTTCTTTTATGTAAAAACTTGCTAAGCCATCTACTAAACGATTATGATTTATACCAAACATATCTTTAATAAAGTTAATTGCTTCCCCAATATTAGCTGCTCTAAATAGTACCCAACTTATGATAACAATCAATAAGGTATATAAATGCCCTATAATCTTACTTTTTTCCATCCATTTATCTAAACCAGTAAATTTCTCGATAATCAAAATGATCCCAAAATATAATCCCCAGACAATAAATGTCCAATTAGCACCATGCCATATACCCGTTAAACACCATACAACTAATAAATTCCTGCCTAATTTCAGCTTACTATTAACACGACTTCCACCCATAGGAAAATAAACATAGTCTCTAAACCATGTACTAAGTGAAATATGCCATCTTCTCCAAAAATCAGATACAGACTTCGCCGTATAAGGCAAGTTAAAGTTTTCATTAAAATGGAATCCAAACATCCTACCAAGCCCAATAGCCATATCAGAGTAACCAGAGAAATCAAAATAAATTTGTAGCATATAACAAATGGCACCTAACCACGCAAAAGCTACACTTAAGTTTCCTGCTCCTGTGTTATACACCTTATCTGCAATAAGAGCAAATTGATTAGAGAGTAGTACTTTTTTACTTAAACCTAAAATAAATCGTACAATTCCCGATGCAAAGTCTGATTCTGTTTCTTTTCTACCATGAATCTCATTTGCAATCGTTTCATATCGCACAATAGGCCCTGCTATAAGCTGTGGGAAAAGAGCTACATAAAGACCTACATCTAATGGATTTTTAAGAGCCTTTCCTTTTTCACGATAGACATCAATAACATATGAAATACTTTGAAAGGTAAAGAAAGAAATACCTATAGGTAGTACAATTTTAGGTACTGGTAAGGCTAAATGTAATAACTGATTGAGATTTTCCACGATAAACCCTGCATATTTAAAAATACCTAATATACTGAGGTTAAAAATAAGCATCCCTACTAAAATCCCTGTTGTCTTGTTTTTTTCACCTCGGTACTTATCTATAAAATACCCAAATACATAGTTTGCACCAATACAAAGTAACATTACTAATACAAACTTAGGCTCTCCCCATGCATAAAAGATCAAACTTGATAAAAGCAATATAAGATTTCTCGTATTTTCTTTTTTAGCTGGTCCATAGTATAGTATTATAACAATGGGCAAAAATACAAAAAGAAATATTGTACTTGAAAATAGCATATTTTTCCTCCCTATTATAGACTTATAATTTCTGTATAAATTTTACACTTATTTTTTCTTACTATTTACAATAAATCATATAACATTTTCAACAAGTTTTATATCAAAAAACTGTTATTTACCCTATATAATTCACAATATAATCTGTGCTAGAATAACATTGTTTAGTGGTATCATTTATTTATATAAATAGAATCACTCTCTCAAGGACCAAATGTTATAGCCATTTGGTCCTATTAATATTGTAAATTTTTAACCAATATATATCTTCTAAGACCACCATACTTGAGCTTTTCTCTATCAATTCTGTATCCTAGTTTGATAAAATTTTCAACACTATGTTTATTGAGCGGTGATGCTGTTGCACATAAATATACATCCTTTGTCCTTAATAGCTTCTTCAAATTCTTCTTGTTCTGAAACAGCAAATAATTCTAAGTTTCCTATAGAATCTATTATCGAACTTTGTAATCTCATAATTTGATTGATATAAGTTTGATCTAAGGTTTTTAGGATGAATTCATTTTTATCCTTATGTTTATTCATATTTCCTCCTCCATTATATCCCCTATCTATCATAATGATTTTCTTTTATTTAGTCTATGTTTATTCATAATTTGTAATAATTTTTAACAATATCTGAATAAGCCTAAAGGGATGATAAATCATTTTGTCGCTTTTACCATCTTTATTAGGCTTATTACTAAAAATTATGTTGTTAAATACAGATAAAGTAATTTAATTGTATTTTCTAGTGCTATATAATGGGTACGTTCCATCCCATGAGAAGCATGGACACCTGGTCCAATTAAGGCTCCTCTAATATTATTTCCCCCTCGTAAGGCAGCCCCCACATCTGAGCCATACATAGGATAAATATCTACTACATATTTGAGATCATTTGCTTCTGCTAATTCTACAAGTTTAGTGGTCATTTCATAATCATAGGGTCCTCCAGAATCCTTGGCACAAATTGAAACATCATACTCTGTGCAATTTAAATCTTCTCCAATACACCCCATGTCTACCGCAATCATTTCTGTAATATCTTCTGGAATATAACTTGAACCGTGTCCTACTTCTTCATAAACAGAAATAAAAATCTTAGTTGTAAAACTTGGCCTCTTATCTTCTCTATGAAAGAGTTCCAATAACCCCATAAGTGCTGCCACACTTCCCTTATCATCTATAAACCTAGATTTAATAAAACCACTTTCTGTGATAACTGTCTTAGGTTCAATAAAAATAAAGTCACCTGACTGAATCCCTAATGCTAATACATCTTCTTTGGAATGTACGATTTCATCTATACGAATCTCCATTTTTTCTGGTGAACGTTCTTTCGTTTTGCTATCCTCATAGACATGAGCTGCGGGACTTGTACTCAAAAAAGTTCCTGTATACATTTTTCCTTTTCTTGTACGAATCTGACAATACTCACTATCTAATGTAGCAGGTATAGGCCCTCCTATTAATGTAAACTTTATAGTTCCTGTGGCTGTTATAGAGCGTACCATAGCCCCTAATGTATCCACATGAGCAGATAATCCTATAACCTGCTCCTCACTCTCACCTGGAATAGTTATAATTCCACACCCCTTTCTAGTGGTTTCAAATAAATAGCCAAAGGCCTCAACCTTTGCTTTAATAAGTGTCATCACGTCATAACAAAACCCACTTGGACTATGAGTTCCTAATATTTCCTTTGCTGTATCTAATACATACGTTTTATTAATATCAATTTTCATCCTCTTCACCCTTTCTTCTCTATTAGTATACTACCATTTTATCTACAAAAACCTCTCCTGCTAATATTCCATTGACAAATATCACCTAATACTATTAACATAATTTTATACTTCATTAATTTACTTAAACTATACTTGAAAAGGATACTATTATGCAATTACAACATTTCCCTAAAATTGGACTTCGCATGCAAAAAACAGGTTTAGCTGTTTTTCTATGCTTATTACTTTTTCCTTCCGAACCCTTTTTTGCTTGTATGACTGCTGTTTTCTGTGTGCAGGATACTTCTAGCAGCTCATTTAGGATGGCTTTTATTCGTGGGTTTGGAACCTTAATAGGAGGTAGCCTAGGTTTAGGTTTCCTTTTTATATGTCGCAGTGCCAAACAAAATATGAGAGTGGATTATTTAAGTAAACTAGCTACTTATCTTATTATTGCCATAGGCATTATTACTGTTATCTATATCCTTAATCTGCTAAAAAAACAACCTTGCATTCCTATTGCATGTATTGTCTTTTTAGCAGTTACAACAGCTAATGCCTATAAGATGCCTGTGTATTATACCCTTAATCGTATTATTGAGACTTTATTTGGAATTGTCATTGGTCTTCTTGTTAATCACTATATTAAACCCCCTAAGAACTTCCATTTGAAACCAGAAAAATAATACCTTAATAAACACCAAAGCCCTCTGAAACAAATGTATCTTTTTGCTTCAGGGGGCTTCTTAGTTTTTCTTTATTCAATACACACATTAGGTCTATCTCTTGTAATAATTTGAGAAATTCCTAATTCTTTAATACGGGCAAAATACGCATCACCAGAATGCTTTAATATAAAGTCAATCTCTTCTGCATAAAGAGGCATCACATTATAAATATAAGTGGTCTTTTCCCCTTCTTTAAAAGTATAGAACTTCATATCATCTTGAACAACTGGAGGATAGACTAACATGCCACATAAGCTAGTCCCTTCATAATAAGGTATTCGTTCTTCTCCATTACCTACTGTATGTCCCCAACACAAGTAACTATTATTTAATCTTGGATACATTGCTAGATCTCTTAAACTTTGTAATAACCAATTATTTTCTTCCTTTAGAAGTCCCTCATCAGAAAGGTCAAAGCATTTGTCCACAAACATAACAAGTTCTGCATAAGCATTTCCCTTTAAATAGTCAGGCACGTTCATAGGTGTATATCGCATGCCATTAGTCACAAGGGCATTAAATCGCTCTCCTTGGAAAGATAAAATATCAATAGGTGGATCTGTTGGTATCACTTGCTTATAGATGTTCTCAAATTCCCCTAAAGACCGTTCTAAATGTTTCATATAACTAGGTTCCTCTTTGAACTTAGTTTCTTTTAGTTCTGAAGATTTCTCTTCACTAGGCACTTGCTTTAAGTGTTGATGATTTGCTTTTTCTAATTCCTCGAGATTAATAATAGCTGTCTTATTTAATTCTTCTAAATTAATATTAACTGTCTTATTTAAGCCCTCTAAACTAATATTAACCGTCTTATTTAAGTCCTCTAAATTAATATTAACCGTCTTATTTAAGTCCTCTAAATTAATATTAACTGTCTTATTTAAGTCTTCCATAAGAACTTTACTATTATCAGAGTGCTCACCATCTTCTTGATTATCCTCTATTGTTATACCTGATAGTTCCTCTACACCTTGTATCATCTGATATTCTAGTTCACCTTGAGCTACTAAACTCACTACTTTTTCTGAATCCTTACTTATTTCTTGTGCCTTATTTTCTCCTATCTTTTGAGAGATATAACTTTCATAAGCTTCATTTAGCTTATGAACATCCTTAGTTTCTATCTCTGCATCAACCTCATACTCTACTTGTTCATCTTCCTCATCTTGGCTACTTCTCATATAACATACTGCCACATATACAAGATAAATCAGTGCACAAAAAACATAAAACCCTTTAAAGGCAGGTAACAATAATCCACTTCCCACTAAATCAATGGCATTATAAGTACCATGAATAATCACACAAATCCATATATTATTGGTCCAAAGATATAGAAGCCCTAAATAAAGTCCTATACCTGTAGAAATAAATATGATTTCACTTGTATTTCCTAGAAATAAACTTTCAAAACCACTTTCCTTCATGGTATAAGGCACATGAATGACTACAAATAATAAAGTGGCGCCTATAATAGAGATCCAGACATTTCCTTTTGTAAGCTTTAAAAAGGCATTTAATAGACACCCACGATAAATAACCTCTTGCAAAAAGGCTATACTTATAAAGCTGATAATAACATGAGTAACCCTATAACTAATACTATAAGTATGGGTTCCTCCAGATATGTAATTAATACCATAAGTTACACCTGCAACAATTCCTAAATAAAATAAATTACCAATAAATACAAAGCTGTTTCCTTTAAACTTCGTAAGTCCTATTTCTCCATAGGAATTTTTAAAGATAAGATGATTGACCAAGATAACAATTAAAAATCCTTGAATACACATATAAATTATCTCACCTATAAACCATTTATATGTTTCTCCTAGCCCTTGTATAGTAGAGCCTACTGGGACTGCTATTCTAAATAAAAGTATAAGGATTTCTAGAGCAAATAAGACTATAATCTGTCCTAGGTACTTTATTCGCGATTCTTTTTCTTCTGTCAACTTTTTTCCTCCTCATTCTATTATATTGTACTATTATACGATAAATAAAATAGATTTAGCTAGAGGCTTTAATCCATTTAAGGACGAAGTAATGCTTTAGCAATCAATGCTAATCCACCAAAAGTACCACCAAACATTAGAAAATAATCTATAAGACTTGTCGCATGAAAAATAATATTTAAACTACATATAATCTGAACCAACATAAATATAGTTCCAATTACTGCAACACCCCAACCAATTTTTGATTTATGATTAAGAAATATAATTACAATTCCTACTAATAAGGGTATAGTTACAATACCCCCAGGTAAATTGCCTCCCCAAAATGCCTTCATCTGAAGGACTCCAATGCTAGTATTTTTAAAAATATTAAAAAGGCCTACAATAACTAATACCATTCCAATTGCAAAGTCACGTACCGATGTATCTTTTGACATCCTTTTTCCCCCATCTCTACAAAATAATTTAATTTTCAATCTATTTTACTATAAAATCATTATCTATTCAATGTTTTTAAGTTTACTCAAATCAAAAGCAACCTAAAGACATTACTCTAGGTTGCTTTTTTCATTAGTTCATATTAGGAAATACTTTATAGAATAATGGCGTAATCAAACGCTTTATCCTCTTTAACCATTTGCTCCATTACTTTAGCAGCATCCTCTTTTTTATCTAGTACACATTCATTCAGCCAGTATGCAACAGCGTCACCACGATAACAAACACCCTGATGATGCTCGTCTATCCAAAAAGGATGATTTATATTTTCGTTATAAATCCAATTATTAAACCTTCTAACAAGTGTATCCATATCTAAGGGTATATCATCTGGACAATAAATATAATCTGCATCATAATCAAAATCTACTTTGATAATCACCGGATTACTCCTCCTTATTCTAGTTCTCTTATTCCGTCTCTCATTACCTATTGGTACTTAAATTTAGCTTACCCATTTTACTAGGTCACATACGCTCTATTTGGAAGATTTAGCTTTACTACTTTAAAGCTGATAAAATCTTTTCATAATAATTTTCTTCTAATATCTTAGCTGAATAATAGAACTTTGCATCCACCGTTTTAATCATATCCTTTACATAAGCTTCATCTACATTGGCGCCTTTAGCAGTGGTAAATTCTTTAGTTAAGGCATTATATCGCCCACTACCCGTAATAAAATTACGGCTATAAAGCATCACTAAAGGCTCAGATGAAGAGAAAATATCTGTTCCTACAAATAACCGGGAATCATATTCAAGACCCATTAAATTTGATAACGTTGGTAATACATCTAAACTAGAGCAAGGTTTATCGACTACTGTAGGTGTCATCCCTGGTGTATAAAGTAAGAATGTACTCTTATAAACCCCAAAATCTTCGTCTATTGTTTTTCCTGCTAATTCACTAATATACTCATTATTTAAGCCATAAGGATAATGATCAGGAGTAATTGCAATGAGTGTATGCTCTAATACACCTGCTTCCTCTAATTGTTTTAACAAACTTTCGATAGCACGATCTAGTTCAATCTGACAAGCTATATAAGCTTTAGCTGTGTCTGATAAATCTAAATCTTCAACTAAATCTTTGTTTTTTCTTGACATGGCATTTTCAGCAAAAGAATAATTCATATGACCACTTACTGTCATGTAATAGGTATGGAAAGGTTGAGCCTGAACATACTCACTAACTGATTCATCCATCATTTCAAGATCTGACTCCGGCCAAGTCTCCTCAATGTCTAGCCCTTTTCCCTTTGCTCTATAGTCATACCCCATATTAGGATGGGAAACATCTCTTTCATAATAATCATAGTCATGATTATGAAAAGCCATTGTTGTATAGCCTTCTTTTTTCAATTGATTTCCTAATGTAAATGGCATCGCATTAGTCCCTGAAGCAGCCATACTCCATAACCCGCTTTTTGGAATTTGTCCTGTAGTAATTGCATACTCTCCATCTGAAGTACTTAATTCCCATAAAGGTGTAAAGAAGTTAGTAAATTGATACCCTTCATTATAAAGTTTATAAAGTGTAGGTGTCAAATCTTCTCTAATGGCATAAGGTGAAAATCCCTCAGCTGTAATAGTAATTAAATTATAACCTTTATACTTGGCTGTATAATCATTTTTAGCTGTGGGCTTTACATTACTAAAATAAGTATGCATAGCTTTCATTTCTTCTGAATCAGCTTCTGCAATAAGTTGATCAAAATCTATGTTGAGTTCATTATACTCTTTGTTCCCTTCCACACTTTCGCTCATTACTGATACGCTACTATCTGGAAAACTCATATCATCATCAGGCGCTTGTGAAAGGAGCACAACTTCTTGTTCACTCTCAATTAATCCTGGATTCCAGTCAAAAAATGTACGCTTAGCATCTAATCTTAAAGTGGTTATAAGTCCTAATTTTTCAGCAGAGATAATGGGATAATAATGTTGATAATAAAGGTCATAAGGAGAATAAGCATCCCTTGTTCCTAGATGCACGCTTCCAATGGCTATAAAATGTGCTAGCACTAATATTGTACCTAAAAACATTCTTTCCTTTGCCCTTACTACTTTAAAAGGCTTAATCCATTTCTTCATAATAATTAATCCTATAAGTGGTATAAGCATAAGTAAGATTGGCCCAATATTATTTTTAGTCGTAATGAGGATAATCTCAAAAAACTCAAGAACTTGACCTGCATTAGTTGCCGAATACAAAGTGTAGAACATCCTAAATATTTTATAATAAATAAATTGAGATACAAACAGAAAAGTTATCATACCAATCAAAATGCATCCCACATTATTTCTCTTTTTCTCTTTAAACACTGTACATATTAAGTAACAGAGTACACCTATAGGTATAGTAAATAATAAGCTATATAACATGCCTTGGCTAAGATATCTGCCACTAAATGCTATTCTAAAGACGCTTTCTAAATAATAAACTGATGCAATTAAATATATAAGTAACATCCCCATCTATCCTCTCTTCTTATCCCCATAGCATACCTATCACTCATATCAACTTCTAATATAACACAAATTTTATTACAATCAATCACTTAAATCACCAAATTTATTATCAATTTCAATAAGTTATTAGTTAATTTAACAATAAATTTTTTAGGATTTATTTATTATTTAATTTAATATATTAAAAATTTTCTGTTGACTGGTTATTATATTTGTGTATATAATGTTTTCATAATTTAATTTTTTAAGAAGGAGGTAGGATTAATGTTTACTCTATATAAGAATATATACAACTATATTTTCAAACAACTGAATACTATTATTAGTCCTATCTTTTTTCAGATAGGCTATCTGCCATGAGTATTGTTTTCAATTAATTATTTTTTATAATTATACTTTATAATTATGCTTAGATAAGGTCATGGTATATCGTGGCCTTTTTTTGTGCCTATTTTAAGGAGGTTTATATTATGTTTCGAATTTTTAAATATGTCCTTAAGTATCCTGTCATTCTTATGATTGCCACTATTGCTATGTTTACTGTTATTGGTATTGATCAAATCACTCCAATGATTCAAAAATCCTTTATAGATCATGCTATCTTAGGTGGTAATAGTAGTTTAGTCATTCCTTTAATTGCTTGGTTTCTTTTTTTAGTCGTTATCAAAGCTATTTTAGGTTACACTAAAGAATTTCTCTATGACCTTATGAGTAGTAAGGTACATAGTGTTCTAAAAAATGAAGTTTTTAATCATATTCAATCCTTTGAATTTACCTATTTTGATCATATGAATACAGGTGAACTCATGGCTAGGATAGGTGAAGACTTAGAAAATATCTGGCAAACTCTAGGATTTGGACTAAGATTACTTATTGAAAATATCTTCTATATTTTTATAAGCACCATTATTTTATTCTGCTTAAATGCTAAACTTGCTTGTATTTGCTTAATTATTTTGATTCCTATTGGTTTTATTACCCTAAAACTTGAAAAACTCTTTGGTGCTTGTTATGGGGAGCTTAGTGATCAAACTGCTATCATGAATACCACAGCTCAGGAAAATATTGCAGGTGTACGGCTTATTAAAGCCTTTTCTAGAGAAAAGCATGAAATTAATAAGTTTAGAAAACTCAATAAGCATTATTATGAACTTAATATGAAACAAGCTGGTTATATGTCTAAATATTTTCCTCTTATTGATTTATTGATTAATACAGCCTTAGTCGCAATGATTATTTTCGGAGGTTATATGGTCCTCAAAGAAGATATGACACTTGGGACGCTAACTGCCTTTAATACCTATATTTGGTACATTGTATGGCCCCTTAGGCACTTAGGTTGGCTGACAGATATGCTTTCACGTACCTCTGCTTCTGCTAAGAAAATTTTTGCTATTTTAGATCGAACTCCTGAAATTACTAGTCCTGCAGAAGCCTACACCCCTCATACAATGAAAGGGCATATTACCTTTAATCATGTCAGTTTTCACTATAATGAAGGTGAAGAGGTGCTTTCTGATATTAACTTAGACATTCCAGCAGGTAGCACTGTGGCTATCATGGGCACTACAGGTTCTGGTAAAAGTTCACTCCTCCAGCTTATTGGTCGTTACTATGAACCCTCTAAGGGAGAAATTCTTATTGATCAGATGCCACTTACAAAGTGGGATTTACATACGCTTAGGAAAAACATGTCTATTGTCATGCAAGATACTTTCTTGTTTTCCGATACTATTGTTCAAAATGTACGTTTCGGGAATCAGAATGCTTCTATGGAGGATGTCCATAATGCCTGTACTTTAGCCTGTGCTCATTCCTTTATTTCGGAACTCGAGGAAAACTATTATACCCAAATCGGAGAAAGAGGAGTTGGTTTATCTGGTGGCCAAAAGCAACGTATCGCTATTGCAAGAGCACTTCTTCGCAAGGCTCCTATCCTTATTTTAGATGATGCTACTTCTGCCTTAGATACTGAAACAGAGTATGAATTACTCACTCATTTAAAACAAAAAGATTACAAGGCTACAACCTTTATGATTGCACATCGCATTTCTGCTGTTAAAAATGCCGACCTTATTCTTTACTTAGAAGATGGCAAGATTGTTGAACAAGGTAATCATGAAGCTTTACTTGAAAAGAAAGGGCGTTATTATACAATCTACCAAAAACAATTTGAAAGCTTTGACATAGAGCTAAAGGAGGAAAGTTATGTCTGCTAATAATATTAGAAAAGAAGAAAAGGTTTTATCACGAAGTAAACGGGTATTAATAAAACGCTTACTTACTTATTTAAGACCTTATAAAAAACAAAGTACTCTGGCTATTATACTGATGATTTTGGCCATGCTTTGTAATCTCCTTAATCCTTTCCTTTTAGGATTGTCTATTGATACTTATGTTGCAAACAAAGAAGTAAATGGACTTATCGTTATAGGACTCTGCTTATTCATTTGTAATTTAGCAGCTTGGCTTTTTTCTAAAATACGTTATATTTTAGTAGCTAAGGTTAGTAACACCATACTCATTGAAATTCGTCATGAACTTTATACCCATATTCAAGAACTATCTTTTAACTTCTTTGACTCAAGACCAGTAGGCAAAATACTCTCCCGAATTATGGGGGATGTCAGTGCACTTCAAAATTTATTCACCCAAAGTATTCAATCACTTATTCCAGAATTTTTAACGCTCATTGGTATTGCTACCTTTATGCTTATTTTAAATGTAAAATTAGCCCTAGGATGTCTTATCATATTACCTTTTTTAATAGGTTCCATGCTTTATATTGAGGTTTTCTCTAGAAAAAGATGGGATGCTTATAGGGCTAAGCGTTCCGTTTTAAATGCCTTTACCCATGAAGACTTCTCAGGTATTAAGGTAGTAGAAGCTTACGGTGAAGAAAAACAAACTGCTGCCAACTTCAAAGATATCGTTAATGAGCTTACCCGTTCCTTTATACATGCTATTAAGCTTAATGATTTATTTTGGCCACTAGTGGATATTTCTGCAGGATTAGGTACTATTCTCGTTTATGTGTTTGGTTACGGTTTAGTTACCTCTGGTGAAATTCAAATCGGTACACTTCTTGCCTTTTCCATGTATGTAGGGATGTTTTGGAATCCTATTATGAATTTATGTAACTTCTATAACACATTAATTTCAAACTTTTCTGCTGCTGATAGGATTTTTGATATTCTAGATATAGAGCCCACTATTTATAGTAAGACTCATGCTCCAAAACTTCCTCCTATCCAAGGAGAAGTTCGTTTTGAACAAGTATCATTTGCTTATGATGACAAAACACCTGTACTTACTAACGTCAACTTTATGATTAAACCTGGCGAACGTATTGCCTTAGTGGGCCCTACAGGAGCAGGTAAAACCACCATCATTTCTCTTATTAGTCGATTCTATGACCCAACTCAGGGATGTATTTTAATTGATGGTTATAACATTAAAGAAATTGAATTAAAATCTTTAAGAGGACAAATGGGGATTATGCTTCAGGATACCTTCCTTTTTTCAGACACCATTATGGAAAATATTCGCTATGGTAAATTAGAAGCTAAGGATGAAGAAGTTTTAGTTGCTGCAAAAGCAGTCCATGCCCATGACTTTATTGTGAAGTTAGAAGAAGGCTATCATACAAAAATCAATGAACGTGGCTCTAGGCTTTCCCTCGGTCAAAGGCAACTGATTGCCTTTGCTAGAGCACTACTTGCTAATCCTCGTATTCTTATTTTAGATGAAGCAACTTCTAACATTGACACACAAACAGAGACTTTAGTAGAAGAAGGGACTAAAGAACTGCTTAAGGGACGTACCTCCTTCATCATTGCACACAGACTTTCTACTATTCGGGATTGTGATAAAATCATGGTCGTTAATGATCTTAACATTGCTGAATGTGGTACCCATGAAGAACTCCTTGCCAAAAAAGGTCTTTATTATGACTTATATACTGCTCAGTATCGCTTTTTAAGTGAAGGAGCATAAAATGTATCACAAAAAAACATCTTTTCATAAGACATTTTCTTTATGAAAAGATGTTTTCATTTTTATAACAAATCTAAATACTGTTCATAGCCTCCTTCTTTCATCTTAGCTTTGGGGATAAATCTTAATGCAGCTGAATTAATACAGTAGCGTAAGCCCCCTAAAGCTTCAGGTCCATCCTCAAATACATGCCCCAAATGAGAGTCGGCACTTGTACTTCTCACCTCTATACGTTGCATGCCATGACTTGTATCTAATTTATCATATACCGCAGCTTGCACAATAGGTTTTGTAAATGCTGGCCAACCGCATCCTGAATTAAATTTATCCTTTGAACTAAATAGTGGCTTGCCACTTACAATATCTACATAAATTCCCTCTTCAAAGTGTTGATCATACTCATTTTGATAAGGTGGTTCTGTTCCTTGTTCTTGAGTTACCTTATATTGCATTGGGGATAATCTTTCCTTTAATACCTCTTTAGATACAGGCACCCTATAATGATGATCTTCTATAAATTTCTTCCTTCCTGAACCCTTATAATAAAGTCCATATCTAAATGGATTTTTCTTATAATAGTCCTGATGTTCTTCTTCCGCTTTATAAAAAGGCATTGCTGGCTTAATAGGCACAACGATAGGCTTTTCATAGTAGCCACTTTCCTCTAGTTGGTGGATATATTCTTCCGCTGTTGCTTTTTGCAGAGGTGTATGATAAAACACTGCTGTTTGATAACTCTCACCTCGATCCCCAAATTGCCCATCTGCATCTGTAGGATCTATGCTTTTAAAAAATATCTCTAATAATTCTGCATACGATATCTTACTTTCATCATAGGTAATTTGTACTGCTTCCACATGACCTGTTTGCTTAGAACAAACTTGTTCATAAGTAGGATTAGGAAGGCTTCCACCTGTATAACCTACTACAATCTTCTCGATTCCTGGCCATTCATCAAAGGGCTTAACCATGCACCAAAAGCATCCTCCTGCAAAGGTTGCTAGTGCTTTATTATTCTCTTTATTACTCTTTTCTAGTTCCATTTCCTTCTTGTATGATGTATTTAGAAGCGAATAATCATACTTTTCCTTTCGTTTTGATTTGTGATTTAATACATTCAGATGCTGTGGACTTTAGATTTTTATTCTGTAGCATGACTACTTGAGGGAGTGTA
>JAEZJJ010000083.1 GCA_023436395.1 Bacillota bacterium | reverse complement strand
ATGACCATGCGGTCATCCATAGTTTATGCGGTATTAGCGTTCGTTTCCAAACGTTATCCCCCTCTATAGGGCAGGTTACCCACGCGTTACTCACCCGTCCGCCACTAAGTTCAAGGAGCAAGCTCCTGTCACTTCGTTCGACTTGCATGTGTTAAGCACGCCGCCAGCGTTCATCCTGAGCCAGGATCAAACTCTCATAAAATGAAGTTTGTCCGTGTAACATTTCTGCTACTGACTATTTTACTTAGTACTGTTGTACTGATTCTCATCTCTATAATAGAGACGCAATGAATCGACTGGTTTATAGTTACTATTTTGTTTTCAAAGTTCATTTGCGATCTTGTTTTAATGGCGGAGAAGGAGGGATTTGAACCCTCGCGCCGCTATCAACGACCTACTCCCTTTCCAGGGGAGCCCCTTCAGCCACTTGGGTACTTCTCCATAGTGTTCTCCACTACAAATTCAAGATCAACGGAGAGACTGGGATTCGAACCCAGGGAGGTGTTACCCTCGCCGGTTTTCAAGACCGGTGCCTTAAACCAACTCGACCATCTCTCCATATTTTCGGTAGAACCGACTTATAAATCTTACACCATCAAGCGATTGTTGTCAATATTTTTTTTGCTTTTCATTTAATATTGCCTCGCCGCTAGTGCTTATTTAATATATCATAGCATTTGTCATAGGTCAACACTTTTTTATATTTTTTATTGGTTTTTTATTCTCCTTTTCTTCCCACTATATATTGTACATCATTATTTCTATTTTATACTTTTAATAATGCTTCTCCTATAATTAAATCTTCAGGTGTTGTAATTTTGATATTAGTATAATCTCCTTCTACAATATAAACAGATTTACCATATGCCTCAACTAACATACTATCATCTGTCACTACTAAGCCTTCTCTTTTTGCATACTCATATGCCTTTAATAATAGTTCCTTTGTGAAAGTCTGTGGCGTCTGTATTGACCATAGTGTACTTCTATCAGGCGTATCTATCACTTTACTTTCCTTACAATCTACAACCTTTATAGTATCTTTAACTGGTACTGCAACAACTGTTGCTTCTTTTTCTAAGGTTACTTCTAATGCCTTCTTTAATATTGCTTCTTTAATAAATGGTCTTGCTCCATCATGAATCATCACATATTTTGTATCCTCACTCGTTGCCATCAAACCATTATATACAGAATCTTGCCTTTCTGCTCCTCCTGCTACAATCTTTTTTACTTTATGAAGCGCATACTTTTCAACAATTTCTACTCTTACTTTTTCAATTTCTTCTTCAGACACTACCAAAATAATTGTATCTATTAAAGTAGATTTATTAAAAACTTCTAGTGTATGTGCTAAGACTTCTTTATTATTTAATAGAATGTATTGCTTCTTTATTGCCATTCCCATCCTTTTGCCACTGCCACCTGCCACAATAATTGCCGTTACTTTATCCATCCACTACACTCCTTTACATTCCCATAATATATAAGCTTTATAACTTGTATTATTAAATCTTATTATATTTTCTACTTATAGTTTTGGCAAATCTATAGAAAAATATTGTTTATCCCTTTTTTTACCTATATAATTGATTTATTATTTGTTATTGACTTATGACAATATGAGGAGGATTTAAATGACATCAAAAAACAAATATGGTCTTATTACATGTATAACTATGATTGTTGGTGTAGTTATAGGTTCTGGTATCTTCTTTAAGAGTGATGATATCTTAAAAGCTACTAGTGGAAATATCTTTTTAGGTGCGTTAGCTTTTTGTATTGCCGCTATTAGTATTATTTTTGGTAGTCTAACGATAGCTGAATTAGCTGCCCGCACAGATAAACCTGGTGGGGTTATAAGTTATGCTGAAGATGCCTACAACGGAGGTATAGCTTGTGCCTTTGGATGGTTTCAAGTTTTCTTGTATTATCCAACACTTATTGCTGTTGTATGTTATGTAGTAGGTATTTATACATGTATCTTATTAGGCCTTACGGCTACTTTGGAATTAAAAGTACTTATTGGTTTATTCACCGTACTTATTCTTTTTATACTTAATATATCTTCTGCTAAATTAGCTGGCTTCTTCCAAAATGCCGCTACTTTTATAAAACTGATTCCCTTATTATTACTGGGATTACTAGGTTTTATACTAGGCGACCCAACTTCCGCCGTAGAAATTTCATCAGCAGAGTTTCAATCA
This sequence comes from Bacillota bacterium, assembly GCA_023436395.1. GTDB lineage: Bacteria > Bacillota > Clostridia > Lachnospirales > Cellulosilyticaceae > Cellulosilyticum. The sequence continues at coordinate 6,355 of JAEZJJ010000083.1, read as the reverse complement.
ACCACATGGTTAAGTGCTCTTATTCCAATTGTATTTGCCTTTGATGGTTGGATTGTTTCTACAGCCATTTCGCATGAAGTAAAAAATGCCAAACGTAATGTTCCTATTGCTTTAGTTTTTGCACCTTTGCTTATACTCACCATTTATCTACTCTACTTTGTAGGTATCAGTACTTACTTAGGACCTGAGACTATTGTTGCAAATGGAGATGCGCATGTAGAGTTAATGGCAACTCAATTCCTAGGTTCATGGGGTGCTAAAGCACTTATTATATTTGTAATTATTTCTGTGGCTGGTACAGCTAATGGACTCATTATGGGATTAAGTCGTCTGCCTTATTCTCTAGCTATTCGTAATATGTTCCCAAATGCAAAAAAAGTGGCTTTAGTGAGCAAAAAATATGATGCACCTTTATATTCTTATCTCATTGCATTAGCTATTACATTATTTTGGTTAGCTATGCACTATATTACATGTAAATTTGAGTTATTAGGTAATTCTGATGTATCTGAGATAGCTATTACCCTTAATTATGTACTGTTTATCCTTTTATATATACAAGTACTTCGCTTAGGTTTCAAGAGAGAAATAAAGAGTTTTTGGAAAGGTAAGTTTAATCCTATTCTAGCTATTTTAGGTTCATTAGTAATCTTATATGTGGGTATGCTCAATCCCCTCTTTATTTTCTATCTTTTATTCTGCACCATTATACTTGTTGCAGCTTACGGTTTTTGGAAGAAATCCATACATTAAATCTTATTTTATATAAACAAAAGGGACTTATAAAAGTCCCTTTTGTTTTGCATTTCTCCTTGTCACAAAATAAGTCATGACAATAATGCCCAATATAATCCCTATTGTATCTGCTATAAAATCTTTTGCATCTGTCGAACGTCCTTCTGCAAAATGTTGTAATAATTCTGTGATCATAGCAAATCCTTCTACTCCTAGCCATGAATAAATGAGTTTTGGTAATTTCTTATTATTCCATAAGTATTCGCCATAGAAGCATAGTGTTAATCCCCCAAACATTCCTGCATGTACAAACTTATCAATATTGGGTATACCTACTGATGGTACATCATCAGCTGGCATAAGTACTGCAATTAAAATAACAACAACTGCTACTATAGTTAATTTATACGATTTAATATACCTCACAACTTAGCCCTTTCACTTATACTTGAACCTTAGCAAAGATCATACGTCCTGCTGATGTTTGTAACACTGTACTTACAACAACTTTCATAGTCTTCCCTACGTATTTCTTGCCATCTTCTATAACAATCATAGTCCCATCATTTAAATAGCCAATGCCTTGCTCTTGTTCTTTCCCCTCTTTAACTATAAATACACTCATCTCTTCATTAGGTAACACGACTTGCTTAATTGCATTAGCCAAATCATTAATATTAAGTACTTGTACCCTTTGAAGCTTTGCCACCTTATTCAAGTTAAAATCATTTGTAACAATTTTTCCTTGAGTTTCTATGGCTAATTTTAAAAGTTTACTATCCACTTCTTGTAATTCTGGATAGTCAATCTCCATTACTTCCACTGTGGCAATCCTTGCATTTTTTAACTCATTTAGAATATCTAAACCTCTTCTTCCTCTATTTCTCTTAAGAGAATCTGAAGAATCTGCAATATGTCTAAGTTCATCTAAGACAAAAGAAGGTATAATGACTTTTCCTTCTATAAATCCTGTACTCATAATATCTAGAATACGCCCATCAATAATGACACTTGTATCCAGTATTTTAGGACCATGTTGTATGAGAATATCCCCTTGCTTACTGATCCATCCTTTAATCTCACTTTTCTTAAGATGTACTAAATAAATCCCAAAACATCCTAACCCTATATAGAGTAACAATACGAATATTTGGCCTATTAGAGTTTCTCTTCCCATTTTATATGCGTTACTTACTAAACTTGCTACATATAAGCCAATACCTAAACCTATAATATACATTAATATCTCTTTCATTGGGTATTTGCTTAATGTGGCTTCTAATTTAATTTCTAATCTCTTTGCCAAAGGAATACTCAAAGAAAAAAACATAAGTCCAAATGCTAAAATAAATACAATAATTTCCTTATTAATATAAATAGCATTGAGTGTTCCCTCTACACTCTTCGGGATAATGCCCATTAATTCTGCTTGCATTATCCCAAAAGTTATTATACCTGCTATTAAGCCGGATATCAGTACTCTCAAAATATACCGCATATCATTCCCCTTTCTTTAAATATCATTTTCCCCCTATAGGTAAGTTTGGCACAGCATTAAGGCTCATATCTGCTCTTGTTCCCTTTAAGTATTCATAATAAGCTGCACATCCTATCATTGCTGCATTATCTGTACATAACACTAAATCTGGATAATATAATTGCTTCCCCTTCTCATCACAGGCCTTTTGCATAGCTTCTCTTAATCCTTGATTAGCCGCAACACCACCTGCTAAGGCAATCTTAGTAATCTTCTTTTCATGTGCTAATTGCAGCGTTTTTGCCACTAGTACGTCCGTTACACTTGCTTGGAAAGAGGCTGCTACATCTGCTACATTAATAGGTTCATTTTTCATCTTACATCCATTAATATAATTAAGCACTGCTGATTTTAGCCCACTAAAACTAAAATCATAGCTCCCATCTTGCATTGCTCTAGGGAACTTAATCAAATCTTTATTCCCCTCTTTTGCAAGTTTATCAATTTTAGGTCCTCCTGGATAACTTAATCCCATAGCTCTAGCTACTTTATCATAAGCTTCTCCTGCTGCATCATCCCTAGTTCTCCCCATAATCTCGTAAGTGGTATAGTCTTTTACATGCACTAAATGTGTATGTCCTCCAGATACTACCAAACATAAAAAAGGTGGCTTTAATTCTGGATGAGCAATATAATTAGCTGCAATATGTCCTTCTATGTGATGGACACCTACTAAAGGTTTATTTTTAGCAAAAGCTATAGCCTTTGCAGCCATAACCCCTACTAATAATGCTCCCACTAATCCAGGACCATAAGTTACACCAACCACATCTATTTCATCTAAATCTAAATTTGCAGTTTTTAATGCTTCATTAATAACTAAATTAATTTTTTCTACGTGCATCCTTGAAGCAATCTCTGGTACAACACCACCATATTGTTCATGTAATGCAATTTGTGTAGAGATCGTATTGGCTAATACTTCTCTTCCATTTCTTACAACTGCTACAGATGTCTCATCACAAGATGTTTCAATAGCAAGTATTGTTAAATCCTTCATGTTTATTCCTCCACGTCAGCATCCTCACTCTTTTGAGTTTCCCATGCTTGTATCTTCCACATACCATCTTCTTTAATTAAGCGATACTTCTTAGTAGTGGACCCTTTATTAGTCCCATGTTTTACTATAGCCTCTGCCGACTTTTCTTCATCTGTCGTAGAATCTTTAACAATGGTAATATCCTCAATCTCACTAGTAATCATAATAAGGGGCTTATCCTCACTCAAAATTCTTTCTGCTATGAGTTTATTAACTTGTTCTTCTAACGGGTTTAGTTCCTGAAGTTGCTTAGTATATAACATTCTTAATTCCTGAGCATAGGCCTCAAAATCTTCCTCTTTTATATCCGTACTATACCCTATTTCCATTAGCTCATTGTGTTTTTCTATTACTTCCTTTGGTGTAGCAGGATAATGCTCTTCTATTTCTTCTTTAATAACTTGTAATCTTTCTGAGACAGGTGGTAAATTCGTAAGCACTGTTTTCTTGGTCTCACCCGTGTTTTTGATACTCAAAATATAAACACCTATTATAATTCCCATTACTATTATTGCTATTACCTTTTTCATCCACCCACCCCTTTTACTATTATTCATCTGCAAAATCTATAGTTGTTGTCATACGGTCATAACCTGCTACTGTATTTTGAAATATTTCTTTTACTCTATCTATATTAATATAGGATTGAGGAAGTGCAGGGCTAAAGTGTGTTAACCATAACTCTTTCACATTCGCATTTTTAGCTAACGTAGCTGCTTCTGAAGCTAACATATGCTTATGCTTTTTCACTTGAGCTAGGTAACTATCATCTGTATACATTCCCTCACAAATAAACAAATCTGAATCTGAAATTAATTCTTCTAACTCTTGTATCGGTCTACAATCTGTACTATATGATACTTTAATCCCTTTTCTTTTATTTCCTAAAACTAAATCTGGTGTATAACATACTTCACCATCTCTAACAACCTCTCCTTGTTGAAGCTTCTTCCAATACTTTTGTGGTACATTATTAGCTTTTGCTTTTTCTACCATAAATTTGGGTAAACGATGATTCTCAATGGTATAAGCAAAACATTTCACATTATGAGGTACTGGCTGGGCTGTAATAACGAATTCACCTACCTTTAAAGTTTGTTTCTCAAAAGTAAGTTCAATAAGTTCTAAATCAAAAGCAATATCCTTTGAAACTATAGTAAGACCTTCTACTACCTTCCTAAGACCTGGAGGTCCTATAATAGTAAGTGGTTCAGTTCTTCCTGTATTATTAATGGTTAGTAATAAGCCAGGTAAGCCTGTTACATGATCTCCATGGTAATGTGTGAAACAAATAATGTCTAAGGTCTTATACCCCCATCCCAGCATACGCATAGTAACCTGCGTTCCTTCACCACAATCTATTAAAAGCTTTCTTCCATTAAATCGTGCTAACATTGCTGTTAAATAACGATCTGGAAGTGGTAACATGCCACCTGTTCCAAGTAAACAAATATCTAACATATTCTTGATTCCTTTCTATTAATACTATTATTATATCCTTTTATATGAGTTGTTACAATGCCGTCTCATTTTTTATCCTGAAATTGTCAGATATTAATTATCGTTGCTTATTGACAGAAATTTTCATCTAATTTATATTATAATTAGACTAAATCATTATGGGAGGATCTTATATGAGCAAAGTGTTATCTGACTTAAAAATAGGTGAAAAGGCTACTATTACAAGTATTACAGCCCCTCTTCCTATCAAGCAACGTTTTATGGATATGGGTCTTGTAAAAGGAAGTGAAGTATCTATTGAAAAATTAGCTCCTCTTGGAAATCCCATTCAAATATCTTTAAAAGGCTACAGCTTATGCATTCGCAAAGAGGATGCAAGATATATATTAATTGCTTAATAAAGTGCTACTAGAATTCTAGTAGTACTTATATACTTTATAGAGACTTATAACATACTTAAATTTGGGAGGATTTTTTATGACTCGTACTTTAACCGTAGCTCTTGCTGGTAATCCTAATATCGGCAAAACTACTTTATTTAATGCACTTACAGGCTCCCATTACACAGTGGGGAACTGGGCTGGTGTAACTGTTGAAAAAAAAGAAGGACATTTTGAATACCAAACACCTGAAACTACTACATCCATTAATCTTGTAGATTTACCAGGCACCTATAGTTTATCTGCCTTTTCTTTAGATGAAAGTATTGCTAGAGACTACATTATCAAAGAAAATCCAGATGTTATTTTAAATTTAGTAGATGCCTCTAATTTAGAGCGTAACTTGTACCTCACCCTTCAACTCCTTGAGTTAGGTAAATCAGTGGTTATAGCTCTTAATATGATGGATTTAGCTACGCATAAAGGATTAAATATTGATATTGAACGTCTTAGTACTATCTTAAATATTCCTATTATTCCCATTGTAGCTTCAAAAAAAATAGGTCTTAAAGAACTTACTGCTGCTTTAGTAAATGCTTCTGAAATGTCTTCCTCTACCTTTGAGGTACCATATGCTTCTTCTATAGAAACATCACTCCAAAACACTATTCATCTATTAGAGGATCATTGCTTAAAGGTTCCTAGCCGTTGGCTTGCCCTTAAACTTATTGAGGGTGATCGACGTGTATTAGACTTAGTGCCTGCTGAACATTATGAGGAGTTAGAGCCTTTACTACAGACAGAAGAAATAGAAGCTATACGTGAATCGATTACAGATAGTAAATATGAATGTATTTCTTCTATTGTTTCCAGGGTAATGAGTTCCAATGTCAACGAACGCACTTCGTTAACTCATAAAATTGATTATTTCGTTACACACCGTTTTCTTGGCATTCCTATCTTTGTTGCTGTCATGTTTGCTGTTTTTTATTTTACCTTTAATTTAGTAGGTAATCCATTAACTAACTTATTTGACACACTGTTTGGGCATATATTAGATTTATGTAATAGTGGGCTTATAGCTTTTGATGTAGCCCCTTGGCTAAGAGCCTTAATTGTAGACGGTGCACTAGGTGGAATATTTAGTGTACTTACATTCTTGCCAAATATCGCATGTTTATTCATAGCTCTCACAATATTAGA
>JAEZJJ010000059.1 GCA_023436395.1 Bacillota bacterium | reverse complement strand
AACGATTGAAGCATAAAAGAAATATACCTTAGGAAAAATCTAAGTTTAATTTTCCTACAGTAAATTGACACGATCAATATTTATTTTAACTAACAAATAAGACAAAATATTATGGTATAATATATTTATAAAAAAATCGGAAGATTTAGTTCCAATATAGGTATAATGCATAAACAAGGAGGCATAGTGTGGCTGTTAGGAGGAAAAAACTACTATCTTTAATAATGTTTTTTTGTATAGGAAGTCTATTGGCTATAGCTTGGGGGATGATGGTGTATTTTTATAAGAAGCCCTTATCTCAGGAATCATTTAATAGAGGAAGTAATGAGTCATATACTAAGCATTATGTACTTATTACAGAGGATGTTCATTCATCTCTGTGGGAAACCATTTATGAAAGCGTAAAGGAAGAAGCTAAGCAATATAATGCTTATGTAGAATATATGGGGAGAAACCTAGCAACTCAATATAGTACAAAAGAATTACTAAGAATAGCCATAGATTGTAATGTAGATGGCATTATAATAGATGCTAATGGAAGCAAGGAGATGGAGATACTCATTGATGAGGCTGTAGAAAAGGAGATTACAGTTATTACTGTTTTAAATGACTGTCCTACCAGTGTGCGTCAATGTTTTATAGGAATGAATAACTATAATGTTGGTAAAATGTATGCTGAGCAGATTCTAAGTTTAGCAACTGAAGAGGAGAACAAAGTTTTAGTGCTTATGGATAGAAATAGCTCCGGTAGCAATCAAGGGATTATTTATTCTAGCATTAGAGAAAATATAGCAAAGGAAGCGCAAAAAAGTTCTAAAATTACTTTAGAAGCTGTAGCAATAGATAATGAAAATATTTTTAGTACAGAAGAAGCGGCAAGGGATATTATTATAAAAAATATTCCAGATATTATGGTTTGCTTAAATGAAGTAAGCACCAAATGTGTGTATCAAGCTGTCGTTGATCATAATAAAGTTGGACAAATGAGTATATTAGGTTACTATGACTCAGCTGAAATTCTAGCGGCTGTGGAAAAGGAGATTATCTATTCTACAGTTGCCATTGATGCAGAGCAAGTAGGGAAGTTATGTATGGAAGCTTTACAAGGATATAGAGAGGAAGGGCGTATTAGCGATTATTTAACTTTAAGTGCTAAACTCATTACAGTTAATAATGTAGAGCAATTTATGAGGACTAAAGAGTAAAAGGGGGAAACCTATGAAACAAAATATAGAGTGGATAAAGGAGAAATGGTATACCCTTCCTATACGTTTAAAATTAATCCTAGTTTGTATTTTTACCTCTTGTATTATCTTTATAGTAAATATTTTTATGTACATAAATATTAATGGTAAGATGAACGAAATAAATGGTGTTTACACAAGCAACATTAATTTAAATCAATTATCAGAGGCCCTTGGTAGTATCCAAAAAAACATGGAAGGTTATTTGAATACTAAAAGCTCTGAAGCCCTTAGTGAGTATTATAAATCTGAGCAAAATTATCTTAAACTTATGGGAAACTTAAATGATACAATATCAGATAATCAATTACTCTTAATGGAAAAAAACATAAGGAATATGTCAGAGGCTTACCTGGAAATGGTAAGTGAGACTATGCAAGCTAAAAGAGGACGTAATATACAGAAATACAAATATTATTACGAAGAAGCAACTAATCGATTTTCATATATTAATACATACATAAATAGTCTTAATAATGAGCAATTCAAGTATAATTCTATGAACTATCAGATTTTCTTAAACTCTCTAGGGAATATGGAAACAATCACTAATACCATATTAATAGTAATCATTGGAGCAAATATTTATCTAATTTATTGTTTAACCCAAACGATTACTAAACCCCTTACTCAATTAGCTGAATCTGCTAATGAAATTGCAAAGGGAAATTTCAATACTCATTTAATTGAAGTAAAAACTAAAGATGAATTGGGTATTGTAAGTAGTGCTTTTAATCAAATGATTGTAAGTATAGAAATATATATTGAACAACTCAAGATAAGTATGGAAACAGAAAATAGGCTTAGAGAAAAAGAACTGATTATGGAAGGGCATTTAAAAGATGCTCAACTCAAATATTTACAAGCTCAAATTAATCCACATTTTTTATTTAATACATTAAATGCAGGAGCACAGCTGGCTATGATGGAGGATGCAAATCAAACATGCTTATTTATAGAGAACATGGCAGATTTTTTTAGATATAATATAAAAAAAATTAATGAAGATGCCACATTAGAAGAAGAAATTAAGTTGGTAGATAATTATATTTATATACTTAATGTTAGATTTGTAGGAGAAATTAACTATCAAAAATATATAGATGAAGGATGCACGAAGGTAAGAGTTCCCAGTATGATTCTTCAACCACTTGTAGAGAACTGTGTGAATTATGGTATTAGAGATATAGAATGGGAGGGAATTATTACGCTCGAGGTTTATGAAGGGGAATATTTTATTCATATATGCATTGAGGATAATGGTATAGGAATAGAGAGAGAAAAACTAGAACAAATTTTACAGGGTAAAAAAGAGGAAGAAAATATACTTAAAAATTCTAATGGTATAGGTATTAAAAATGTAATGGAAAGACTGGAGATCTATTATAATGGAGGACACTTATTTGAGATTGAAAGCTTAGGAAAAAATAAAGGGAGTAAAATTACTATAAGTATTCCTAAAGAAAAAAATGAGATAATGAGTAGAATTGATGGGGAGGCGAAGGAAGAAGATGTATAAAATTATGCTAGCAGATGACGAAGGAATCGTTATTAATGCGCTTTCTCTTATTATTGAAAAGAATTTCAAGGGGGTATGTATTGTAGAATCAGCAAAAACAGGTAGAAGTGTTATTGAACTGGCAGAGCAATTTAGACCAGATATAGCCTTTATGGATATTCAAATGCCAGGGATTAATGGAATAGAGGCTATGAAGGAAATTAAGAAAAACAGTCCTTCTACTCTTTTTATCGTCTTATCTGCTTATAATAAATTTGATTATGCAAAAGAAGCTATTAATTTAGGGGTATTAGAGTATCTTAATAAACCAGTTAATCAAAAGGTAATTATAGAAGTAATTAATAAAGCTATGCATTTAATAGATGAAGAAAAGAAAAAAAGAAGTCAGGACTTGCTTATAAAGGAAAAATTGGAAGTTGTAGTGCCTATTATAGAAAGTGGTGCAATATATGCTATTCTTTTTCAAGAGGAAAGCCAAGGAGAGTTAGAAAGGTATAATGAACTTTTAGATATTCATACTGAGTATGGATATATGATGGTATTAGAGTATGGAGATAGTATAGAAGGAAATGATTTAAGTAATGCAGTAGGGAGTAGCATTAAGGCACAAAACTTTTCTTATACGATTAGAGAAATTATAAAACAATATTTTGAATGTGTAGTAGGGGCAAATATGATTAATAAGACTATTATTTTTGTTCCTTATGAGGTTTCTTTAATGGAATATGGAGAACGGATTAACATTATTGAGAGAGCAAGGCAGATGCTTTATGAATTAGAAGAAAGGATAGAAGCTACTTTTAGATTAGGAATAGGAAGTGTTAAAGTTAGTGATCATTTGGTAGAATCTTATAGAGAAGCAGTAAAAGCTATGAAGAATTCTAAAGCAAAAGTAATCCACTTTAAAGATTTAGCAATTAACTTTAATAGAGGCCAAAGCTATCCTTTAGAAATAGAACAAGGTATACTAGGAGCTATTAAATTAGGGAAATTACAAGAAGCAAAAGAACAGAGTGAAATTTATTTTGATTGGATTATAAAGAACTATAAAGACTGTGAGAGCGATATTAAGATAAAAATATTAGAATTAGTCCTATATAGTGAAAGAAAAACATTTTTAAGCAAGGGAATGGCCTATGGCTTTACAGAGAGAAGGAATTACCTAGAAGAATTAATGAGTATTCAAGATGGTTTAGAACTAAAAAAGTGGTTTACTTATAAGATAACAGAGGCATGCAATAAGGTGATAGCACAGAAGAAAGAGCATTCTAATGACTGTATTGAACGTGCAAAAGATTACATAAAGTCTTATTACTACAAAGATATTTCTTTAGAAGAGGTTTCTAGAGAGGTAGATATTAGTCCATATTATTTTAGTAAACTTTTTAAGGAAGTGACAGGAGAAAATTTCATTGATTACTTAACGGGACTACGAATAGAGATGGCAAAGATACTTTTAACCAAAGGCAAAACAATTAAAGAAACTGGAATAGAAGTAGGGTATAGTGATCCTAATTATTTTAGTCGGATATTTAAGAAGAGTGTGGGGATAACACCCACGGAATTTAAGGAGGCTAATGGTTAATGAAAAAGAAAAGGACTGCAGCTATTATAGGGTTTCTATGCCTATTAGGTGGAATAGGATTATATAGTACCTATCATAGTAGACAAGAAAAGGAAGAAATAGAGGATACGTATTTACAAATAGGTCTTTCTGTAGACTCATTTATTATAGAAAGATGGCAAAGAGAACGTGATATCTTTGTTTCTACTGCAAAGGAACTAGGTGCAGAAGTTAATGTACAGAATGCTAATGGAGATATTAAGGAACAAATAGCTCAAATAGAGTATCTCATTAACAAAAAAGTAGATACAATTGTAGTGATTCCTATTGATGCAGAAGCAGTCACAGAGGTAATAAAAAAAGCCAGAAGAGAAGGTATAAAAGTAATTTCATATGACCGCCTAATAAAAAATGCTAATGTAGACCTTTATATCTCTTTTGATAATAAAAAGGTGGGAGAACAAATGGCTCAAAGTTTAATAGGGAACATAGGAGTATCAGGAGATATTCTTATGGTATGTGGGCCATTAACAGATTATAATGTGGTTCAACTTAATGAAGGCTTTGAAAACAAAATTGCACGTACCCATATTAATATGATTGATAAACTTTATACAGATGAATGGTTGCCTGAAAAAGCCTTTGATGCTACTACGCAGAAGCTTCAAATGATTACATCATTAGATGGAATCATGTGTGGAAATGATGGAATTGCAGGTCAAGTGATTAAAGCATTAGCAGAAAAACGACTTGCAGGAAAGGTTTATGTAGTAGGACAAGATGCAGACTTAGAGGCGTGTCAAAGAATTGTAGAAGGTACTCAGACGATGACGGTATATAAACCTGTTAACGAGCTAGCTAAACAAGCTGCAGAGTATGCTGTTAGGTTAGGCAAAGGTGGGGCATTAGAACTAGAAGATACTTTTTTTGATGGAGAATATGAAGTTCCTTATAAACAATTAGAGCCTATAGCCGTAACTAAGGAAAATATGGACGAAGTCATTATTAAAGGGGGATTTCATCTTAAAGAAGATGTTTACCTTAATATGCCTGTATCTTAAATAGAACTTATATAGTCTAGAAATAATTGTCTAGGCTATATTTTTTTGTGCAAAAAAGTGCTATTCATCTAAATTGTCAAATTTTTATCCTTAAAAATATAAAGATACTTAAAAACAAAATGCTAGTTTACCTATGTTAAAGTAAATATATAAAAATTAATTCTATTTAAAGGGGGAGTTCGGATGAAGAAAAAGATAATAGGTATTTTATTAAGTGGCGTTATGGCACTTAGCATGTTAGTTGGTTGTAATGGTGCAGCAAGTACAGGTGGTTCAGCTGGTAAAGGTGGCGGAGATAAGATTGGAGTAGCAATGCCTACCAAAGACCTGCAACGTTGGAATCAAGATGGTTCTAATATGAAAGCCATGTTAGAAGAAGCTGGTTATTCAGTAGACTTACAATATGCAAATAATGATATTGCAACACAAGTATCTCAGATTGAAAATATGATTACAAATGGTTGTAAAGCCTTAGTTATTGCTTCAATTGACGGTGGTTCATTAGGTACTGTACTTGCAAAAGCAAAAGAAGCTAAGATTCCAGTTATTGCTTATGACCGTCTTATTATGGAAACAGATGCTGTATCTTACTATGCAACCTTTGATAACTACATGGTTGGAACCATTCAAGGTAATTACATTGTAGATACTTTAGATTTAAAGAATGCTGCTGGTCCTTTCAATATTGAACTTTTCACAGGGTCACCTGATGATAACAATGCACGTTTCTTCTTTGGTGGAGCAATGGATATTTTAAATCCTTATATTGAAGAGGGAAAATTAGTAGTAGTTTCTGGACAAAAGGAATTTGAAGAAGTAGCTACATTAAACTGGTCTACAGAAGAAGCTCAAAAACGTATGGAAAACCTTATTACAGCTTACTATTCAGATGGAACTAAATTAGATGCAGTACTTTCTTCTAACGATTCTTGTGCAATTGGTATTAGCAATGCGCTTCAAGCATCTTATAAAGGTGATTTCCCAGTTCTTACAGGTCAAGACTGTGATATTACAGCTATGAAAAATATTTTAGCTGGTAAACAATCTATGTCTATCTTTAAAGATACACGTACACTTGCTAATAAAGTAGTAGAAATGGTAGGTGCTATTATGAAGGGAACAGAAGTACCTGTTAACGATACAAAGACCTATGATAATGGAACAGGCATCATCCCAACTTACCTTTGCGAGCCAGTATTTGCAGATAAAGATAATTATAAAGAGTTATTAATTGACTCTGGTTATTACGAAGAAGCACAACTCAAATAGTATCTGCCATTTAAAATTAAAATGAGGGGAGAGCGCAAAGTAAATTTTGTGAGCTCCCCTTTATTAAAGTAAAGAATAAGGGGGGATAAAGGTGGCTGAAGTATTACTAGAAATGAAAAATATAACCAAGGCATTTTTTGGAGTTAAAGCATTAAAAGAAGTAAACCTAACAGTAGAAGAGGGAGAAATTCATGCATTAGTAGGTGAAAATGGAGCAGGTAAATCTACTTTAATGAATGTACTAAGTGGCGTGTATCCTTATGAAAGCTATGAAGGGGATATTATATATAAAGGTGAAGTGTGCAAGTTTAAAGAGATTAAAGATAGTGAGAAGAAAGGCATTGCTATCATTCATCAAGAACTTGCTTTAATTCCTTATATGAGCATTGCAGAAAATATATTTTTAGGAAATGAAAGAGGTAAGAGTTGGTGTATTGACTGGGGAGAAGCTTATCAGAAAGCAGAAAAACTTTTAAATACAGTTGGGCTTATGGAATCTCCCCGTACTTTAATTAAAGAACTTGGAGTAGGTAAACAGCAATTAGTGGAAATATCAAAAGCATTGGCTAAAGATGTTAAATTACTTATTTTAGATGAGCCTACCGCCTCATTAAATGAAACAGATTCTAAAAAATTATTAGACTTGTTATTACAATTAAGAGAAGAAGGTATAACATCTATTATTATTTCTCATAAGCTAAATGAAGTTGCTTACGTGGCAGATAAGATTACAGTTATCCGAGATGGTAGTACCATTGAAACAATTGATAAAAGAAAAGAAGAAGTTAGTGAAGAGCGCATCATTAAAGATATGGTAGGAAGGGAATTGACTGATCGGTTTGCAACCCGTAAAACCCATAATTTTGGAGGGGTTACCCTTGAAATTAGAAATTGGACGGTAGAGCATCCTCTTTATAAAGAAAGAAAAGTAGTTAATGATGTTTCTATGTATGTAAGACAAGGAGAAGTAGTGGGTATTTCAGGACTTATGGGAGCAGGAAGAACAGAACTAGCCATGAGTATCTTTGGAAGAAGCTATGGAGGAAATATAACAGGGCAACTTTTTATTAATGGAGAAGAAGTTAAATTACATAATGTGAAACAAGCTATAAAGAAGAAACTAGCTTATGTAACAGAGGATAGAAAGGGAAATGGGCTTGTTTTAACCAATCCTATCTATATTAATACAACCCTAGCAAATTTAGAAGCAGTAAGTAAAAATCAAACTATAGATAAAGATTTGGAAGTAAGTGTAGCAAAAGAATATGTAAAAAAACTACAAACGAAATGTACCGGTGTAGAACAAACAGTAAATAGCTTAAGTGGTGGTAATCAGCAAAAGATACTTCTTAGTAAGTGGATGTTCACTAATCCAGACATCATTATACTGGATGAACCCACAAGAGGAATTGATGTAGGAGCTAAGTATGAAATTTATTGTATTATAAATGACCTTGTTGCTGAAGGAAAGTCCGTAATTATTATTTCCTCAGAGCTTCCAGAGATTCTAGGAATGAGTGATCGTATTTATGTGATGAATGAAGGTCGCATTGTAGGTGAATTTAATCAAGAGGAAGCAAGCCAAGAAAAAATTATGGCAACAATTTTAAGTTCAAGTAACAAGTAAAGGGGGAAAAATGATGATAAAGACAAGTGCACAAGGTAGCATGACTTCAGAAACAAAAGTAGATTTATCCAAAGTAAAAGATATTCTAAAGAAAAATAGTATGATTATTATATTGGTATTAGTAACTATATTTTTTACATTACAAACAGGGGGCACACTACTAGCACCACAAAATATTAATAATTTGATTGCTCAAAATGGTTATGTAGTAATACTTGCTGTAGGGATGCTTCTATGTATTTTGACAGGGGGAAATATTGATCTTTCTGTAGGATCTATAGTAGCTCTTATAGGAGCTATCGCCGGGAGTCTAATGGTTAATTTAAAAATGAATGTTGGATTAACCATTATTATATGTTTGATAATTGGTGTAATTATTGGAATGTTACAAGGTTTTTGGATTGCGTATATAAGAATACCTGCATTTATTGTTACTTTAGCAGGGATGCTTTTATGGCGTGGGGTGGCACTAGTTGTATTAGATGGGCTTACTATTTCACCTTTTCCAGAAAACTATTTGAACCTATTTAATAGCTATATTCCAGACATTTTTGGAGGAGCAATCAATATTTTATGTTTATTAGTTGGATTTATTATTAGTTTGATTTATGTTGTAAGTCAATCTATAAGTCGTAGTACAAAACTGAAAAAAGGATATGAAGTAGAGAAACTAGGGGTAACA
Organism: Bacillota bacterium; assembly: GCA_023436395.1. Taxonomy (GTDB): domain Bacteria; phylum Bacillota; class Clostridia; order Lachnospirales; family Cellulosilyticaceae; genus Cellulosilyticum. The sequence goes on along the minus strand of JAEZJJ010000059.1, from coordinate 2,098 downwards.
ATTTCTAAAAGTATTGTTATTTGTGCTATTGTCATTGCAACAAGTTATATCCTAGCAAACTATAAAGGTATTCCTACGATTTTAGTTTTATTGGGTATTGTTGTACTCATTTATGCCTATTTTACTTCTAAAACAGTACCAGGGCGTCATTTATATGCACTTGGAGGAAATGAAAAGGCAACGAAACTTTCAGGAATTAATACGAATAAGGTTCTGTTTTTTGCCTATATAAATATGGCATTCTTAAGTGCAGTAGCAGCTCTTGTATGCGTAGCACGTTTCAATTCAGCAGCACCTACAGCTGGAACAAACTATGAGATGGATGCTATTGCTGCCTGTTATATTGGGGGAGCTTCTGCTTATGGTGGCGTAGGGACTGTAGGTGGAGTAGTAATAGGTGCTATTTTCATGGGAGTTCTTAATAACGGAATGTCTATGATGGGAATTGATGCAAACTATCAAAAGGTAGTTAAGGGACTTATTTTACTCTTTGCAGTAGCTTTTGACGTTATGTCTAAGAAGAGAAGCCAAGAGTAAGCTATAGAAAATAGATCATAGTAAAGCATAGAGGTTATTGTACGATTAATCTAATTCATTAATTGTACAATAACTTTTTTATTTATATGAAATATTTAGTTAGAGCAAAAAATCTCGAAAAAGTAAAAATGAATAATTACCATTAAATTACACAAAAGAATACTGAATAAATAAAAAAGTGATATAATAATTATGATGTAAAAATTACAACTAATATATGGGATATAAATAGATGGGAGAAGCAATGATAATAGAAAGTAATATGTTAGACCAGGAATTTGTTAATAAGCTTAACGGACAGGAAAGATTACTAGCAGAAGTACAAGAAATCATAAAGAAGGACACTAACCTACAAATAGAGTGGAGTAATACAACTTATAATAATGAACTAGAGGGTATAAAGAATACTACAGAAACTTATTCTAATTATGGAATATCCTTAGAAAATGCACTGAATATACAACTAGCTACTAATCCAATGGTGTCTAAGAATGGGAGATGGAGTAGTGCAACACTAAATGATGTTAAAGCCTATTGTATTCCAAATAGATACAATATCAATAATTATAAATATCAATTTCTTAACCTTTCACAATCTGCAGATGTTCCTCTAGATATAATGAGAAGTTATTTAGCTAATAAGGGGATTTTAAGTGGTAAAGAAGAAATATTTATGCAAGCTGCAAAACAGTATAATTTAAATGAAGTATATTTGATTGCGCATTCATTATTGGAAACAGGAAATGGGACAAGTGAATTGGCACAAGGTGTTACATATAAAGGAACCATTGTATACAATATGTATGGGATAAAAGCTGTAGATAGTAATCCATTGGGGGAAGGAGCTGCCTTTGCTTATAAAATGGGATGGATTACACCTGAGAAAGCTATAGAAGGTGGCGCAAAATATATATCTGAACAATATGTTAATCACAATATTTATGCCCAAAATACATTGTATGAGATGCGATGGAATCCTGCCAGTCCAGGGACACATCAATATGCAACAGATGTAGCATGGGCAGCTAAACAGGCAAAAAGGATAGAAGAAATCTATGGAGCATTTGAAAAAACAACTAAAACTTTTGACATTCCCGTGTATAGATAATAAATAAAGTGGCATTATAATAAAAAAAATAAAAACCTATTGACTTATGCAAGGTAATACTGTAATATAATACAAGTCAGCGGCAAACAACGGCAGACAATAAAAGGCAATAAGCCTTGATGACAATGAACTTTGAAAACAAAATAGTAACTATAAACCAGTCGATTCATTACGTCTCTATTAAGAGATGAGAATCAGTACATTTGTACTAAGTAAAATAGTCAGTAACAGAAATGTTACACGGACAAACTTCATTTGATGAGAGTTTGATCCTGGCTCAGGATGAACGCTGGCGGCGTGCTTAACACATGCAAGTCGAACGAAGGGATAGGAGCTTGCTCCTTGAACTTAGTGGCGGACGGGTGAGTAACGCGTGGGTAACCTGCCCTATAGAGGGGGATAACGTTTGGAAACGAACGCTAATACCGCATAAACTATGGATGACCGCATGGT
>JAEZJJ010000043.1 GCA_023436395.1 Bacillota bacterium | reverse complement strand
TATCTGACCAGTGTGGTGGTATCGTATCCGCTGTTTACGGCGCAAAGATTATGAAGGATCTGGGACTCTTAAATGATAAGTACACAGCACTGGTTGTTGGTACTGTTCAGGAAGAGGACTGTGACGGCCTTTGCTGGCAGTACATTATCAATGAAGACAAGGTTCGTCCTGAGTTCGTTGTATCCACAGAACCAACTGACGGCGGTATCTACCGCGGACAGAGAGGCCGTATGGAAATTCGTGTGGATGTTAAGGGTGTTTCCTGCCATGGCTCTGCTCCAGAGCGCGGTGACAACGCAATCTACAAAATGGCTGACATTCTTCAGGACGTTCGCGCTCTGAACGAGAACGATGCAGCTGATGACAAGGAAGTTAAGGGCCTTGTTAAGATGTTAGATGAAAAGTACAACAAGGAATGGGAAGAGGCTAATTTCCTTGGCCGCGGAACTGTTACTGTTTCCGAAATCTTCTTTACCTCCCCAAGCCGTTGTGCAGTTGCTGACTCCTGTACAGTATCCCTTGACCGCCGTATGACTGCAGGTGAGACATGGGAAAGTTGCCTGGAAGAGATCCGCAATCTTCCAGCTGTTAAGAAATACAGCGATGATGTAATAGTATCCATGTACGAATACAACCGTCCTTCCTACAAGGGACTTGTATATCCAATAGAGTGCTACTTCCCAACTTGGGTTATTCCAAAGGATCATGATGTAACAAAGGCTTTGGAAGAAGCATACACCAACCTGTTCGGAGAGACTCGTATCGGTGCTGAGGAGATTCTAGAAATGAGAACTGCACGACCTCTGACCGACAAGTGGACTTTCTCTACTAACGGTGTTTCCATCATGGGTCGCAACGGCATTCCATGTATCGGCTTTGGCCCAGGCGCAGAAGCCCAGGCTCATGCACCAAACGAGAAGACATGGAAGCAGGATCTGGTAACATGTGCAGCAGTATATGCAGCTCTTCCAATTGTATACTGCAAGTAATTGGCCTAACCATCTTAATTTATAGTAGTTTTACGAATACATAATGACCTGCATGATGTGAGGTAGATCTTTAAGGCTGTCTCGGGTAGTAGACCTAGCAAAAACAATGTCGTAAATTAAATTTACCATATAAAGAATAAAGGAGAGTCAAATATATGAAAACATTACAGTATTACATTGATAAGCTAAACGCTTTAAACTTCAAGGAAATGTATGAGAACGATTTTTTTCTGACATGGGAGAAGACAGATGACGAGCTTGAAGCAGTATGGACTTTAGCTGATGCACTGCGCTATATGAGAGAAAACAACATCTCTACAAAGGTATTTGAGAGCGGACTTGGTATTTCCTTATTCCGTGATAACTCCACACGTACACGTTTCTCTTTTGCTTCCGCTTGTAATCTCCTTGGTCTGGAAGTTCAGGACTTAGACGAGGGCAAGTCTCAGGTGGCTCACGGCGAGACTGTTCGTGAAACAGCAAATATGGTTTCATTCATGGCTGACGTTATCGGTATCCGTGATGATATGTACATAGGTAAGGGAAATGCTTACATGCATGAGGTTGTTGATGCTGTTACTCAGGGTCACAAGGATGGTATCTTGGAGCAGAAGCCAACTCTGGTAAACTTACAGTGCGATATCGACCATCCGACACAGTGTATGGCTGATATGTTACACATCATCAATGAGTTCGGCAGTGTAGAGAACTTAAAGGGCAAGAAGTTAGCTATGACATGGGCTTACTCTCCTTCCTACGGTAAGCCATTATCCGTTCCTCAAGGCGTTATCGGTCTGATGACACGTATGGGTATGGAAGTTGTTCTGGCTCATCCAGAAGGCTATGAGGTTATGCCTGAGGTTGAAGAAGTTGCAAGAAAGAATGCTGAGAAGTCTGGTGGTTCCTTCCGCGTATCACACGATATGGCTGATGCGTTCAAGGATGCTGACATCGTATATCCAAAGAGCTGGGCTCCATTTGCTGCTATGGAGAAGAGAACCAACCTGTACGGTGAGGGTGATACAGAGGGCATCAAGGCTCTGGAGAAAGAGCTATTAGCGCAGAATGCAGAGCACAAAGATTGGTGCTGTACAGAAGAACTTATGAAGACCACAAAGGATGGCAAGGCTCTGTACCTGCACTGCTTACCAGCTGATATCAACGATGTAAGCTGTAAGGAAGGCGAGGTTGAGGCTTCTGTGTTTGACCGTTATCGCGATCCTCTGTACAAGGAAGCAAGCTACAAGCCATATGTAATCGCTGCTATGATTATGCTGGCTAAGTTCGCTGACCCTGCTGACATCTTGAAGAAATTGGAAGAAAGAGCCACACCAAGAATCTTCAATTAAAAAAGTGAATTGGAAGGGGGACTTTGTAATGGAAAACAAAAAGAAACGTATCGTCATTGCACTGGGAGGAAATGCCCTTGGCAATACTCTTCCAGAGCAGATGGAGGCTGTTAAGATTACAGCAAAAGCCATTGTTGACCTAATCGAGGAAGGTTGCGAGGTTATCGTAGCTCATGGAAATGGCCCTCAGGTAGGAATGATCAACAATGCAATGGCAGCTTTAAGCCGTGAGGATGCAAAGCAACCCAACACTCCTCTTTCTGTATGTGTTGCAATGAGTCAGGCTTACATTGGCTATGACCTGCAGAATGCATTAAGGGAAGAGCTTTACAACCGCAGTATTTACGATATTCCTGTGGCAACTATGATTACACAGGTTCTAGTAGATGAGAATGATCCTGCATTTGAAAAACCAATTAAGCCAATTGGCCACTTTATGACCAAGGAACAGGCAGATGTGGCAGCTGAAAAATACGACTATGTCATGAGAGAGGACGCAGGAAGGGGATACCGCCGTGTAGTCGCATCTCCAAAGCCTGTTGAGATTGTGGAGATTGGAGCAATTCGCACTCTGGTAGATGCAGGGCAGTTGGTAATTGCCTGTGGCGGTGGCGGAATTCCCGTTACCCGCTTGGGTAACCACTTAAAGGGAGCCAGTGCAGTAATCGATAAGGATTTTGTTAGCGAACTTCTTGCTGAAGAGCTGGATGCAGATGTTCTTATTATCCTCACTGCTGTAGAAAAGGTAGCCATAAACTTCGGAAAGCCGGAAGAAAAATGGCTAGACAGCCTTACACCGGACCAGGCTAAGGTATATATGGACGAAGGACATTTTGCTCCGGGGTCCATGTTGCCAAAGGTTCAGGCCGCTGTGAAGTTTGCGGAATCAAAAGATGGGCGCACTGCGCTTATTACACTACTTGAAAAAGCAAAAGAGGGAATACAGGGAGCTACTGGAACCCATATTCAGAGGTAAGTACAGGTAAAGATAAATTTTCTGCTCCGCTTTTAAACGGACTGGGTGGTAAACCGTTTCTGCGACGAGTAGAGAGAAAATTTATATAAAAATTTATATAAAATAAGAGAAAGCTTCTTGAAAGGAGAAGGTGTTTATGAAGAAAAAATTAATGGTTATTATGAGTTTGGTGTTAGCAGCTACATTTAGTTTATCAGCTTGTGGAAAGTCAGAAGGTGCTGAGAAAGCTGCCAATTCCGAGTGGGACAACAGCGTTGCAATGGTTCTTTCCGGTCTGATCACAGACGAGGCCTTCAATCAGTATACATATGAAGGCATGCAGAGAGCAAAAGAAGAGTTGGGAATCAAGACAGCTTACAAAGAGAGCGTTACTCAGGATGAGCAGGTAGAGGTTATCCGTCAGTTTGCACAGCAGGGTTATCAGACCATCATTGGACAGGGAGGACAATTCGGCGAAGCTCTTTCAATCGTTGCAGAAGAGTTCCCAAATACCAAGTTTCTCTTCTCCGTTGGTACAGATACCTTTGGTCTGCCTAACATGTCTGCAGCAACTGTAAGCTACAGCCATTCCGGGTTTATCGGTGGAGTTCTAGCAGCTCTGACAACAAAGACAAACAAGGTTGCCATGGTTACAGGTGAGTTCTACGACAACCACCGTGCAATGGAAGCAGGCTTCTATGCTGGTGTAAAGTATGTTAATCCTGATATCAAGACCACAGCTATTACAACCGGCGACTGGGCTGATGCCGTTAAGGCACGTGAGGCATGTCTGGCTGTAATTGCACAGGGGTATGATGTTTTGTTCCCATGTCTAGATGCTGCCGGAGCAGGTGTTGCAGCAGCCGCACAGGATTCTAAGGATGTATGGATTGTTGGTTCAGTTGCTGATTATGCAGCAGCTTACGGTGCAGAAGATGTTACAGCAGGAAGTGTTGAGTTTGCTTGGGAACAGTTAGGATATCTTGAAGCAAAGGGAGAACTGAGTGATGGAAAGTCTCACATTCTTAGTATGGAAGAAAAAGGTATTAATCCCATTATCAATGCAAAGCTGACAAGTGAACAGAAGGCTGTTTATGATAAGGCAGTTGCAGATTTGATTGCTGGCAATATTGATATTGCTGATTAAGTTTGGAATTTTTATTTTAGGAATTACAAATAGGGAGTTGAATGAAGACCCCCTATTTGTTTCCTTATCCAATACATAGGAGGATGGGTATTGCTTATGGAAGAGAATAAGTATGCACTTCAAATGCAGAACATTACGGTAGAGTTCCCTGGTGTTCTTGCAAATGATAATGTAAGTATTGACTGTAAAAAGGGAGAGGTTCTGGGGTTACTAGGTGAGAATGGTGCAGGGAAAACAACCCTGATGAATGTTCTGTACGGCCTTTATCCGCCTAGCAATGGAAAGATCCTACTGGATGGCAAGGAGGTACAGATTGGATCCCCTTCCGAGGCCATCGCCAACGGTGTTGGCATGGTTCATCAGCATTTTAAGCTGGTAGATACCCTTTCTGTTATTGAAAATGTAATTCTTGGCATTCCGACCCAAAAGCAGCGTTTGGATTTGGAGCCTGCAAAAAAGAAATTCCTAGAACTCTGCAAGGAGTACGAGCTTTATGTAGATCCAGACGAAATTGTTTGGAAACTGCCTGTAGGCAAGCAGCAGTGGGTGGAGATTCTAAAAGCACTGTACAGGGATTGCAAGGTCCTGGTACTGGACGAGCCTACAGCCGTGCTCACTCCCGCAGAGAGCGACCAGCTTTGCTGCGCCATTCGCCACATTATAGGGAAGGGCCGTTCTGTTATATTTATCAGCCATAAGCTTCGTGAAGTCATTCAGATTACGGACAGAGTTACTGTTATCCGCGACGGAAAGTATATCGGAACAGTGAATACAAAGGATGCCACACAGCTGACTTTGGCACAGATGATGGTTGGACGTCCTGTTTCAATTGAGAGAAAGGAATTTCCCGTATATGAAAATAAAGAGCCTATTTTGGTTATGAAGGATGTAAATGCCATTGATGACCGCGGAATTCCAGCTCTTAAGAATTTTAACCTCACAGTCCACGCAGGTGAGATTGTTGGCGTTGCAGGTGTTGACGGAAATGGACAGAAAGAGCTGGCTGAGTGTATTGCCGGTTTGAGAAAGCTCCAGAGTGGTTCCGTCACCATACAGGGGAAACCGGTTACTGGCGTTATCGCGGATCCATCCTTCCTGGGCTTTATTCCAGAGGACAGGCAGAAAACCGGCCTCGTAATGGATTTCAGTGTTGCAGATAACCTTATTATTAAGGATTATTATAACGAACCTTTTGCGAAAAAGCATATCCTGAATTACAGCATCATTAAGAAGCATGCTCGAAAGATGATTCAGAAATATCATGTGAAGACACCTTCTGAGGATGTACGCGTGCGTAATCTTTCCGGTGGAAATCAGCAGAAGGTAGTTATTGCCCGAGAGCTTGATCCTAAGCCAGTTCTGGATCTCGTTGCACATCCAACCCGTGGACTGGATCTAGGAGCAGTGGACAATGTGCTTAATATCCTGATGATGGAGCGTAACCGCGGAGCAGCTGTACTCTTTATTTCCGCTGAGCTCCAGGAAATAATGGCTTTGAGCGACCGTATTATAGTGCTCTACAACGGTGAGATTATGGGTGAGTTGGACGGTGAGACAGCAGATCAGAAGGTGATCGGTCAGATGATGTTAGGACAGATTCCGGAGGTGCAGTAGATGAAAAAACTAAATAAAACAAAAATATTAAGTCTTCCCTTTGTAGGAGATTTGGCAGTATCCTTTGGCCGTACATTATTCGGTATTGCTCTAGGATTAATAGCCAGTGCGGTCTTGATCGCAATATCAGGGGTCAATCCATTTGTTGCCTATGGTACTTTGGTAAGAGGTGCCTTCGGTAATGCACAGGCACTGAGCAATGTTCTTGTGCGTGCGTCACCCCTTCTCCTTGGCGGTATCGGTGTTTCTCTCGGTATTAAGGCAGGTGTCTGGAATATCGGTATGGAGGGTTATATGTATCTTGGAGCCATCGGAGCTTCAATGGTTGGTATTACTGGGCTTGATTTACCCCCTATACTACATATCATACTCTGCTTCCTCTGTGCAGTGATATTTTCAGCAGCTTGGGGCCTAATTCCTGGCTATCTGCGTGCATACAAGGGGGTAAATGAAGTAACTTCTACCATTATGATGAGTTATATTGCAATTTATCTCACCAACTGGGTTGTTTCCAGCCTTCCAATGATTGCGGAGGTAGGGGCATTTTACCCAATGAGTAAGAAATTCGCTTCCAGTGCACTTCTGCCCATTCTGATGAGTGGCTCCAGTCTCCATCCGGGACCATTTATCGCAATAATTTTGTGTGTTATTTTTTACTTTATACTAAACTACACACCCTTTGGATACAGGACAAAGATGCTAGGTGCTAACCCACATGCAGCTAGATATGCTGGTACAGACGTGAGAAAGCAGATTATGCTCATCATGATGATAGGTGCGGTTCTGGGAGGTTTTTCAGGCGCAGTTGAGGTTATGGGTCTGAAGCGCCGTGTGTATATGGAATTTGTTACTGGCGTTGGTTACGAGAGCGTTGCTGTTGCCCTTCTGGCAGGCGGCAATCCCTTAGGTGTAATCTTTTCCGCATTATTCTTCGCCGCACTGAAAGCTGGTGGTACAACAATGTCCATTGAAACAGGTGTTATTTCATCCATGAATTCCATTATCATTGCTATGTGTATGCTCTTTGTAATTGGTGTAGGCGTTGTTGACGGCCGTCGTCTTAAGAAGATTGTGGATACAAGTAAGGATGATGAGACAGAAGACGAGACAGAAAATGAGATAGAAGATGAGAACGATGTTTCTGCTGCAAAGGAGGGGAACTAAAATGGAAATTGGAATTATTATTGACTGGTTGCAGGCCACTCTGCGGTGGGCAGCTCCCCTGTTGATCGTTGCCATAGGCGAGGTATATGCAGAGCGATCAGGCGTAATCAATATGGGGATTGAAGGTATAATGTTATTTGGAGCACTCACCGGTATTGCGGCAGGATTTTATCTGAACAGCCTAGTATTGGCGGTTCTCATTACTATTGTTGTCGGTGCAGTTTTAGGGATAATTGTAGCTTTCCTTACGGTTACCCGCCGTACAAATCAGGTAGTTACAGGACTTATGATCAATATGATATCATTGGGCGCAACGGATGCGTTGTTTTCTCTAATGTCTGAAACACGTCAGTCTCGTGTAGCAACATTTCCGGTGATTTTTCCTGAGAGCATGCACACCATCCCAGTTATTGGACCTCTGTTGTTTGCACAGCCTGTAAGTACATGGGTTGCTCTGATCCTTCCATTTTTTGCAGGTTACATTCTATACAAGACACGTTGGGGTCTGAATATACGTGCGGTGGGTGATAACCCAAAGGCAACTGCTACAGCAGGTCTCTCCGTTAAAAAGCTGAAATATCAGACTGTTATCCTTTCAGGCATCTTTGCTGCTCTGGGTGGCTGTGTGCTTACACTGGGAGAGGTTGGATATTTCTCCGCAGGCAATATGGTAGCAGGCCGAGGATTTATCGTAATGGCGGCTTGTGTAGTTGGTGGATGGGATCCTATCCGGACCTCTCTGGTTTGTCTGGCATTTGGTGGGGCAGACGCTGCCCAGCTCCGTATGCAGACTGGAAACTCCATAATTCCTTATCAGTTCTTACAGATGCTGCCATACATTGTAACAATTTTTGCGCTGACAATTATGGTGAAACGCTCCCGCGTTCCAAAGACATGGGGGGCAGCTTATGATTCAAAAGATGTATAAATAATCCGTGTTTTTCAGAAAGGATGAAATATATGTTGGATTTACTTATTAGAGGCGGATGTGTTGTTACGGCATCCGAGACATTTAAGGCCGACATTGGCGTGGAAGGTGAGAAGATTTCTTATGTTGCCGCGCCTGGCTTTCTTGACCATTTAGTGAACAACAATGTTGAGAAGGGGAAGCTTACGAAGGTTGTGGACGCACAGGGAAAATATGTAATGCCTGGTCTGATTGAACCACATATGCATGTGCTAGCTCCCTTCAGCAACACCATTGATATCCTAGATTTTTATACTGCAAGCAAGTGCGGTGCCTTTGGTGGCGTGACCACGTTTATGGATTTCAGCACCACCACAAAAGATGTGCCTGTTCTAAAAGCAGTCGAAGAGCGAATAGCAGAGATGGCTGATTCTGTCTTGGATTACAGCGTCCATGCCAAGTTTATAAATGCCGGGGAAGAATCTAAAGACCTTAGAAAGACCATAAAGAAGCTGGTTGAGGGTGGTATCCCTACCTTTAAGATGTTTACTATTTATCCCGGTGTTATGATTAAGGATGCTGACATTTTGAAGATTATGGAATTAGCAAAGCAAGAAGGTGCTCTTTGCGGTTTCCATGCGGAGAGCAACGATATTGCGGGCTTTATGACAAAGAAGCTTCAGGATGAGGGCAAGACGGACTGGGAGTATTTTAGTCAGGCAAAGCCTAATGCCTGCGAGGCAGAGGCAGTGAATCGTATTCTTACTTTCTCCGAAATGCTGGATGTTCCGGTGTTCTTCTACCACTTGTCTACTAGGGAGGCTGTTGAATTAGTTCGCCAGGCAAAGAAGCGAGGTGTTAAGGTTCAGGCAGAGACATGTGGCCATTATCTGACACTGACAAATGAGAAGAATAAGGGGAAGGACGGCATTAATTATCTTATGAGCCCTCCACTACGTAGTGAGGAGGACCGTAAGGCTATGTGGGAGGGGATTAAAGATGGAACACTCAGCTTGGTTACTTCTGATAATGAAGTGTTCACCCGGACCATAAAGGAAAAGGATTTGGAGGTAGATTCTCAAACAAAGGAAAAAATTCCGAACTTCAGCATCCCTGTTAACGGTATACCGGGCCTTGAAGAAAGGTTTGGCCTGTTGATGATTGGTGTGAACAATGGAGACATTTCCTTGAATAAACTGGTGGAAGTGGGAAGCACCAATCCAGCTAAGATCTTTGGATGTTACCCTGAGAAGGGATGTCTGGCTGTTGGAAGTGATGCGGATATTATCGTGGTTGATCCTGAAAAGAGGGTTTCTTTAACCCGGGATAATCTTCATTATCCTTCTGAGCTAGATTACAATATCTATGAAGGTTTTGTGGCCCAGGGATGGCCAGTAGTTACCATCCGACGAGGTGAAATTCTGGTGGAGAATGGTGAGTTCAAGGGCGAAAGAAAAACCGGCAAATTTTTAAAGTGCAGTTTGAAAAATCAATAAGAGGCGTATTTCCTCTTTAATCCATCTATTAATTAATTTAATAATCATATTGATGTGACCCCAATAAGTTACACTTTTTAGCGTAGTGGTTTTTAACCCCTACGCTATTTTTTTTATGCAGTTAAGAGATTGAGTGTATATTCTAATAATAAACTTTACGTAGTATTTTAATTCATTACTTGGTGGGAAAATTTTTATAATTAAAATTAATTAAATATTGACAATGAATATCATTTAGAATATACTAAACTCAAAGAAATTGAAAATAGTTATCAAAATATAATTTATATCAAGGTATAATATCTATCAAAATCAAAGAGGGTGATGAGATGCCTTTAACTATGGCGAGCATTGGAGAGAGTAATTTCATTAAAAAAGTAGGGGGAAAGGAAGATGTAAAACGCTTCCTTGAAAGCTTAGGGTTTGTAATAGGCACTCCAATAACAGTCATTTCTAAGCTTGATGGCAATATGATCGTTAATATCAAAGAATCCCGAGTAGCCATTAATAAAGACATGGCAAGCAAAATCTTAATATAAATTGAGGAAGGATGCATTATGAGAACTTTAAAAGAGATTAAATGTGGTGAAAGAGCTAAAGTGGTAAAACTTCATGGAATGGGAGCTATAAAAAGACGCTTAATGGATATGGGAATTACTAAGGGTGTAGAAGTATACATTAGAAAAGTGGCTCCCTTAGGAGATCCAATAGAAGTAACGGTAAGAGGCTACGAGCTATCTCTTAGAAAAGCAGATGCTGAAATGATAGAAGTGGAGTAAAAAGGGTAAGAAGAAGGGAGTTCTGAAATGTCGATTAAAATAGCACTTGCAGGTAATCCAAACTGTGGGAAAACAACTTTGTTTAATGCATTAACGGGTTCTAATCAATTTGTAGGAAATTGGCCCGGTGTAACAGTTGAGAAAAAGGAAGGAAAGTTAAAAGGATATGATAATGCTAAGGTTATTGATTTACCAGGTATTTATTCTTTGTCACCCTATACACTTGAAGAAGTAGTGGCTAGAAATTATTTAATTAATGAAACGCCAGATGTCATTTTAAATATTGTAGATGGCACAAACTTAGAGAGAAACTTATATCTATCTACCCAGCTTATGGAACTAGGCATCCCAGTTGTCATGGCAGTTAATATGATGGATATTGTGAGTAAAAACGGTGATATTATACATATAGATAAACTGAGTAAAAGTTTAAGTTGCCCAGTTATAGAAATATCAGCTCTAAAAGGTAAAGGAATGAGTGAAGTTGCTGCATTGGCAGTCAAAGAAGCACAAAATAGTAAGGCTGCAGGACACATCCACGAATTTACACCAGAAGTGGAAAATGTACTTTCTCATATTGAAGGTCAATTAGGTGAAGAAGTTAAAGGGGTACAAAAGAGATTTTTTGCTATTAAATTATTAGAACGTGATGAAAAAATAACAAGCCTTCTAAAAAAAGTGCCTGATGTATCTAAAGAGATTGAACAATTAGAAGAACTCATGGATGATGATACAGAAAGTATTATGACTAATGAAAGATATCTCTATATTACATCCATCATTGATAAATGCTACATCAAAAATAAGAGAGATCAGCTCAGTGCTTCAGATCGCATAGACCGTATTGTTACGAATAGAGTTTTAGCACTACCTATTTTTGCCTTTGTTATGTTTACGGTTTACTATGTTTCAGTAACAACAGTAGGAACACTGGCAACAGACTGGGCAAATGATGGTGTATTTGGTGAAGGATGGGATTTATTTGGAATAGGGATACCAGGTATTCCAGTACTGATTGAAAGTGGTCTTAACGCCATTAGTTGTGCAGACTGGTTACAAGGGCTTATTTTAGATGGCATTGTAGGTGGTGTAGGAGCAGTACTTGGATTTGTACCTCAAATGCTCATCTTATTTATTTTCTTAGCCTTCTTAGAAGCTTGTGGCTATATGGCAAGGGTTGCATTTATTATGGATAGGATTTTTAGAAAGTTTGGTTTATCAGGTAAATCTTTTATTCCAATGCTAGTAGGAAGTGGTTGTGGTGTACCAGGTATTATGGCATCACGTACCATTGAAAGCGATAGAGATAGGAAAATGACGATTATGACTACAACCTTTATACCTTGTGGGGCGAAGCTTCCAATTATTGCACTTATTGCTGGTGCTTTATTTAATGGAGCATGGTGGGTAGCTCCTAGTGCTTATTTTGTAGGTATACTAGCGATTATTATTTCAGGTGTTATCTTAAAGAAAACAAAAATGTTTGCTGGAGATGTAGCGCCTTTTGTTATGGAACTTCCAGCGTATCACTGGCCAACAGCAGGGAATGTTTTGAGAAGTATGTGGGAACGTGGCTGGTCTTTTATTAAAAAAGCAGGAACAGTAGTCCTACTGTCTACAATCTTTATTTGGTTTGCTTCTAACTTTGGTATCGTAAATGGCAATTTTGGAATGGTAGAAGATTTAAGCGATGGCTTCCTTGCAAGTATAGGAAAAGTTATTGCACCACTTTTTGCACCACTTGGTTGGGGAGAGTGGCAAATGTCAGTAGCAGCCATCACAGGGCTTATAGCAAAAGAAAATGTTGTAGGAACACTAGGGGTACTTTATGGATTTGCAGAAGTTGCAGAAGATGGTGCAGAAATCTGGGGAAACTTAAGTGTTCAATTATCTAGTGTGGCAGCTTATTCTTTCTTAGTCTTTAATTTACTCTGTGCACCTTGTTTTGCGGCAATTGGTGCAATTAAAAGAGAAATGAATAATAGGAAATGGTTTTGGCTTGCAATTGGCTATCAAACAGGTTTAGCATATGTTGTAGCGTTATGTATTTATCAACTAGGTCACCTTATAGGAACAGGTAGCTTTGGACTAGGAACAGTAATTGCAGGCATACTTATAGTGATTTTAGCCTATCTCCTTTTTTGGCCGTATAAAATATCAAGTGGCGCTAAAACTAAAGGAGTAAGTAACGATAGATAGGAAGATTATTGAGAAAGGAAGTGCCATATGGGAACTTGGATTGTAGGTAGTATTCTTGTAGTCATTATTGGAATGGTGATTAGAAAAATGATAAAAGATAAGAAAAATGGTAAATCTTGTGGTTGTGGCACAGACTGTAAGGGTTGTAGTGGGAATTGCCATCGTTAAAAAGAAAAAGGGGGAAGTTATGAATAAGACATTGATTGAGTTACAATCAATCAAACAGAAACAGTTAGCTAAAAAATTAGCTCATCAATGTGCACCTTTGCTAGTAGGGATTAAAATTTCAAATATCTTTATCACTAGTATAGAAGATAAATCAGAAGTGATTGCCTTATTTGAACAAAGTATTCTTTCATATGAAGTGTTATTTGAGTGTAAAAAAAGAGTAGTATTTCTCCTTTATCATAAAAAAAGATTGGAGAATCATCTTAAAGGTACTAAGCAACAGGAGATTATGAAAAAATTAGGTTATGACCTCTGTGAATTAGAGAGTGTCTTGGTTCAAGTATCACAACGTTATCAGTGTCACATGAGTTTCAAAGATCAATTTCCACATGAATTGGGGATTTTATTGGGCTACCCACATGAAGATGTGTTAGCCTTTATGGAGAAAGACGGTAAAGCATGTTTGTATACAGGGTATTGGAAGGTGTATTCCAATGTGAAGCGTGCACAAAGTATATTTAGAGCTTATGATTATGCCAAGATGCGTGTATTGAAAATGGTAATGCAAGGGGTAAGTATTCCAGTTATTATAGAAAGGTACTATGTACTTAATAATAAAAAGCCGGCATAAATAACTAAAATAATTAATAGAATAGAAGTAGGAACAAACTAAAATAGGGTGTTCCTATTTTTTGCAATAAAAATACAAATTGTATTTGACACACAAAAAGCTCTCACACTAATTTAATTTCTTAGTGTGAGAGCTTTTTTTAATTGCATATAGTTTGAAAAATCAGTGGCATTATATTATTTTTTTGGAAGCTTTTAAAGCACGTGGAACTTCAAAGTTATTTCGTTAAGGAGGAATTGAGTGAAGAATGAAAACAGAATGAAAATATTAAAAATTTTATTAATAATATAAAAAATATATAAAAAATATATAAAAAATATAATTATTCTACAAAATATTGCAATTTTATACAAAAAGCATTATTATATACAAGTATAATAACAATATGTGCTAATTATTTTTAAGCTACAATAAGGATAAATATAGTAAAACTAATAATTAAAATATCTCTATAATAACCATCAATTTATTTATCAAAATATTAGATACTTAATCTGTGCTTATGACTTATTATAGATAAACCTTAATTTTTTTAGTTCATCTAAAGAGTATCCATGAAATTAAGTTATTACGAAAGTTATCCTGCTCATAAATGTCATCTTCAAATGCCTTTTTACTTATGATGTAAAAAATAACATACAACATGCAAACATATGAAAGTATTTAAAATGGTTTATCTATAGCAAAAAATTTTTAGAGTTTTTAATCTTATGGAAAGAATAGTATTTGAGCTCTCACATGTGATACTTCCTTTTTTGTGTGTAGCAGTAAGATATCACATAATTGGAGTTTATTCTACTTGTAAATTCAACTAGCACAAGTCGTTATAATACAATAAAATAAAATATTTAATAGAGGAGGAAGACATATGGGTAAATTTTCAAAAAGTATAATGGGAAAGTTGACTTCATTTTTCGGGCTTTTATTGGTGGGAGTTTGTGTAGGTGTTAGTGGCGTAGCCTATCTATATTCCCATAGCATTATTACAAAAAATATTGATGAGGCATTATATCAAATGGCAAAACAAAATGCCCATGCTGTAGAGCAAAGCATAGAAGTACAGTTCAATGCCTTAGAAGCTATAGCCGATAGTCATTGGATGAAAGACAAGACAATGACAACAGATGAAAAGTTAAAGTTATTAAAAGCTGAGCTAAGTAGAAGTGGACACTATACCATGTTCATTGCAGACAAAAATGGAAAAACTAAGAATACAAATGGCGATATATCTACTGTAGAAAATCAAGAATTTTTCGAAAAGGCATTAGCTGGAGAACGTGGTCTTTCAGATTTAATAAAAAGTAAATTAGATGGCAAGCTTACCTTGTTTTATGCCGTACCTATTAAAAATGGCAATACAATCGATGAAGTATTAGTTGCCACGAGATCGGGTAATGTACTTAGTGAGCTCACTAGTAGCATGACTTATGGAGAAAATGGTGAAGCCTACATGTTTAATACAGAAGGTACGACGGTGGCGAATAGAGACCATAAGCTAGTTGAGGAGGGCTATAATGTTGTTGAAGCACTAAAGAGTGACCCAGGTCTACAATCCTTAGTGGATTTACAACAGCGTATGGCCAAGGGAGAAGAAGGTATAGGCGAATATACCTATAAGGGAGAAAGTAGATATGCTGGTTTTGCACCAGTAAAGGGGACGAAATGGTCTCTTGTTATGGTAGCTCCAAAGGCAGAAGTTATGGAAAAGGTTACATCACTTGGCCTAACGATGATTATCATTTCTCTTATTTTCTTAGGAATTAGTACAATTCTAACGCTATTAATTGCAAGAAGTATTTCTAAACCAATAAAAGTAGCCGCAAAATTTATTGATAATGTTGCAACGGGAGATTTTACAGGAAGTCTGCCCCCTCACTATCTCCAGATGAAAGATGAGGTAGGAACACTTGCTAACGCTATCCAAATTATGCAAGACTCTGTTAGAAACATTATAAATGATGTGGCCAATGAGTCTACGCAAATTGGTCAGATGTTGGTAGAGGTTAATCAAGGTATGGAAAGCTTAAATACAAATATAGAAGCGATTTCAGCTACAACAGAGCAGTTTTCTGCAGTAACTGAAGAAACGGCTGCATCTACTGAGGAGATGAGTGCTACATCTATAGAGATAGGAAAAGCAGTAGAATCTATAGCTTTTAAAGCCCAAGAAGGTACAGTTACAGCAGGTAATATTAATCTTATGAGTAAAGAAATGAAAGCAAATTCTATGCGCTCAAAAGAAGAAGCTCTTAATATATACGGAACAACTAAAGCTAACTTACAAGATGCTATTGATAAATCAAAAGCCGTCAATCAAATTGATCAGCTTTTAGGATATATTCTTGAGATTACGTCACAAACCAATTTGTTAGCATTAAATGCTGCTATTGAAGCAGCTAGAGCAGGTGAAGCAGGCAGAGGTTTTGCAGTAGTTGCAGATGAAATTAGAAATTTGGCAGAGGATTCTAAAAAATTTGTAACAAGTATTCAAGAAGTAACAAAAGTTATTATAGAAGGTGTCAATAGTCTTTCAATAAGTTCAGCAGAGATTATGACATTTATTGATAAAAAGGTATTGAACGATTATGATACATTAGTAAGTACAAGTGAAGATTATAGTAAGAATGCCATGCTCATTAATGACATGATAGTAGACTTTAGTGCCACTTCAGAAGAATTATTAGCTTCTATACATAGTATGGAAAAAACCATTAATGAAATAGCAATTGCAGCAGGAGAACAAGCTCAAGGGGCTACTAGCATAGCAGAAGGGACAACGGATATTACAGCTATGTCAGATAACATAAATAAGTTAACTGAGCTATCAAAAGCTAAATCTGATACACTAATAGAAACTGTTTCAAAGTTTAAAGTCTAAAAAGTCTTATTAATAGATATCAAAAAGGCACCCTGAGGGAGTGCCTTTTTTTGAGTAATGCTGGGGAATGGTCTAATAATAGAAAATGGTTTCAAATAGGTTTAGCATATGTTGTAGCATTATGTCTATTGAAATAAATAGATTGAAAAATTGGAAAATTATTATATAATAGATATCAAATATATACTACAAGAGAAATGGGGAAAAGATGAAATACGAATATGTAGTAGACTATAAAGAGAACAAAATACTAAGAAACAGCTTTAATGAGTTAGCGATTAAAACCTTTGCTATTGACTTTAATAGTTGGTACCAAAAGGGATTGTGGAGAAATCAATATATACTCCATTCTTTAGCCCATCATAATAAGATAGTTGCTAATATTTCGGTAAATATAATGAATTTTCAGCAAGATAATGTTTATAAAAATTATATTCAAATCGGAACGGTTATGACAGATGAAGCCTATAGGGGTCAAGGACTAAGTCGCTATCTAATGGAACATATATTAGCAGAGTATAAAGAGAAGGTAGATGGTATTTATTTATTTGCTAATGGTGAAGTGTTGGAGTTCTATCCAAAATTTGGATTTAAGGTAGCACAGGAGCATGAGTATAGCAAGAGTATCCAAGATATCAATAGTGTCTACAAGGTAGAAAAGGTGGATATGTCAGATAAAAGTAATTGGGACAAGCTTTTAGATGCAAGTTCCTATGCCTCTGTTAATATGAGATTATCAATGAATAATAAAGGGCTATTGGGTTTTTGGACAACAAGTTTTAAGAAAGAAAGTATTTATTACATACCTGAGGAAGAGGCCTATATTATAGCGAGTATAGAAGAAGAAACCCTCATAATTGAAGAGCTATTTGCAAAACAGAGATTAGATTTAGACAAGGTTGCAAAGAGTTTTGGAGATAAGATAAAAACAGTCAAATTACATTTTACACCTTATATAATAGAAGGGTATACGTTGACACCTTATCAAGAAGATGATTGTACTTTATTTATAATGGGAGAACAATTAGAAAGTCTTGAAAAGGAAAAGCTAAAATTTTCAACTTTATCACATGCATAAAACAAATGGTGGTATTCATTAAGTGAATACCACCATTTGTTTTAATAGAAGTATATTTAGGAAACTTACTATAAATTTTATATTATTAATAATAAACAAAACACAAATGTTAACAATATGTTAAAAAAATGGGTTTTATGGAATAATTAATCAAAAAAACTTGTTTTTTGAATGTGATATGAATACAATAGAATTTAATGAAATGCGACTAGTATTTTTTAAATTGATTTTAAAAACTTAAGTTTTTAAATATATACTTTTTAATTAACTCAAAATCATACAGCTAGTGGAGGTCAAAATGAAGAAATTTTCATCAATGCTTATTGCAGCAGCATTAGGAATGAGTATGCTTGTAGGTTGTGGAAGTAGTGAAACAAATACAGGTGTAGCAGAGAATGGTAACAAAACAATTGATAAATTAACAGTTGCATTCGTACCTTCTAAAGAACCAGCAGAAATCATTACAGCAACAGAACCTTTAAAAGGTATGTTAAAAGAAGAATTAGCTAAAGAAGGCTACAACGTAGGTGAAGTAGAAATCACTGTAGGAACAAGCTTTGAAGCAGTAGGTGAAGCACTTAGTGCAGGAACAGCAGATATCGGTTTAATTCCAGGTGGAACATATGTATTATATGATGATGGTGCAGAGCCAATCTTAACAGCAACACGTGATGGATTAAGCGTTGAATCTGATAATCCAAAAGACTGGAATGATAACAAACCAACAAAGGGTCTTGATGAACAAGTAACATTCTACCGTTCATTAATTATTGCAGGACCATCAGAAAAAGGTCAAGAACTTGCAGCTAAAGTAAATGCAGGTGAAGCATTAACATGGGAAGATCTTAACTCAGCTAACTGGAGCATGATGTCTACAACATCACCAGCAGGTTATATTTATCCATCATTATGGTTACAAGAAAACTATGGTAAAAGCCTTACAGATTTAGCAAGCGTTGTACAAGCAGACTCATATGGTAGTGCAATGGCTCGTCTTGCATCAGGTCAACTTGATATTGTAGTGGGTTATGCAGATTTACGTCGTGATAATGAAGAAAAATGGACATCAGAATTTGGAAGAACAGCATCTATCTGGGATGAAACAAATGTTATTGGTGTAACACCAGGTATTTACAATGATACAGTAAGTGTAAGTACAGCATCTAAAATCATGACAGATGATTTTAAGAAAGCACTTCAAAATGCTTTCATGAATATTGGTAATACAGAAGAAGGTAAAGAAGTTATTGCTATCTATAGCCATAATGGTTACCAAGTAGCATCACCATCTGATTATGATAATGAACGTGCAGCTCAAAAATTAATTCAAGAACTTAATGCAGCAAAATAATAGATAATATGAAGTAATGGGTGAGTTTTTAACTCCCCATTATTTTAGCGTAAGGGCAAAAAACTATACTCTAATAACAATATAAACATACGTTTATATTGTTAAGAAATGTTAATAGCAGAGGGAATGGAGCGTTATATGATTAAATTTAATAATGTAAGTAAGGTTTATCCAAACGGTTTTAAGGGACTTAAAAATATTTCTCTTGAAATTGAACAAGGTGAATTTGTAGCTATTATTGGGCTTTCAGGAGCAGGAAAGTCTACACTAATTCGTACAATCAATCGTGTACATGATATTTCAGAAGGAACATTAACAGTAGATGGGACAGATGTCAGTACCCTAAAAGGAAAATCACTTAGAAAGTTCCGTAGAGGAATTGGAATGATTTTTCAATCTTTTAATCTTGTGACAAGAACAACAGTTATTAAGAATGTTTTAACTTCTAATATTCCAGATTTACCATTTTGGAGAGTATTATTAGGATGTTATCCACAAGAACACAAAGTAGCAGCATTAGAGGCCTTAGATAAAGTAGGGATTTTAGATAAAGCTTATGTACGTGTGGATCAACTTTCAGGTGGGCAACAACAAAGGGTTGCACTTGCTAGGACACTTGCACAAAATCCAAAGATTATGTTAGCAGACGAACCTGTAGCTGCACTTGACCCTGTAACAGCAAGACAAGTTATGGATGATTTTAAACGTATTAATAAGGAAATGAATATCTCAGTACTTATTAATATTCACCATGTAGACTTAGCACTTGAATATGCGGACCGTGTGATTGGAATTAGAGCTGGTGAAGTGGTATATGATGGCCCAAGTGAAAAGGTAACACAAGAAATCTTAGATCAAATTTACTGCGGACAGGAAATTGGAGTGATGGAGGAGAAAAATGAATTGGTACGATAAAATTTTTCCACCTAAAAAGATCCTATTAAGTGATGGCAAAGAAGTTTTAGAAAAACGTTCACGTATGCCACTCATTATTATATTATTAGTGATTGCTTCTGCAATTTCTATTAAAATTACTGGGTTTAATTTCTCTGTTCTTATGGAAAGAGGAAATCAATTCTTTGTTATTTTACAAAAGATGTTTCCGCCAGAAACCAACTATTTAAAAGCTATTTGGAAACCCTTATTTGATACCATAAAAATGTCCTTATTAGGATCAGCCATTGGAGCTCTATTAGCAGTACCATTTGCTGTTTTAGCATCAAGTAATATTGTAGGTAGCAAGATCATTATAACTATTGTACGTTTGTTTTTAAGTTTAGTAAGAACAATGCCAACTTTAGTTGTTGCACTGATTGCAACTTATATTTTTGGACTTGGAACACTAGCTGGAACCACAGCTATTGCTATTTTTACTTTTGCTTACATTGGTAAATTATTATATGAACAAATTGAAACAGTAGATATGGGTGCTTATGAGGCGATGGAAGCAGGAGGTGCTACAAAGCTAAGAGCATTTTTAGCCGCTATTGTGCCACAAGTATTACCAAGTTATATTGCCAACTGTTTATTCTGCTTTGAAGGAAATGTACGTTATGCGTCTATTTTAGGATATGTAGGTGCAGGTGGGCTTGGACTTATTTTAAATGAGAAGATAGGTTGGAGAGAGTACAGCAGTGTTGGGATGATTCTTATTACTCTATTTATAGCAGTTATGATTATAGAGGCAATTAGTCATTATCTGCGTAAAAAATTAACTTAATAAGGAGGAAATGAGATGAAGCCGGAAATTAGAAAACAATTAGAAAAACAACCTAAAACATGGATTTTTCAAGTTATTTGTCTACTGATCTTCATGGTACTTATGGTATGGTCAAGTAGTACTGTTAAATTTACAGGACTTGCAAAAGGTGGCACAGATATTGCTAAAAACATTTTAGTGGGTATCTTTACACCAGATCCAAAGTTACTATTTAATTTTACAACTCAAGGCGTACCTTATCTTTTATTAGAAACAATGTGTATTGCCTTTTTAGGAACTATTGTTGGTGCCATTCTTGCTGTACCAATTGCCTTCCTTAGTGCAACGAATATTGTACCTAAACCAATTGCTTTAGTAGGACGCCTTATTATTATGGCAGTAAGAACAATCCCTGCTTTTGTATATGGATTGATGTTTATTAGAGTAACAGGACCAGGTCCTTTTGCAGGACTTTTAACCATGTCTCTTTGTTCTATAGGGATGGTTTCAAAAATGTATATTGAAGCTATTGAAGATATTGATATTAGAATATTAGAGTCATTAGATGCATGCGGATGTACCACATTCCAAAAAATTAGATATGGTATTCTGCCACAGCTTTTACCAGACTTTGCATCCACAATCATCTATCGTTTTGATATGAATCTAAGAGACGCTACAGTACTTGGACTTGTAGGAGCAGGTGGAATTGGTGCACCACTGATTTTTGCTATGAATGCTTATAGATGGAATGAAGTAGGGGCTATCTTGGCTGGTCTTATTATTCTTGTTTTAATCATTGAATTTATCTCTGGTAAAATTCGTGTCAAACTAGCTAGGGGGTAGATGTATTGGAAAAGCGACTAAAAATATATTATACATCAGATACGCATGGTTACCTTTTTCCTACTGACTATGTGAATAAAGAAGAGAAGGCTATGGGCGTATTAAGCTGTGGTAAAGCCTTAAAGAAAGATGGGAATACCCTTATTTTAGATGGGGGAGATACGATTCAAGGGTCTGCTTTTGTGAAATATATGAGAGAAAATCAAGGAGAAGGTCATGCAATCTCTGAAGTTTTTAATGCAGCAGGTTATGATTATGTGACACTCGGAAATCATGATTTTAATTATGATTACACAGGAACACTTAGTTATTTAAGTCATTTAAATGCAGAATGTGTACTGGCTAATGTGATTGACCATAAAGGTCAACTTGGTTTAAAACCCTATGTGATTCATACTTTAGAAAATGGTTTAAAGGTAGGGATTATTGGTCTTGTGACAGACTATGTATCCCTATGGGAAAAACCACAGCATCTAGAGCATTTAGAAGTGCAAGATACTTTTGAAGCTGCTAAGCGTACCCTGGAAGAGGTCAAGCCTTTATGTGATCTCACAGTAGCTATTTACCATGGTGGTTTTGAAGCAGACCTTGTAACAGGTAAAGCTTTAGCTAAAGGGAAAGAAAATGTAGGTTACCAGATATGTAAGGAATTAGATTTTGATGTGCTTCTAACAGCTCATCAACATATGCCAGTAGAAGGGCAGTATATCCATGGCACTTACACCCTTCAATTACCAGCTAATGCGGCTAAGTATGCAGAAGTAGAAGTTGTTGTGACCAAAGAGGGTAAAAGTATAACCAGCCATTGTCATAGTCCAGAGCCAATCAGTATGGAAGAAGTACCAGTTAAATTGATTCAAATGCAAGAACAAGTACAGCACTGGTTAGACCAAAAGGTAGGATGCTTTTCAGAAGCTATTCCACCACTTAGTAAATTAGAATTAGCCCTTAAGGGTTCTAGATTAGCAGATTTTTGTAATCAGGTACAACTTGAACATACTGGAGCTGATTTCTCCTGTACAAGTCTAGGGAATAATCCTATCGGCTTTAATGAAGAAGTAACGACAAGAGACATTATGGCAGCTTATCAGTTCCCTAATACCATTAAGGTGTTGGAAATAGATAAGGCTACACTGAAAAAAGCATTGGAACGTTCAGCCCAATATTACACAGTAAAAGATGGAGAAATTGTTATTTCAGATTGCTTTATAACACCAAAGGTAGAGCACTATAATTATGATTTCTTTGCAGGTCTCGAGTATGTATTTGATATTTCTAAACCAATAGGGGAAAGAGTAATAAGTATGACGGTAAACGGCAAACCACTAGAAGATAGAAAGTATACCATAGCTATGAGTGACTATAGAGCAACTGGAACAGGTGGTTATGAGTTTTATAGTGAATGTCCACTAGTAAAAGAGTATGGCGTAGATATTCAAGAATTAGTGATTGAGTATATTCGTAAAGTGGAATGCATTAAAGTGAACAATCAAGTAAACTTTGAAGTTAAATTTTAAAAAGTATATATAAAGAAATAAATGTCTTAAAACAATAATATATCTAGCCATTTATGGGTGAGATTATTGTTTTAAGACATTTTTTGTGGAAAGAAAAAGGCTATACAACTTACTGGAGTATAGCCTTTTAAGATGTGACTATTGTGGTACAGAGTAGAAACATCTTTTAGGAGAGATAATTTTTTCTTCTGCTTTAAGCTCTTTGATTGCTTTATCAAGGTCTTTTTTCTCTACTCCAAGGGCAGTAGCAATATCACCAGGTCTCATAGCATCTGAGTTTGAAAGTAACTCAATCACTTTATCTTTTAATTCCATGTTAATCACCTTCTTTGTATCAATGAATACTTATATATAACAATACTATATCATAGAGTGAATGAGTTATCAAATAATAATTATCAAATAAAAGTAATATAAAAATAAATTAGAATTAATCAACTAAGATATATTAATAAATAAAAAGATATAAAACAAAAAGGATAGATATTCTATCCTTTTTAAGTGAATTATTCCCATTCAGTTGTGTTTTTTAAACCTTTAATTGAAGAGGCTTTAAAGATAGGATCTTCTATCCCAGCCTTCTTTTGTGCCTTATAGTCTTTCAGACAACCCACTGCAATATGACAAAGTAAGGTAATGGCAATAAGGTTAATAATAGCCATGAATCCCATAAATAAATCCGCAAGGTTCCATACAATGGCTACTTCTACAAGAGAGCCAAACATGACCATAGCAATCACACTTATTCTATAAATCATAAGCCAAAGTTTATTAGCTTTAATGAACTCAATGTTGGATTGTCCATAATAGTAATTTCCAATGATAGAGCTAAAAGCAAAGAGTACAATGCAAAGGGCTATAAAGTACTTTCCAAATACACCAAACTGAGAAGTAAGAGCAGCTTGAGTAAGCTCAATACCAGTAAGAGAGCTATTCATATAATCTCCTGAGAGAAGAATAATGAAAGCTGTGCAAGAGCAGATGACAATCGTATCTACAAATACACCGAGAGCCTGAATCAGTCCCTGTTTAACAGGATGACTTACATGGGCTGTGGCAGCAGCATTAGGAGCACTTCCCATACCAGCCTCATTTGAAAAGAGCCCTCTTTTGGCACCGTATAAAATAGTACCTGCTATACCACCTACTGCCATTTCACGAAGACCAAAAGCGTTTTGGAAGATAAGAGCAATCACACCTGGTAGTTCTTTAATATTAAGTAGGATAACAATTAATGCAACTAAAATATAGCCTACTGCAAAAAAGGGCACCAAAATTTCAGTTACTTTGGCGATACGCTTAATGCCTCCGAAAATCACAACGGCTGTTACAAGGCTAATCATAATGCCCATTACAACTTTATTGATATGAAAAGCATTGCTAAAAGCAGTTGTAATCGTATTAGCCTGAACAGCATTAAAGATAAGACCAAAAGTCACAGTAATAAGACCTGCAAATAGGATACCTAGCCAACGTTTTCCAAGACCTTTTTCCATATAGTAGGCAGGACCGCCTCTATAGGCATCTTTATCTTTTACTTTATAAATTTGGGCAAGGGTACTTTCAATAAAAGCAGAAGCTGCACCTATAAGGGCGATAAGCCACATCCAAAAAACAGAACCAGGACCACCCATTACAATAGCAATGGCAATACCTGCAATATTACCCGTTCCTACTCTAGAGGCGGTACTAATACAAAAAGCTTGAAAGGAAGAAACACCTTTATGTTTCTTACTGTTTTTCCCTATACCATCTCCTAATAGAGTGAACATTTCTTTAAGATAAGTAAATTGAACAAAACCCGTTCGCCATGTGAAATAAATACCAAGAACAATTAAAAGAACAATTAGCACATTGCCCCATAAGATGTCATTGGTGGTATTAATGATTGTATTGATTAAGTTCATATATCCACCTTCTTTCTAGTTATTGTGCGCTAGTATATAGCTACTCATATGATGTCTCTAGTTATTATAGAGAATATTTAGGGGCAAAGTCAACGAAATGTAAATAAGTTACAATAATTACAAAGAACTAGGTTTTAATTTGCACATTTAAATAAAAAAGGCTTGTAAGAGGTTTAAAGTCATTTATAGAACACGGGATTCTAGACTTTATGAATCAAAGAAATAAAATAATAGATTATACATATTGACAAAAGTAGATATAAAAAATAGGATGAAGATATCTTTTATCACATCATATGAAAATACTTTGTGAGTCAGGTATTGTCATAGGAAGAAAAGAAGGAAGATAAAAGCTGTCTTTAAGGCTATTGAATATTAGGTGATTACATGAAAAATATTGATTTAACTAAGGGGCGTGTAGGCAAGGTATTACTTTCCTTGGCGTTACCTATTATGGGAAGTTCGCTTTTACAATTTACTTATAATTTAATAGATATGCTATTTGTAGGAGGGCTAGGAAGTGATGCAGTTGCCAGTATTGGTTCTTCTAGCTTTTTTATAGGTTTAGGTAATTCTATAAGTGCCTTAATTATGATTGGGACCAGTATTAAGGTGGCTCACAGTGTAGGAAAAGAAGAAGTACAGGAAATGAAGGACTATATTAGGGCAGGCATACAGCTCAGTTTAATATTGGGATTGATTTATGGAAGTGTCCTTATTTTCTTTGGAAAATCTTTTATTGGTTTTCTACAAATGAATAATACTCATGTAGAATATGACGCATATCGTTATTTAATATGGAGTGCCCCTATGCTTGTTTTTTCTTTTTTAAATGCTCTTTTTTCAAGGGTGTTTGCAAGTTTAGGAAATACCAAAAAAGCACTCTATATTAATATTATAGGCATAGGCATTAATATTATTTTAGACCCTATTTTAATTTATGTTGTGGGATGGGGTGTAGTAGGTGCAGGAATAGCCACTTTAATTGCAAATGTAGTGATGTTTATTTTTTATTTAAAAGTAGGAAAAGAGATTTTCTTATTCTCCTTTAAGTACCTTGACTTTGATAAGGTTAAAGAAATTATCAAGCTAGGAACACCTATTGCTTTTCAAAGGATACTATTTACACTTATTAATATTATTTTGGCTAAACTTATTGCGAGCTTTGGCTCAGATGCAGTAGCTGCTCAGAAGATTGCCTTACAAATAGAAGCAGTAACTTATATGGTAACAGGAGGACTCAATGGAGGGGTTGCGAGCTTTACAGGACAGAATTATGGGGCTAAGAAATACGATAGGCTTCAAAGAGGCTATTATTCGGCTCTAACGATAGGGCTAGCATATGCAGCCTTAAGTGCCGCCATATTTTGGTTCATTCCCAAGGAACTAGCTGGTATGTTTGTGAAAGAAGTTGAAACGATTAGTATAGCAGCAAGCTATTTAAGGATCATTGCCTATTCTCAAATTTTTAATGCCATGGAAATGGTGTCTAATGGTTTTTTTACAGGGATAGGAAAACCAAAGATTCCAGCCTTTGTGAGTGTGATTTTTACAGCACTACGATTACCTATGGCCTATATTTTAACGGATTATTTGGGGTTAGATGGGATTTGGTGGAGTATTACCTTATCTACAGCTTTGAAAGGAACTGTCTTAATGGGAATTTATTGTATAAAAACAAGAAAACAAATGAAAGTTCTATAAAATTAAAACATATATCTGTTGCTCAGAAAAGTATACGTCAATTATTAGGGTATAAATAAGTTTTAAATGGAAAACTCTATTTGAGATAATAAAAATAGAGGAAGAGAAAATGATGAATGAGCAATCAGAAAAAGATAAGGTATCAGAATCCTTGCTAATAGGAATGACACTTGCGCTTATAGGTGGATACTTAGATATTTATTCTTATTTAGCAAGAGGGAAGGTCTTTGCCAATACACAAACAGGAAATTTAGTATTATTAGGCTATAGTATTGCTCAAGGAAATATGAGGAAGGTCGTTTATTATCTCTTAGCAATTTTTGCATTTATAATAGGTGTTGGGCTGGCTAAGTTTGTAGAGTATAGATTTAAAGAAGGAAGACACTTAGATTGGTTAGAGTTAATTGTGTTATTAGAAATAGTGGCATTATTGTTAGTTATGTTTATACCTCAAGGCAGACTGAATATAGTAGCTAATATTACTGTATCCTTTGTATGTGGGTTGCAAGTTCAAGGCTTTCGCAGGGTAAGGGGAAAGGCTTACTCGACTGTTATGTTTACAGGCAACTTAAAGAACTTAGCAGAGCAAACTTCACATTATGCAATTACTAAAGAGAAAGAGGCATTTCAAACCAGCCTCATTTATTTAAGTATTATTTCTATGTTTATAGCAGGTGGTTGGCTAGGTACATTAACAGTACAGGTGTATAGAGAAAGAGCAGTGGGTTTAGTAAGTATTATTCTGATCGCAGTATGGATACTGCTTCATCTAGAAAAAGAGGGTATTATGCTAAAAATAAAAAAAGGTAAGTAGCCATATCACGAGGATATAGCTGCTTACCTTTTTTGTCCCAGACTCTAGCTAAACTATCTTTTCTTCTTAGTAGACTTATTTTAGGGTATAAAACAGCTCCTCAGCATTTCTATATCTAGAAAAAGCCTACTAAGAATACTTATGAAAGTTTAACCATGAGTGAGGAGCTCCTTAAAGTCTTAGCCGGTGCACCCTTATGTATAGGAAGCTAAGGCATTAAGACTCTGGTTTGAAACTTTATTTGGTACTAGAATTATAAAGACTGAGCAAATAACCTATAATTTGAGCGCCTCCCTTTACCCGAGCAATCAGTGAACATTTTCCTTAAGTCCAGAGGTACCTATAACAATAGATTGAGACTTGGCTGACCCGGTCAGTTCC
>JAEZJJ010000113.1 GCA_023436395.1 Bacillota bacterium | reverse complement strand
GAGCATGGATATGATATTTCTAATTTAGTAAAAAAGAACTGACGCTAACTTATTCTATATGTTTTTTTAAGGGATCTATGACCCCTTAGTTAAAGTCGCCCTAAAACCCCATGTATTTTTCACACTTTTAATATACAATGATTTTTTATTATTGTTGTCTCTATTTAATCTCTACTTACTATACATATAAGTTACCTAGTGACATTTAAGCCATTCTACTAATCTATTTTATATGTTGTAATTTCATCATAACTATAATCATATTCAGCTATTAACTTACTTGTACTAGCATCATATATCTCCCCAAAGATATCATAATCTATATCATACTCTATGTCTTTTGAAATACCTCTTAGAGAAGTTCTTAGAGTGGTATCTCTATCTTCTCCCACATTATTATTCCATGCTTGCTTAATATCTGAAGTCGTATCTATATATATTCTAAATGTAACTTCCTCTCTAGTATCACTTATAGAGGCTTCTACTTTACTCATACTAATACTTGAGCTATAGTCTCTAATATCTATTCTACCTACTTTTTTAACAATACTTATAATGGATGACTCATCAGAATTGTAGTTACTTCCATAAGTCAAGGTATCATTCTTAGAATATGAGAATTCATATTTATTTGTATTACTTCCTGAATAAACAATCATACCATCAATGATGATATTATCATGTCTCTCACGTACTGTTTCACATACTTCTTTAACAAATTCCTTAACTTCCCTAGTTGATAAATTATTAAATTCTTTATTCTCTGAGGATGTATCATAGGAGATTTTTACAACTAACCTATTTCCAGATACTCTTACTCTAAAGTCAAATTCTATGTCTTTAAAGTAGTCCTCATAAAGACGCTCAAGTCCCTCTTCAGTTTCTGTAAGCTCTGTTCCTAAAATATCTGTTCCTGATGTAGTATCAAAATTTATACTATGGCTACTAGAGCCACTTGATGTGGTAGTACTTACTTTATATTTTGCTAATTCCTGTTTTAATGATGCTATCTCATATTCCTTTGCTCTTAACTCAGTCTGTAAGCTTAAAACGGAATTATAACTATTTCCATTATTAACATATAAATTTCCACCAGATTGATCCCAAGTTATTTCCATTCCTATAGCATCACAAAAGGTTCTAGCTGGCAAGTATGTCACCCCATCAATGGAAATTGGTGTAGTAGATAGGTATTTAATCCCCCCATTATAATAAAAATTAACTGGATGATAATTAACTGACTTAGTCTTTTTATATCCTGCTGCTTGCATAGGAATACTTGCAAGTAATGAACCTATTGCAAATGCTATTATCCACTTTTTCCTGTTTCTTAATTGCATAGTCTTTATCCCCCCGTGTATATTTGCATCATATACCATTCTTATCGTCTCAATTAAACTAAAACTTAAATCTCATAACTTAGCTTAATGAATTCATTAATATCTTCCACAATAATAGCTAGTGAATTTTTCCAAAAACTCACATCTGTTACATCTATACCAATAACTCTTGTTACATCTTCAATCTTTAATTTCCCTGTCATAGCTAATAATTTTTTATAATCTTTTACAAAACTCTTTCCTCTTTTTAAATACTCAGCATAAAGTCCCTTAGCAAAAAGAAGTCCAAAGGCATATGGGAAATTATAAAAATTAGCATCTGCATAATAATAATGACTTTTCCATGTCCACATATATGGATGAAGGTACTGCGAATCTAAGCCATCTCCATATGCTTCTTTTTGCGCTTCTATCATTAAATCTTTTATACGCTCTACTGTTAATGGACTATCTTCTCTTTCTTTAAAAATATTAGTTTCAAATAGATATCTAGAATAAATATCTACTATTACCTGTGTACTATCACTAATCTCTGTCTCTAAAATAGCAAACGCTTCTTCCTTTGTACCCTCTTTAATAGCAGCTTTCTTTACAATTGTCTCACAAAAAGTAGATGCAGTCTCTGCTAATGGCATTGGGTAATTAGTATTTAGAATACTCTCTTCTTTAAGACATTCACCATGAAAGCCATGGCCTAATTCATGAGCCATCGTAATAGTATCCCCTAAGTTATCACCATAATTAAGAAGGATTCTACTTTCACCTATACTATGAACTGCGCAACAAAATGCACCTCCCACTTTACCTTCCTTTGGCAATACATCTATCCATCTATTGTCCATTGCCTTCTTAGCATAATCTCCTAAACTCTCATCAAAACTTCTAAATTGCTTTTCAACAAAAGCTTTACCTTGTTCATAAGAGTACTTCATATCTTTTTCTATAACAGGTGCATACAGTTCATAAAATGGTAATCCATTAGTGTAACCTAACATCTCTGCTTTTCTTCTAAGATATTTTCTAAAGATCGGTAAGCTCTCTTTCATAGCATTGAGCATTGCATTTAATGTGTCTTTACTCATTCTAGATTCCTCTAGAGTCATATCTAATGGCGAAGCATATCCTCTCATTTTAGAAACAGTAATAACTTCTCCTTTAATCCCATTTAATGCAGCTGCAATACCATCCTCTATTTTTTTATATGAATCGATTTCTGCTAAATATGCTTTTCTTCTTAAAGCTGAATCTTTTTCATAAGCCATATTCAGCACTACTGTTAGAGGTAAGGATTGCTTTTCAGCGTCTATTTCAATTTCTACTTTATGATTTGCAATTAATAGGTTTTTGTAGTTCACCCAAGCAGTTGAACCTGTATTTTTCATTTTTGCTAAAAGCACTTCTTCTTTTTCACTTAATAGGTATTTGCTTTGTCTTACAATTTCTTCTAAGAAAAATCTAAATGCCATTAAAAGTTCAGATTCATTAATGACCTCATCAATGTCTTTAATCTCTCTAATCCATTTACTCATTCTAGTCTCTGCTTCTGCCAAGTCACTTTGCTTCTGACTAATAATATCAGAGTATCTATTTCCTTCTTCATCTTTCGAATTAACACTTACAGTAAGCTCTGAAAATACACCTAGTTTTTCAAACATTAAACTTATCTTTTCTGATAATGTTATGTACTGCTCTAGTTTAATTTGTTCTTCTTCATGATCCTCTGTAATTTTAGCTACCAATTCATTCATTTCTATAATGTATCTATCTAGTTCCTTCAAATCTTTTTGAAAAGCTTCTCCCGAAAAAGAGTCATATAACTCTTTTAAACTCCAATTTAAGTCCATTCTATCTCTTCCTTCCATTATGTCATATCATTTTATATCTCTGCGTTCATAAGATATTGATAAGTATACTCATCTATCAATTTCATATACTTATCAATATCTCCTTATTTCTCTTTTAAATTTTTTAAAGCTAAAAACAAATAACTCTCATCTGCAATAATACGGTAAATGCCTTTTGCATTAAGTTTATAAACACTGATAAAGGCAATATCTTTAGCTACTATCTCTTCACAATTAAAATTTCCTTGCTCAAAAGCATTAAACCCTGTATCTTTTGCTAAAGCTTTTAGGACACTTGATTCTTCTCTAATATTTTCTAATAGATTTTCATTGTTCCATGCCCATACCCAGTTATGGTCTTCATATCCCCATGAACCAATACATACTACTTCAAAACTAATTATTTCACCTGTGCTTCTCTTTAGTTCAAGACTCTTACTACTTTGATTAAAACTATAAGTCTCATATGTGTTTAATTGATATTTCTGATTTAGGATAGCTTGCCTTTTTCTAACTTCTTCTTGACTCTTTATCAAGAATGCCTCAAATTCCTTGTCTGTCATTACCTTCTCCTTTTAATTACCTGCTTTCATTTATTACTTTTAACTTAACACTTTTTTCTACTTTTGTGAACACTCCTCTCTTTTATTTATCTTACTTATAATACTAAATTTCCCTTTATTTAAAGTAATCCAGCAATCTAATTAAATTAAATTAAATTAAATTTATTAATACAAATATTAGTGTTTGATAAATATATACTTTATATCCAAGTATTTTATATTCTCTAAAACAGACAAATATGCTATGCTTAATATTGTTACTTCTAAAACTAGTTATTTATTTATGTGAAATATGAATAAAAATACTTGTTTTTTTATAGATATTCATAATAAATTGTTGATTTTACCGAAAAATTTCATAATATATTGTCATTTCAAT
>JAEZJJ010000112.1 GCA_023436395.1 Bacillota bacterium | reverse complement strand
TTTTAGATCCTACACCTTCTCCTACTTAGCCTAAGGTATAAAACTTAATATACTATTTGTCGCTTTTTGGAGATTTCCAAGGGCTTGTTTATCATGCCCGCTTCTAGGCTTCTTTTATCACACTATCTCTCCCTTCGTTTATAACTCTATTATAGCGCTCATAGGTGTCCATAACCTTTCTAGTCTTCAAGTAAATCTAACAGTATTGAAAGATTGTTTTCCCTATTTAATGACAGCTTAAGGCTATGATCATCATTCATATCATATAAAACCTTGAATTTAAGGGACTGATACACAAAAGAGAGGTACCAACTCATCTCATTGATTCATTGGGCCCCCCTCTTTTTGTTATTCATCTGATAAATATTGCTGAAAGCTCCTTGCTATATATGCTTATTCCTTCTATTAGAACTCTTTTTACTTTAAACTTATGCGCAAAAGAATTCATCAATCTGTCTAAAATTCATTCTAAAAGATTGGAAACGTCTTCCTCTAAAACGAAAGCCTGTAATAAAGCCAGGCCCCACAGAAGTAATATATGCCCAAAAGCCAGGGCCTCTAACTGGCCATATATATACGAATTGATTCACACAAGGGAACATCGTTCCTGGCTGATTTGGAAAACCTTGTGGTCCTTGAGAACCTGGTGGCCCTCCAAAACCCTGTGGTCCTTGAGAACCTGGTGACCCTTGAGAACCTGGTGGCCCTCCAAAACCTGGTCCCCCTTGAGAACCTGGTGGTGCTGTCATACCTAACTTTTTCCCCTTTCCCTTCTGAGGTATAAAACTAGGTGGCATGCTAGGCGGCGTACTGGGTGGCATACTGGGTGCCCTTCTTGTTATATGAGAAGGCTTAGAAAATGGAGACATTTTTACACTTCCTTTAATTGTGACTTACTATTATTTTATTGAAAATAATTTGTCTATATTCCATTTTTTTCCTTTTAACTTTATTGTGTGCTTCACTTACTCATTTTCTATTTAAAAAGAGTATGCTAATAGATGTTTTTAGAAATTTGAATGTCAAATCTTTGAATAAAAATATAACATTGTAGAATAATAAACATGATAAAAGAATGAAAGGAGCACTATCATGAGCCAATTTAACTTTACTGTGTCCTATCTAGATACTAGCGGTCAAAAGCATGACCAAGAAGTTTATCTAGATAGCCAAGATTACAAAAAGCACTATGAACAAAACTATTCCATTCTCATGCAAAATTATCCTCCAGAGCAAGCAGAAAAACATATTTTAGCCACTAAAAAACACTATATTGAGGAAACCCTTGCTCATAAGTTCGGTGCCAATACTACACTCGAATATGATGTAGCCGAAATGATTAATACATTAGACCGAGAGATAAAAGGTGCTTTATAAAAAAGCTTATGTCTAAAAATAACGCTTATCTCCGGAAATAGCACCTTTTCCATTGGTCTGAGTACCTATCCCGCTCTCCTCTAGGAGTTATTTTAGCTTTTCTTTATCTATTCCTAATTCTCCATGGGCTGCTAGGGTATTGAATAGAATCTTTCTTCTTAGTAAGAAGATTACTTTGATAATGCGAAACATTTGCTTCACATTATTCACTTTCACTGGTAGCTCTTCATGAACAGTGAGTTTAATCACCATTATGACACAATAGCTGGTAACCCATCTTCAATTCGCCCATTACAGTCAGTAACTAAGCAATCTCTTCATATTCTCAAAACCAAGGTTGACTATAGTCATTTAAATCTTTATAATTTTATGTAATAGTATATAATTTTATTTATTTAATTTATTCTTGTTTATTAATATATTTTTTTTATTTGCTCTACCATCTTTAATATCGCCCGTTTAGAATATACTTCCATCTTCTCAGCTACTATTTTAATAAAGATCTCATTGTATAGATCATGTGGAGATTAATGCTCTTATTTAATTGTAAATATCATCCTATACCCTAAATGTGCGATTAAAAATATGAATTTGGTGAGGTTGAATGATGGTGCAAACTAAACCAAAGAGAAAAAAGGCATATGCTGCTACTGCACTGATGGGTTTTCTCTTACTTGAGTATGAATGCAGCCTGATTATATTGATTAGAGTCTGCAATTCATATATATATACATAACTTTAAAGGAGGTATTATGATGGATGAAAACAAAAAACTGACCAATGAAGTGGGGGCACCAGTAGCTGATAATGAGAATTCTATAACAGCCGGCCCTAGAGGACCTGTGGTTATGCAGGATGTATGGTTAATGGAAAAAATGGCACATTTTAATCGGGAAGTTATACCAGAACGTCGTATGCACGCAAAAGGCTGGGGAGCATATGGTAATTTAACAGTTACTGGTGATATTTCAAAGTATACTAAAGCAAAGGTTCTTCAACCTGGTGCTAAAACAGATCTTTTCATTCGTTTTTCTACTGTAGCTGGTGAAAGAGGGGCGGCAGATACAGAACGTGATATACGTGGCGTTGCTACTAAGTTTTATACCGAAGAAGGTAACTGGGACCTAGTTGGGAACAATACACCTACTTTTTTCATCCGTGATGTACATAATTTCTCAGACCTTAACCGAGCTGTAAAACGCGATCCAAGAACTGGTATGCGTTCAGCCCAGAATAACTGGGATTTCTGGACACTACTTCCTGAAACCTTCCACCAAAGAACCATTACCATGTCAGATCGTGGCATACCAGCCTCTTTCCGCCATATGCATTTTTATGGAGAACATACCTTCTCATTCTACAATGATAAAAATGAACGTGTTTGGTGTAAATTCCACTTCCATACACAGCAAGGAATTAAGAACCTCACTAATGAAGAAGCTGCTAGAATCTGTGGGCAAGACAGAGAATACCATGGTAGAGATCTTTTCGAAGCTATTGAACGTGGAGACTATCCAAAATGGACGATGTATGTTCAGATTATGACAGAAGAACAAGCAAAGAATCATTATGAAAATCCTTTTGATATCACCAAAATTTGGCGTCACAAAGAATTTCCACTAATAGAGGTCGGTGTCCTTGAGCTTAACCGTAATCCTGAAAACTATTTTGCTGAGGTTGAACAAGCCGCTTTTTCACCAGCACACGTTGTTCCAGGAATCGGCTTTTCACCAGATAAATTTTTACAAGGAAGGCTTTTTGCTTATGGGGATGCCCAGAGATATAGGCTTGGTGTCAACCATAATCATATCCCTGTTAACCGTGCTAAATGTGAAGTCAATGAATATCACCGAGATGGTGCCATGCGCGTAGATGGAAACTATGGAAGAATGCCTGCCTATTCTCCAAACAGTGACGGCTACTGGTCACCACAGCCAGATGCATCTGAGCCCCCTCTTGAACTTGAAGGTGCTATGTATAGATTTGATCCAAAGGATGATCCTACAGACGATAATTTCCGTGCTGGAGGAGAACTCTATCGATTAATGACAGAAGATAAGCGTAAGCTCTTGATTGAAAATACTGCAGCTGATATTGCGCCTGTAACAGACAATGTAAAATATCGTCATGCCGTACACTGTTATTTGGCTGATGTGGAATACGGAGAACGTATCACAGCAGCCATGGGTCTTGATTTTGATAAAGTAAAAGAATTATCAAAACTAGACAATAACGGACTGATTCAGGCAACTTTAAAACCATGAGTCTAAAAAATAGATTGCTTATTGTTTTAGGTTTTGTTTTTCTTATTATAGGAGCAATAGGATTATTCTTTCCTATATGGCCCACGACTCCCTTTGTCCTCCTTGCTGCCGGTTGTTTTACCAGTAGTAAAAGGCTATCAAACTGGTTAAAAAAGAATAAGATATTTGGAGAGTATATTATAAATTATAGGGAGCGAAATGGACTAAGTAATAGCACAGTTATCAGAAGCCTAGTATTTCTATGGACTATGTTAATAGTCTCTTCTATATGTGTTCATACTTTGTGGTTAACAATCCTTTTATTCTGTATAGGAGTTGCTGTAACTATTCATATACTTTGGATAGCAAAACCAAGAGAAAAAAGAATATCACAAGAAAATCTTAAGATGGATCAGAATTCATAATAAGAGTAACTGATAAAATTCTGAACTTAAGGGACTGATACATAAAAGAGGGCTACCCAACTCATCTCACTGATTAATTGGGTAGCCCTCTTTTTGTTATTCATCTGTATCATTAACATTCTTCTTGAGGATAAGAAACACCCCATTCTTTTCTCAGTTGATCCATGATTTCTAATACGCGTAGTGTCTCTACATGTGGCATTTCTTCACACTCTAGCTTGCCCTCTTGAATGGCTTTCATGCAAGCTGTTACCTCATATTCATAACCTGAAATTTGCTCAGGCATCATCAAACTTTTTATTTCCTTTCGCTCATTGGAAAAGACACGAATGCGTTCACAATTATTAATGTTTTCAACTACCATATAACCCTTATCTCCAGAAATAACACCTTCCCGATTGGTGAGAGCTAAAGTTGTACTATTTAAAATGGCCATTTTACCATCCTTGTATTTTAAGGTTATACTATTTTGCAAATCCACACCTGTATTTGATAATAGGGCTGTGGAAGTTATGCTTTCTATATCATCGCCAAAAGCCATGAGTGCAAAATTGATGGGATAGACGCCAAGATCTAATAAAGCCCCACCTGCTAAACTTGGTTCAATAATTCTTGGCTTATCTGCAATAACATAACCTAAATTAGCTGTAAGGGTATGCGGTGTTCCAATGATACCACTTGCTATGACTTCATTAATATATTGTCTAGATGGCATATATCTAGTCCATATAGCTTCTGCTAAAAGTAGCTTCTTTTCCCTTGCTAGGCTTATAAGTGCCCTAGCTTCTTTTGCATTAACTGTAAAAGCCTTTTCACATAAAACATGCTTCCCATGTTCTAAACAAAGCTTAGCATGTTCATAGTGGTGAGAATGAGGGGTTGCAATATAAACTAACTCTACTTGTGGATCTTGCACCATTTCTTCATAAGAACCATAGGCTTTTTGAAAACCATAGTTATCAGCAAATTCTTTGGCACGTATGTAATCTCTAGCTGCTACAGCATAACAATTGACCTCTTCCATTTTACTTACTGTTCTCGCCATAACACTGGCAATATCTCCTGCTCCTAAAATAGCAATGTTCATCTTAATCCCTCTTTTCTATATATTTTATTACCACTCTTGGTTTCACCCTACTTTTAATATATCTCCTTTTTACCCATTAAACAATGATATAAATATTTCTTTCAATAGCACTTATTACTAACATTGTAGTTCCCCCTTCATAAGTACAACAACTTCTCCTGTGACGCATATCTCATCTGTTTCTCTTTTACAAGAAACCTTCAATACACTGGACCTGTCTACATATCGCCCTTGATTGATTAAAACTGTTTCATTCTTATCACAGAAGCCATGCTTATACAAGTATGCCCCCATAGGCCCAGCGGCACTGCCTGTTGCAACGTCTTCAACACTCCCCCTATTATCCCAGGTTCTTCCCTCCATTTTATTTAAATCAAATATGTATACAAACTTCGCCTGATTTTTTGCTAATTGGCTTTCAAAATCCTCACAACTTATTTTCACATGATCTAGTCCCGCTACTATAGGAACAAGTAAATAAGGTAACCCTGTAGAAACTACTTCCATAGGATAGTCCTGGCTTAAATCTTCCGTGCGAAGATTTAAAGCTTTACAATACTTCTCCTTCCAAGCTTGGTCAATTTTTTTGAGCCACTGCGGTGTTCCTTGATTCATTGTTACTTCATAATAAAGCCCCATTGTCTTTGAGGTAGCTACTACATCCTTGTTTTTTAATTTAAGGGTGATTATTTTTTCACTGTCTTGGGCAAAGAATTCCTGATGAATAATTGCCACTCCTCCTAAAATAGGATGCCCTGCAAACTCCAATTCTTCTTCTACTGTAAATATTCTTGCCTCGTACACATCTGACTGTATTTTTTTCAAGAATATTGTTTCAAACTGTTTAAACTCACAGGCAATACGTTGCATCTCTTTATCAGTTAACGCCTTATCATGGATTACAACGGTCAGCCCATTTCCACCATATGGTTTGCTACTAAAAACATCTACATGATAAATTGTCATTTATTTATTCTCCTCATACTATTTTCGTTGACAACTATTTTAGCTGTATTGGCAGTCATCGTGCCCCCATTCTTTTCTCTTGTTAGGCTTATAAGTATCCTAGCTTTTTTTGCATTAACTGTAAAGACCTTTTCACATAACACAAGCTTCGCATGTTCATAGAGGTGGGAATGAGGGGTTGCAATATAAACTAACATATGGTAAAAGATAAAAACTCCTTCCTAGTCGACTTTTTGATTTTTAACAATCATGTCTTAAGGAGGAGTTTTTATCTTTTATAAACCTAACAACCAATATCTTAGATGAGTCCAGCCGTCTTCAAAAGTTTTATAATAATAGTTGCACTTTCTGCTCTTGTAATGTTATCTTTTGGCGTAAGCTTCCCTTTATTATCTCCTTCAAAAATACCATTTTTTACACAGATTGTAGCTGCCTCTCTTGCATATAATGAAATACTATCATAATCCTTAAATAACTTAAGTTGATTACTCTCATCTGCATCAGATACTGTTACATTCATATCTGCTATCTCCATGGCTTTTGCAAGCATTGTCATTGCTTGTTCTCTGGTAATTAGGTCTTGTGGCCCAAAGTTTCCATTTGAATAACCAGTAAGTATCCCATACTCATAGGCAGTATAAATAGCGTCATAATAGGAATCCTCTTTGTACACATCACCAAACTTTTCAGGGAAATTGGTTCCTTTTAGCCCAAGTGCCTTGACTACCATTGAAGCAAATTCCGCTCTTGTGATGGCTCTATTTGGAGCAAAATCCCCATTACCTACACCATCATCAATTAGTCTTGAACCAACTTCATTGACATAATCCCTTGCCCAGTGTTTTTCTACATCCTTAAATGTTACAGGATTCCAAATAACGGTATAGGTACTGTTAGTAAGACTGTTGATCTTTGCATAATATTTACCATCAATGAATTGTACTGCAGTAGGAACATGTAAGAAAGTGCCATTCTTGTTAAATACTACACCTGTAGTTATTTTATTAGGATCAGTCCCCTCTGGTATAAGTACTGTTCTTTCTACGTAATTGCTAAATTTAGATACATCAACGGTTTCACTATCGTTTTTGCAAGTTATTTCAAAGTCAATAGGATTTACTACCAACTGGAAATTATTACTTGTAGCACTATTTTGAGCCTTCGTTATTGTGTCTTTTGATGAATTTGAAATGCTAATGTTTACTATGATATCTTTTAACTGAACTTGATTACCTATCTTTTCTGAAATGCTATCTATATTAATAGCCGCTGCAGGAATAGTATAACTAACATTCTCTGTTTTTATCTCAAGGATTGCATCTTTAGCTTGCATATCCATGACCGTTTGACCGCCTAGCTGTCCTATTACAATATCTGAGTTGTTATTTACAGGAATAGTAATAGTACTGCCCTCTTTTGCTTTGTCAAGCTTAATTGCAAGCTCTTCCTCCTCTAGTTTAATAGTTGTTGTCTTTGTGCCATTTTCAACTTTAACCTCAGGGGTTACATAACTTTCTTTGTTACCGTTAATAATTATATCAATAATTGGAATAGTGGTAGCTGCTGGAGCAGTTGATGATGAAGTCGTTGTATTCTTTTCAAAGTTTGCCGTTACTGTGATATTGCCTGTTACATTACTATCTGTTCTTGTGGCCGTTGTAACACCATCGCTCCAGCTTACAAAACGATAACCACTATTTGGTGTTGCTGTTACGGCTGAACCACTTGCTCCACTATTTACTGTTTGTGTAGCTGCTCCTGTTATTTTTCCGCCTGTTCCTGCTGTGTAGGTTAACGTATATTCATTTATTGCAAAATTGGCTGTTACTGTAATGTTGCCTGTTACATTACTATCTGTTCTTGTGGCTGTTGTAACTCCATCACTCCAGCTTACAAAACGATAACCACTATTTGGTGTTGCTGTTACGGCTGAACCACTTGCTCCACTATTTACTGTTTGTGTAGCTGTTCCTGTTATTTTTCCGCCATCCCCCGCTGTGTAGGTTAGTATATATTCAGATGTATAGGCAACAGTCAGGGTAGGATTGCCTACAGAACTTGTTGAACTGTTTCCGGCTGCATCATAGAGCACTACACTTACAATTCCACTTGATGTTACTACTGCTTGTAGCTCATCGTTCGTACTTGTTCCTAAATCAAATGTTACCTGGGTATCTCCTGATGTTATGGAACTATCAGATGCAATCAGTTTATCCTCTAAGTAAAGCTCTGCTTTCCCGCCTATTGCATCATCCTCAGTAATTGTCGCAGTTGCAGTCATATTTGTGTTGGATTGATTTAGGCTATTTTCAGTAACCGTTCCACCTACAGGCGTTACTGTAACTGCTGTTGGCGCTTCCGGTGGTGTCTTGTCAAAAATGACCTGACTTCCTGCTGTTACTGCTGTCACTCGCGCTGCCCCGTTACATGCTATATCCATAAAATCAAGTGTGAATGGTATTATACCCTCTGTATCCCCTTCCTCCATTATATAGGTAGCC
The DNA here is from genome assembly GCA_023436395.1 of Bacillota bacterium. Lineage (GTDB taxonomy): Bacteria > Bacillota > Clostridia > Lachnospirales > Cellulosilyticaceae > Cellulosilyticum. The sequence goes on along the minus strand of JAEZJJ010000112.1, from coordinate 32,056 downwards.
TCCCAGGTCTTCGCATTACTATCACCAGCATCACTAACCGTAGCAACATTCCCAGCAATTGTTACAGTTGGACTTTGAATATTTTCATTAGCTGTTATGTTTAGTGTAATTTGATTTCCTACCTTTGCAACTGTTGCTACATTTGCATTATCTGAAGTCATTGTCAAGCCCAATATCTCTGGTGGTACTTCATCTCTGGGCATATCATCATACGTAAACGATTCTAAAAAGCCTGAGATTGTCTCAAAATTTCCTCCACCCATGTCAGCTCCACATATTCTAATTTCATCTACATTCTTAAACTCACGGTCTTTGCTACGCATGTCAAAATACTCTTTATCTGTTGTTTCAGAATAATTTATAAATTGTCTCTCAGTAACCTGTATACCGTCTCTCCACCCCGTTACAAACATACTGTGTACAGATGAGCCAGTAAAAATAAATCCGCCAAAATTAAATTCATCCCCACTATTATTTAAAATATGTAGTTCATCCACCTCACCCTCTCCTGTGGATATTGAGAGAGCTGCTGGTCCTGTCCATGTCTGTATAGCTCCATTGTTAGCAAACATACCATCATTCTTTGCAATAAATTTCCAGTTACCGTATATATATACGCCTCCGCTTAATGCAAAAGTGCCATCTATGAATTCCCATCCCTCAAAATCTTCAGTAATATCTTCAGTAATATCTTCAGCAAAAATATTTACTGGATTTGTTATTAGCATACTCCCAATAAGTATAACGGATATGATAAGTCTTATTATCCAAGATTCCATTTAAATCCTCCCTTTTCTCTATAGTTTGCCAAGTTATTTTCATCTACCGATTGATTATATTAAAAAAGTCCCCCAAATATACTACTACTTAATGTTATATCTTTTCATGATGAACATAAAATATCTAAGCACATTAAATCAAGTCTTCAATATGCTTAGATATTAATTTTAGAAGCAATTTATAAATTAATTCCTGTTTATACTTAGTGTATAATTTTTAGTCCCTATAGCTCCTGATTTTGAAACTACCAAAGAGATGGTGTTAACTGCATCTGGCAGAGAAATAGCAGAGGAAGCTACACCACTTGCCATAGTTTGACTACTACCATTACTCGTTATTGTAATTGATGCCCCATTATCTTCAGCCATTGGCGTCATAATAACACTGCTAGCTTTTGAACTTACTACTGCAGTATAGCTAAGTGTTGTTTGATTCATATCAATAGTATCACTATATGTAAATCTATTTCCAGTGTATACCAATTTAACTCCATCTATATACAGACTGTTCTCTCTTACTACTGTTATGGTATACGTTTGTGAAGCAGCACCATTTGTGACAGCAATCTTTATCGTATTGATACCTACATTCAGATTGACTGTTGAGGGTTGATTGCTAGTTACAGTATTTCCATTTACCTTTATTGCGCAGCCAGAAATGTTTGTAGTAGGTGTAACTGTCACACTCTTCGTATCATAGACCACATTTGGGGTGGTATAATTTAAATGATCGCTTGAAAAGGTTGGATTAAGTGCTCCACTACTGATTGCTAGATTACTTAGGATAGCTCCCTGTTCTCTTTCTACTTTAATGGTATAATTCTTCGTAGTCACACCATCTAATGCCTTTACCAATACATTTATGGTATTGGTCCCAACATTTAGATTGACTGTACTCTGTCCTCCTGTCATTACTGTGCCATTCACTATTATAGTGGAGGTAGGATCTGCTGCCACTGCAGAAACAGTAATACTTGATGTACTATAGGGGACATTTGCACTCGTATAATCTATAATAGTAGGATTAAATGACGGCACCAGTGAACTACTGCTAATAGCTAATGATGATAGGTTTGTATTAGGTGGATGTCCATTAATTTCAAGCTCCATAAGAGAAGCATATTGAGGATTTACTCTTAGACCTCTGGTTACATTTAACTTTACATATCTATAAGCACATTCTATGCTTCTTGAGGTTATATCTACTGTATTGTCCATAACAAAGTCTATTGTTTTCCAGTCTACATTATTATTACTTCCCTGAAGCGAATAATCGCACATATTATAGTCAGGAGATACCCAGCCTGCCGTACCCATATGTCTTACAGTCCATCTCGTAATAACAAATGTGGAACCTAAATCAACAGTCATATAAGCTGGAACGGTATCACATAACCATCTGCTTGTAGGCTGTAATGTACCGTCAACGGCTCTTGAAGGTGAATAAGGTAATACGTAACCACTTCCTCCAGCCAATTTATTTAAAGCAATATTAGGATCTGCCATATTCTTTCCATCCTTTCTCTATCAATGTACTTTTCCTATTTTGATAATTGATCTTGAAGATAAATGTTATTAATGCTTAATAGGCAATTATTGTCTTTGTGGGTAAAGCCCATTTATAGCAATAAAGTACCTCATATTAGGCAATGGCTCTGCGCCTCTCAAATTTGGCAATGCAAATGTACCCTGTGCTGAACTCCCACCATATGTATTTCTAATTAATGAATATAAAGCCTCATGATGTGCAATGGTTAAGATTTGCCCTTCGCAAGCCATCCAATCCATTGGTACAAAGTTATAGGGAAAAAGTGCAATTCCACCTATATAATAATCCATAATCCCACCTCTTTAATTTTTATTTTCATTAGGTTTTTTTACTTAAATAATTAACTTCGAATGGTTAAAATTTCTTCTGTATGGCTTTAAATATTTCAATATGACTAATCTCTAGGTGGGTAAAGACCTACAGTTGCTATACAATATCTCATATTGGGTAGTGGTGAAGCATTTCTGAGATCTGGCAAAGCAAAGGTTGTCGTTCCATTACCACCATATTTGTTTCCAATTAACGAAAAAAGAGCTTGATTTTGTAACACTTGAAGCATTTGGCCTTCACACGCCATCCAATACATTGGTGAATAATCGTAGGGTAGAAGAATAATTCCTCCTAAATAATAATCCATGACAATTACCTCCTCTTATTTTTAAAAATACATACACTTTTTTAAATAAGTCTCAACCTAAAAGTCTTCTTTAGTCATCAAATTATAAGCAAGTTGCTCTAAATGTAGTATTATTTCTACTAAACGATATGAAGTTGATATTGTGATAGATATCAATTTTATGACCATAATATCTTATATCAGTACGGCTAAAAAGATACTGTAATTACATTGTATTATACACATTTTTTGTAATATTTTCAATATTTTTATTATTAATTAAAATTATTATCTGATATATGGATAAATATATTAGAAAATGCTCCAGGTCTTAGTGCTATATTACTTAAATCCCTTAGGAAAATTCAAATTTTTCTAATGCACATAAAATCAAGCTTATTTTTCAACCTACTATGTTGACAAAGCTTCGCTTACTAATGATGGTACGCTAATCGAATTAAAATATGATAATAGCGGCTTTACTGCGAATTCTGCTAAAACTATAACAGATAGGATGTAAAGACTTAATTTATTTTAGTACTCGCTTGAATCAAATGAATTAAGTAAATTTACCATTTCAATAGCTGTTACCGCGGCGTCATATCCTTTATTGCCTGCTTTTGTTCCTGCTCTTTCAATGGCTTGTTCAATGGTGTCTGTTGTTAAAATACCAAAAATAACCGGTTTTTCCGTCTGCATAGAAACACTAGCGATTCCTTTTGAGGTTTCTGCACAAACATAATCAAAATGTGGTGTGGAGCCTTTTATAACTGCTCCTAAACATATGACTGCATCGTATTTGTCACTTTTTGCCATTTTCATCGCCATTAGTGGTATTTCAAAAGCACCTGGTACATAAGCAATTTCTATTTTTTCAGATGCTACTCCATGCCTTTTTAGCCCATCTATTGCCCCACCTACTAGCTTTGAAACAATAAATTCATTAAACCTTCCTGCCACTATCCCTATTTTCAATTCCTTCGCGACTAAATTTCCTTCAAATACTTTCATTTTCATTTCCTCCCATTTTCATTTATTAGCAAGATTTATTTAATAAATGTCCTAGTTTCTCCTGTTTCGTTTTTAAATAAAAAGCATTCTTTTCATTGTGATTCATTTGGATAGGTACTCTCTCAGTAATTTCTATCCCACCTTCTTCTAGTCCTTGTATTTTTCTTGGATTATTGGTCATTAATCTAATCCTTTTTGCGCCTAATAGCTTAAGAATTTGTGTACTCTCATGATAATTTCTCATATCTTCTGAGAAGCCCAGCATAATATTGGCCTCTACTGTATCATAACCTAAGTCTTGCAAAGCATAAGCTTTTATCTTATTAATAAGGCCAATTCCTCTTCCTTCCTGCCTCATATATACTAAGATGCCACTACCTGCCTTAGCAATTTCTTTCATAGCTGCATCATACTGCTCACCACAGTCACATCTCTTAGAACCTAATGCATCTCCTGTTAAGCATTCTGAATGAATCCGTACCAGTATAGGCTCTGATTCATTTATTTCTCCTTTAACCAATGCAACATGATGTTCTCCACTCAATATGTTGACAAAACCATACATAGTAAAATCACCATATCTGGTAGGCATCTTAGCCTGAGTTACTAACTCAATACACTCTTCCTTTTTCTTCCTATAAGTAATAAGATCTGCTATAGTTATGATTTTAAGCTCATGAGCTTTAGCAAAATCTATAAGATCAGATGTTCTTGCCATGGTTCCATCTTCTTTCATTACTTCACAGATAACACCTGCAGGTTTTAGTCCTGCCAGTCTGGCTAAATCAACTGCTGCCTCAGTATGTCCTGCTCTTTTGAGTACTCCTCCTTTTTTGGCTATAAGCGGAAAAACATGCCCTGGCCTTTTAAAATCTCCTGCTACACTTTCTTCTAAAACCTTTTGAATAGTTAAGGCTCTTTCAAATGCTGAAATCCCCGTTGTTGTTGTTCTATGATCTATAGAAACAGTAAAAGCCGTACCATAATGGTCTGTATTCTTATCTACCATAGGTAAAAGCTGTAGAGCACTAGCATATGCTTCTTCAATAGGCATACAAATGAGACCTCTTCCATATTTAGCCATGAAATTAATAGCTTCGCCTGTTACCTTTTCAGCAGCCATCAGTAAGTCTCCCTCATTTTCTCTTCCTTCATCATCTATGACAATGATCATCTCTCCCTTTTGAATCGCTTTAATTGCTTCTTCCATTTCACAAAACATTTTTCTCCCCCATTCTTTATATAAATCCATGTTTTTTTAAAAACTCTTCATCCACCTTGTTTTCTTTATGAACCCCTTGTGTTAGTCCTAATAATTTTTCAACATACTTTCCAATCATATCTACTTCTATATTGACTAGCTCCATTACACCCTTCATTAATAAAGTCGTTTCATTTTTTGTATGAGGTATAACACATACCTTAAAGGAATCTTTCATTACATCGGCTACAGTTAAACTAATACCATCAATAGCAATACTTCCCTTAAAAACCACATATCTTAGTATTTCTGCTGGTGCCTTAATAGTAATCCAGGTTGCTGCTGCTTCTTTAGTACTACTTAATATTTCACCAACGCCATCAATATGCCCACTTACCAGATGCCCTCCCAATCTGCTATTTAAACGTACTGCTCTTTCTAAGTTTACAAACGTCCCTATCCTCAGCCTTCCTAGGTTGCTTTTCCCTAAAGTTTCTGCCATAATATCTGCTTCAAAACTGCTCTCGGTCATATTCGTAATCGTAAGACATACCCCATTAGTAGCAATGCTGTCCCCTATTTGGCTTTGTTCCAATACTTTCACAGCATTAATTTTGATTGTTGAAAATTTCTCTGTGTTTTGAATCGATACCACCTGTCCGATTTCTTCTACAATGCCTGTAAACATTTTAATCACCCCTCTTCTGTATAATATATCCCTCTATCAATATATCTTCTCCTATCCGTTGTATTTGTATATCTTTGACCTTTATAGCTTCTTCCAGATGAGCAATTCCCCTACCTTCAACAGGTGTCTTGGCTTGACCTCCACCTATTATATTCGGAGCTATACAAAACTGTATCTTATCTACTATGCCAGCTTCTAATGCACTTGCATTTACTTCTGCTCCACCTTCAATTAAAATACTATCTATTCCCAATTTACCAAGTTGAATTATCAATTTCTTTAAATCAACTCGATGGTTGTAAGCTTCTACAAATATTACCTGCACACCAAGTGCTTCTAACTTATTTACTTTATCCACCACCAATTTTTCTATTTCTTTGACTGCTACAATTATTACCTTGCTGGTACCCCCTATTATTTTAGAATTCATGGGTATCCTTAGAGTACTGTCTAGGACAATAATGACGGGACTTCTTCCATTCTTAATCCGGCAAGTCAATAGGGGATTATCTTTAATAACTGTTTCTATCCCTACCATAATACCTGAATAAGCATTTCTTAGTTGGTGAGCAGTTTCTCTCGATGCTTCACTCGTAATCCATTTTGACTGACCCGCTACTGTAGCAATTTTCCCATCTAATGTCATAGCCGCTTTTAATAAAACAAAGGGTTCTTGTTTAGTAATATACTTGATAAATATTTCATTAAGCTTACGGCATTCATCCTCAAGAATTCCTACTATCACTTCAATGCCAGCCTCCTCAAGTCTCTTGATACCACTCCCTGCTACTAAGGGATTAGGATCTCTTATACCAACAACTACCCGCGTAATTTTACTTTGAATGATTGCTTCTGTACAAGGTGGTGTTTTTCCATAATGATTACAAGGTTCTAACGTAACATACAAGGTAGCTCCTTCAATTTTTTCTGAAGCATTTTTTATAGCATTGATTTCTGCATGGGCACCACCATAGGCTTCATGGTATCCCTCACCTATTATCTTTCCTTCCTTAATTAAGACTGCTCCCACTAAAGGATTTGGGTTCACTTTTCCTCTACCTTTTTTTGCTAACTCTAATGCATAACTCATATAGTTTTCATGCATTCTAACCCCCCTCTATTTTTACAGATAAACTTATCAATCTTAGAGTTAATCTACAAAAAAGACCCTAAGTCACATGTACTTAGGGCCTTTTCTAATAGTATTCATATTGCTTATGTTATTATAAATGATGAAAGTCTCTCTAGTCTCTCCTACATAAACATTATGATGATTACTGAATCTAAAAAAGCTCTGAAATAAATAGCTATTTCAGAGCTTAATATAAAATATAGATTATATTTAATCACTATACCTTATTTTCTTCTTTCATCCAGACTATACTGTCGGCTTCGGAATTTCACCGAATCATGCCATTTAGGCTAGCGGGCTTTACCGCCGATAGGGAATTACACCCAACCCCGAAGATTTATTAAGTTTTACATACACAGAATAATATGAATATATTTTATTGTCAATATATTTATTTTTCTATTCATTATTTTTAGAATTATTATAAACAAAACCTTACCTACTCATTTGTTCAACAGTTCTATTTTTGTTTTCATTGTAACTAAAATAGCAGTTCACCCTTCATAAGTATAATAACTTCTCCTGTGACAAATATCTCATCTGTTTCCTTTTTACATGAAACCTTCAATACACTTGGTCTGTCTACATATCGTCCCTGGCTCATTAAAACCATTTCATTCTTATCACAGAACCCATGCTTATACAAATCCAAAAACTAATCAATTTTTTCTAAATATTTTACTTCTATTTACTCTCTAAAATTCCATTTCTAATAAATTACATATAAATATAATCAACTAGTTGATACGTTTGAAAATGTTCCAGGTCTTAGTGCTAAATAACCTTTTTACTCTATAACAAACCACAATTTGAATAATACCTGATATTAAAATAATATGACTTACATAGCTATAGGTTCTACTATAATTTGAAAGGTGAAGTTCCAATAAGTAATTTTGTGCAATCCGTTGATTCTTTAAATACCTGATATAAAATTCTATATCAAAGATATTATAAGGTGGTAATGCCTCTTTTGGTATATAAAGTGGAACTATTATGACGCTTATAAGTAAATATCCTACAATAATACATAATCCTATTTTAATCACTTTACCTTTCAAACTCTCTTCAGCTTTTTTAAGCAAATGAATGGCTATTTTTATTAAATACACAACAATAAAGAAAAACACAATATTAACAGGTGCCTGGGTTAAACTTCTTAATTTCTTAGCTCCATCTAGCTCATTATAGATGTAACTATTGCCATCATTTATTTGAATTTCACCTAATGCATGAATGGATAGTCCATCTGCTCTATTTTTTAGGCTTACATATAAAGTATCTATTTCCCCATTCTCCGCTGCTGTACTGGTAATAGGATAATAAATGCACTCATGTCCATCATCAAATAGTACATCCCAAAAGTTCTTATACTTTTTATATACGCCTACTACTTGATAAGTTGTACCCTCTATCCTACAAAGATTACCTGTTCCCTTATCTGAACCAAACAACTTTATAGCCAGTTCATCACTGATAATAACGACATTTCTGCCTTCCTTTATCGCCCCTTCTCCCAAAAAAGCGCCATTAATTATTTGAATAGGTTCCGTTTGCCCAAAATACTCGTTAACTGAAATACCCATTACTTCTATCTCTTCTTTTCCGTTAATCCTACAGCTTCGTGAACTTGTGACTGTAGGCCTCAAATCTTCGTAGCCATCTCGCAGTGAAAAAGCTGAAAAATTGATAGTTTCACTCTCATTAAGGTGAATTTCTATTCTACCTTCTCCATAATCATCAATAATTCCCTTAATCAATAAAGTTTTAATCACTTGCAGTGCTATAAATAGAGCTAAATAGAACCATCCTCTTTTTTTCATTTTTCTTCGCCTACTTCCAGTTCTACTTCTACTCCATCCTTAAAGGAGCTCAAAGGATACTTAATAATCTTATCCTCCTTACTGATGGCTGCATTTATAGCAGTTTTATAATCTCCTTCTTCTAAAATGTTGGCATTAACCTTACGCGCCTTATAAGTCTTTCCCCATACGCCCTCTCTTTCTTCAATCACATAAATAAAGTTCTTTCCATATTCTGTTATAATAGCTGAATTAGAAACAGTGTAATCATAAGGGCCAGAGGTGTTTACTATCTCTACAAGAACTTTCTTATAGCTTTTATTATCAAGTTCAAGTTGCTCTAATACTTCTTTTTCAACTTCGCAGCTTATAACAACATAGCCTGTTTCCTGATTTAGGCTTTTCTTTACCACTTTAGCTTGTTTAGGTATTTGATTGAGAAGAAAGGTAACCTCTCTCCCAATGGTAATATCTTCTGTTTGGTCATCTGAAACTTCAAAGCTTAAACTATAGGAGATCCCCTTAGGGATAATAACAATTAATGCTTCTCCCTTTTCAACATTTGCCCCAGCTCCAACATTTAATGTATAAATAAAGCCATCTATAGGACTCTTAATAGCTTCCTCCTCTATAAGACCTTGTTTTATGTTTAACTTCTTTTGATTTAATAAAACCTCATCTGTCATATTAGCATGATTTAGCTCTAGTGCATCTAGCTGCTCTTTAAAGGCTTCTAATTCCTGTTCTATTTCCCCTATTTTATTATTTCTTACCTCTACTTTTTTCTTTTCTAGTAGCTCTAACTTAGCTTTTTCTCTTTTATAAGCAGCTTCTTCAATGAGCTGCTCAGCATGTAATTCTTCGTTCATTGCTACAATATTTTTCTGCTCATCTATTTGCTTTTCAAGCTCAAGTAGCTCACTTGCTGAGTCTATACTCTGGGACTCTTTCTTTTTCTTTTCATAGTCCGCTTCTATCACTTGCCTTCTTTCCTCATTATTTTGTACTTGCCTTAAGAGACTTTCTATCCTTAATGTAAGCTCAACCCCATCCAGCTCGGCATTTTGAGTTTCTAAACTATCCTTATCTTTTGTTATAGAAAAAAGTGTCTCACCAGCTTTTACTTCTTTGCCTTCTTCCAGCTCAAAAGCTGATAGTTTGCCTCCTATAGAAGCTGTTACAGTTACTTTATTATTCTTTAAAGCAGTTTCATCTAGTCCAATCTTTCCATCAGCAATGAATTTGGTTTCTATACTGCCATAATCAGCTTTTTCCACCTCCACCACTGGCAGAAGATAGCTATAAATCGTTCTTGAAACCATAACAAATAGTGCCATGATACTTAAAAAAATAATGATTGCTTTTTTTAATCTTCCTTTTAATATACTACTCCCATCCATTTTCACTTCTCCTTGCTTCAAGCTATTTTACTTTCTCCTTATGTTAAACGCTTAAGCTTCAGCTGACTTGTTAAATCATTTTCAGCATAAAGCATTAGAAATATGGGCAAAATCATATATAATACACTGCAGGCAAAACCAATAGCCATATTATTACTAGTAATGACTGACAGATAAACAGATAAGGGATATTTATCTATGGACGTGATAAAAACTAAAGGCTGTTCTATCATATTCCAGTAATCAATAAATAAAAGTACAGCTACGGAGACAATTACAGGCTTACATATAGGGACCATAATATACCTAATAACCTGAAGTTCGCTTGCCCCTGAAAGTCTAGCTTCTTCTATAAAAACTAAATCTATACTTTCCATAAATTGCTTTAAGAAGAATACACCAAAGGTATTAAAAATACCAGGAAGGATTAAAGAAGCATAGCTATCTAGGAGCTTAAGCTTATGGAGCACTAAATAATTAGGTACTAATGTCACTTGAAATGGCATCAGCATAATCACAATATAAATAAAAAATAGCAGGTCTGACCCAGGAAATTTAATCTTACTAAATCCATAGGCCGCTAAGATGGCCATAACCACTTGAAATACCACAATGGTACTTGTTACTAAAACGGAGTTCCAAAATAAATAAAGAAATTCTGGGGTTCTAAAAAAAATGCGGTAGTATTGTGCTAAATCAATACAAAAAGGCTTAATAAAAACCTTATTCCATATGCTTATACCTTCATTGCTATAGATATAAGCAATAAGTTCCTCACTCTTAAGAGAATGGGAAAGCATATACACTACGGGGAATACTGCGATCAAAGCAAGGGTGAACAAAAATATTCCCAAAATCATTCGTCTTGTTCTTCTCATGCTAGTCCTCCCTAAAAATTGTGTTCTATATAGCGTTTTTGCCTCTGCGCTATCACAAAGATAAAAATAAAAATAAAGCTATACAAAATAAATGCCGCTGCTGACAATCTCTCATAATTTAATTTCGCAAAGTTATTATTCATAAAGTGCTGCAATAGATATAGGTTTTCCTCTGGATAATTTCCTTGGAGCAAATAGACTTCTCTAAAAATCTTGAAGGAGTTAAAAAGAGAAATCACAATAGAAAAGAACAAAATAGGTACCAGATAAGGAAGCTTTATAAAAACTATGATTTTCCATACGTTTGCACCATCTAGCTTTGCTGCTTCTATATATTCTTTGGGCATCATTAGGAGAGAATTCATAATCAGTAGGGTACTATATCCTACGTTTTTCCATATTATCATGAAAATCACGATCCAAGGTGCATACCCACTTTTCATCCAATCTATATGGATGCCCATAAGGGAATTAATAATCCCTTCTTTCGCTAATAAATCATTCCATAAGAGCATAAGTGAAGCAGCTGGAATTGCCATAGGAATCAGCAAAATGCTTTGAACCCATCTCAGCTTACTAACCTTCTCTTCAATAGCAAAGGCAATCATTAAAGAAAGTATGATTAAAAGAGGCAGGGCGATGCCAATGATTTTGCAGGTATTATAGAGTGCCAGTTTAAAAATGTCACTTTGAAACAACTCCTTGAAATGTACAAGTCCTGAAAACTTTCTATTGATGGTACCAGTTGTAAAACAGTATGTAAAACTTGCTATAAAAGGTATAATATAAAAAAACATAACCCCTATTAGACTGGGCAAAACAAATAATAAACCTTTCCATTTCTTTAACATCTCTACTTTAATCCTTTCTACATGGCCCTCTTCATGTTAGATGAACCCTTTACTTCTATCATCAGTCTACCTTGTTAACCTCTAAATAACCTCTAAGTTTATCCCTACCCTACCTATCTATTAGTAAAAAAGGCTGCTTTGAAGTGGTTCAAGTCAGCCTTTTTTATAGTTATCCTTCTGCAAAATAGAATTCTGTTTTATTTTTAATAGCTTCTACTGCCTCCTGTATTGTCATAGTGCCTTCGAAGTATTTCTTTGATTCGTCTACTATTATTTTTAATATTGTTTCATCGACAACAACAGGTACCTTTACTTCTTTGCAATAATCCTGGTATTTAGTGAATACCTTTATATTACTTTGAGCCCAAGACAAGTAGACCCAACACTCTTTTCCATCTCTTTCACCAAAAATTCCCCAAGCATTGTCTGGTGGAAGGCTTTCACCTTGTATCCAGTATTCAAGAGCCTCTTCATTCACAGGGAATCCATCTTCCACATCAACTTTTTGGATTTCTTCTGATAGTGCAAATTTGATAATCTCTTTTGCCATTTCTTGCTTTTTACTTCCTGCATTAATACCTAGTATAGTTCGCGGTTCAAACACCTTTCCCGACTGAGACTCAAATGGCACAAAATCACTATCGCCTCTTGTTGTGTTGGTCGCATCAGTTATAAGTAAATCTAACATTTTCCCAGGCCTTACCAACTGTGTATCTGCATAGTGATAAGCCACATCTATCACATCAGCTTCATCAGCTAAATCAATACCTGGCTTTCTGATTTCTTCTATACTCTGTTCCTTTTTCCCCTCTAGTATTTCTCCTTTGTTTGCAAGCACTTTTACTGCTTGTAAAAAACTAATCATCTGTTTTTCCTGCAATCGTTCTTCATTATCAAACCAATTAGGTCTTGAAGTGGTGTAGAATAGATTGATTAATTCTTCTGGTGTTTTATAAGATAAAACTCTCTCATCTGGATGAGCTTTTTGATAGGCTGCTAGATCTTCTATGCTCTTAACCTCTTGGACAACTTTTTTATCTCCCCATAACGTAGGAATGGTAAAATGCATGGGTAATGCATAAATTTTGCCCTTTATCCTATATGTCTCCAGAATATTTTTAAGACATTTTTTAGCCTCTTCATCGACTTTTACCCAGCTATCCATATCTGCAAGGATGCCTTTTTCTATATAGCTATTTATGTCTAGTCCATCTAATACAATTAAATCTGGTCCTTTTCCTGCCAAAAGCTCTGTATTAAGGGCCTTAATAGCATCTTCTTGGGTAAGCGTACTTTTTTCATCTACTCCCACCTGTACAGTTACCTTTATATCCGGGTGACTAAGCTGGTACTGTGTTATAATTTGCCTAAGGCTATTATTTTCTCTCAATGTATAGACTATAAGCTCTGTTGATGGAGTAACTGGCATTTCCTTGGAATAAGAATATTTTTTAATTGCAATGCCTCCATCATTCTTTTTAAAAGTAACGAAAATGTCTTTATCCACCATTCCTGCATACTTACAGATATTAGAAGGCATACTTAAAGTTGACAAATTCTCATCAACAATGAGCTCCCATATAGAGCCTTCCTCCATTAAGTGCTTGATTCCAAATCGGCCAATTAAATAAATTTCTTCTTCTACTTGTATAATGGTATTAGCATCTATCCTTTCACAAGGAATACTTCTTTCAAGCTTATCTGTATCTACATCATATACTTCTATAGCACTTTGTTCAGGATTGATTTGATAAATCTTATTATTAAATACAGTAAACCGAGTTGCTACACCTTCGTAATTTTTTACAAAGCTACCATCGGATAAACTATAGCACTCTATTGGTTTTTGATTTTCCGCTATCAACAGATCTCCATTATCTAATATACTGAAGCTATGAGGTGCTCTAAATTGTCTTTCACCTTGCCATTTTATTTCTATTTTTTCTATCTTTTTTCCCTCTACTTTAGCCAAACAAGTAGAGAAATCCATAGTATCTATGCTAAACTCATGATACAGAATATATATATCCCCCTTTTTATCCCTAGCTATACTCTCCGGCGTTCTCATACTTTCATCCAATTGATAAAGCCATTCACTTTGTGCTCTAATCCAATTTCCTGTCTGATCCTGTTCATATATCTGTAAACCTTTATCATCACCCAGGTATAATTGAAGTATTCCTTCTTTTGTTTTAAAAAAACCATATACTCTGTTTGCTTTAATGTTCCCTGTTACATCTTGTTCCACATAACGTCCCATGGGTATATCTTTATCAATTTCTACATCTTTTTTACTACATCCCACTATAAATATTGAATTTACTAATAGTAAAAATAGCATTAATTTTCTTATGCCGTGCTTCATTTCTCTCCTCCTCTCATATAGTAACAGTTTATCATCCTAATCTCTAAAAAACCTCTGAATGTTTAGACTTATTATTTTATTTAGTTGTATAGCCTGTTATTTTATTGTACAATTCATATTATTCTTTAAAATTCAAGGAGGCTATTATGAGGATTTTACTTGTTGAGGATGACTGTGAACTTTGTGATGCTGTTAGCTTTCATCTAAAAAAAGCAGGCTATGATGTAGATTATTGCTATGATGGAGATGAAGGGCTTCAGTTTGCAAAAGAGCAAATTTATGAAATGATTATATTAGATAGAATGCTTCCTTCTCTAAATGGTATCAGTTTGCTTACACATATCCGTTCCTTAGGTATTCATACCCCAGTCATTGTCGTTACAGCTCTTAATGGCATAGGAGACAGGGTGGAGGGATTAGATGCTGGAGCAGATGATTACTTGGTAAAACCCTTTGCAGTTGAAGAGCTTCTGGCTCGTATCCGCGCTCTTAGTCGAAGACCCTCTCAACTGGAAAGTATTAAGCACCTTTCATATGGCGACCTTACTCTGGATCTAATGACCTCTTTGTTACTAGGACCTAGTGGTAGTTGTACCCTTTCTAAACGTGAGGCTCAGTTAACCGAGGTCTTTCTAAAAAATCCTGAACAAGCTATACCTCGAAATATTTTACTCTATAGAGTCTGGGGACCAGATTCTGATGTTGAAGATGGAAACTTGGAAAATTATATCTATTACCTACGTCGCCGCCTTATGACTGTAGGCAGCGCTCTTCATATTCGAACCATTCGGTCAATAGGTTATACTTTGGAGAAGAAAACATGTTAAATCAATTACATACAAGACTAACCTTTATATGTACTGCCATAACAGCTAGCATTTTACTTTTCATGCATATAATTGCTCTTTTTTTTTGCGAAGAGCAATTAAATGCCCGTAGCAAACTTACTCTGCAAAATCACCTCAGTACTATTACCTCTAGTCTACAGACGACCCATACGCTTTCTCAGACTTGGCTGGCACAAATGGAAACGACTAATAGACTTATTATCTCTGTTAAAGAACATGGCAATGTCCTGCTTTTTCCTGGTTCATTTGCCACTATATCCGATAGAAATAGCCTCATTCAGCTTGCTGAAGAAACTGCTCAGGATCAATATAGCTTTAATCCTCATATGATACCTGTCTCAAAACTTGAAGTTCCCGGTATTACTTTTGACTTAAAAACCCAATACCATGAGCATTTCTTGGTGGGCGTATGCATTATTCCTTCTGATAATGGTGCTTATTCCTTAATTGTATTAAAAGATATGAGAAACGAAGATACACAAATATTATCTCTTAGATTACTGTTTTTAACTTTAGTAGGCATTGGTATTGTACTTTTGGCTCTTTTCAGCTTTTGGTTTACCAAACGCACCATTGCCCCTATTAAGGAAAGCAGTCGTAAACAAACAGAGTTCATCGCTGCTGCTTCTCATGAACTTCGTTCCCCTCTTGCTGTCTTACAAGCTAGCGCAGCTACCTTACATTATCAAGACCAGGTAAGCCAAGAGCATTATATTCAAATCATTGAAAAGGAATGCAAACGGATGGGGCGTCTTGTTGATGATCTTTTACTCCTTGCAAATGCTGATGCCAAGACTTGGTCTATTCATTTTGTCATGGTAGAGTTGGATACCCTTTTAATTAACCTTTGTGATCTTTTTTCTCCTATGAGTAGACTTCGTAATATCTCCCTTAAACTGATATTACCCGAATATACCGTGCCTCCACTTTACGCTGATAGTGAAAGGTTAGAGCAAGTCCTTACCGTACTCCTTGATAATGCTTTTTCCTATACCCCTGAAGGAGGCCATATCACCCTGTCTCTTGCTTTTGAGATGCACCAATTCAAAATAAGCGTTATAGATAATGGGTGTGGTATACCTAATGAACATAAACCCCACATCTTTGATCGTTTCTACCGAGTAGATAAGACGCGTCATAATAAAGAGCACTTCGGTCTAGGCCTTAGTATTGCTTATGAAATCATTCAGCTTCATCACGGCTCCTTGTCTTTACATGACACCCCAGGTGGTGGATGTACCTTTGTAATTCAAATTCCTCAAGGTAAAAATGCAAAAGCTCTTACCATATAACTTTCTAACATAATAAAACTCCTCCTTGAAACCTGATTATTAAAATCCCGTCTCAAGGAGGAGTTATTGCCACTTATATATTTTTATTTAAAAAATGATAATACTATCTATCTGTGCGCATCAATATAATCTGAAAGTCTTGCAAACTCTTCTATAGATAAAGTTTCCCCTCTCGTTTGAGCCCCTATACCGCTCTCATCTAGGAGTTGTTTTAACTTTTCTTTATCAAGTCCTAATTCTCCATGGGCTGCTAGGGTATTGAGGAGTGTCTTTCTTCTGAGTAAGAAGGCGGCTTTGATAATGCGGAACATTTGCTTCACATTATTTGCCTTCACTGGTGGCTCTTCATGAACAGTGAGCTTAATCACTGCTGAGTCTACATTTGGTCTTGGCATAAAGCAGTTTCTTGGTACATTGGCTACCAGGTATGGCTCTGAGAAGTAATTTACAGCTACAGAGATAGCCCCATATTGCTTAGTACTTGGTTTAGAAGACAGACGGTCTGCTACTTCCTTTTGCACCATGACCGTGATACTTTCAATAGGAAGTTCATTTTCAAGTAAGGTCATAATAATAGGTGTTGTAATATAGTAAGGTAAGTTAGCTACGACCTTTACCTTTCTATTAGGTGACTCTTCTGCAATTAACTTAGCTAAATCTACCTTTAAAACGTCCTTGTGAATGAGCTTAAAGTTTGGCTGACTACCAAACTGCTCTGTTAAAATAGGAATAAGCTGGTCATCAATCTCAATAGAGATAACCTTCCCTGCATTTTCTAATAAAGCTTGTGTTACACAACCAATCCCAGGTCCGATTTCAATGACACAGTCTTCCTCCGTAATATTGGCTGCGCGAATGATTTTATCCAGTACATGTGGGTCTATTAAAAAGTTTTGTCCAAATTTCTTTTGAAAAGCAAAAGGGTATTTACTAATAACCGCCTTGGTGCCTTCCACTGTTGCTATCTTTTGCATAGTGTTAGTCGCTCCTTAAAAAAGTTCATTGCCTTATCATAGCATATTTTTCCCTAAGATTAAAGGTATGTGCTTACTAATTACTAGTTTGCCTTTTTCCTTAAATGGATATGCTCTCCAATTCGGAGGCATTTGGCATCCTGACCATGACCTATTTCTTTAGTTTTCACAATCGGGATTGCTCTATCCTTCACTAATTCTAGTAAGATTTCTTCTACCGTTGGAGTAAGCGCCTTCTCTTCCATTTCTGAAAAACTCCCTAATAGAATTCCCTTTACTTCATCTAAGATACCCATCTGCTGATATTGGTTTAGGAAGGTAGTCATCTGTGCTACTTTACCACTCATGCCTTCTAAAAACAAAATTTTATCCTTAAAATTGGGTAAGTAAGGCGTTCCTGCTAACTTTAATAAGCATCGAATATTCCCACCTACAACAGTTCCCTCTAACTCTTCCCCTTTTAGGAAGTGATAATCAAATTTAAAAAGCGTTTCCTTACCTTCAAAGATACTTTGATAAAAATTAACTTGTTGTTGCTGAGCATACTTACCTACTAAAAAACGTATTTGATAAAGATAAGAGTTTACCTTGGCCTTAGTATATAATCCATTAATAATAGTCGTTAAATCACTATACCCAAAATAAGGTTTATTCGCCTTTTGAATACACTCAAAATCTAAATAAGGGAGAACCTGATTAGCAACGTCTCCTCCCGAAATATCAAAGATAGTTTTGATACTATTGTCTTTATAAAAGTCCATAAGCACCTTAGCCCGTTCTTTACCTGTTGCCGAAAATACATCTTGCCTTGCATAAAGGTAAGGACTAAGACTTACTTGAAGCCCCCAAGCTTCTAACACCTCTACCAGTTCTTCTATCTTAATAGACAACTCTCCACTTAAGCCATTGGAGCATCCTACTAATGCTACATGATCATTTGCTTTTAACAACACCATTTGTTACCTCCTTTTTTCTTTAAAGCACCACTTATAATGTGTATCCTCATCATATCAAATTACTACACTATAAGAAAGTGGACTAGCTTCCAACACTATAAAAAGGGTACTAGATAACCTCTATCTTCTAGTTATCTAGTACTTATCTAATTGCATTATGTAGTTCTCGTATTCTATTAATTTACTTTAAAATGTTCCATTTGTTCTGCTAATTCCATAGTCAATTGATTAACTGCTTTGGCAACATCTCGGATACTTTTACTAGATTGATTAAATTCTTCTGCTGTAGCAGATACTTCCTGCGAGGTTGCCGCTAATTCTTGAGAAGTATAGGCTACTTTTTCTATACTTGCTTTAATGCTGTCCTTTTGTCGTTTATTGGAAGCTGAAATAACTGCCATAGCCTCTGTTTTGGGCAGGATACTGTTCATTGCATCTGCCATATGTTCAAAAGTCACTACAGCTCTATCAATATTTTCTTTTTGTACTTGCATCTTCACATTGATTTCATCACTAGAATTTGTCAATTGTCCCCCTTCAGCTAAAACATCCTCAATAATTCTGCTGATTTCACTCACTGAGTTTTGACTTTGCTCAGCTAGTTTTCTAATTTCATCCGCTACTACACTAAAGCCTCTACCTGCTTCCCCAGCTCTAGCTGCCTCAATAGCTGCATTAAGGGCTAATAAATTCGTTTGCTCTGAAATCTGAGTGATCGCTGCAGTAATCCCATTAATAGAGGAAATTTTCTCGTTCATATCCTCAATCATATTACCAAACTGGCTAAAAGACTGGTTGAAAGTATCTACAGAAGTAACTAAGTCTCTTACTTGCTCCTGACTATCTTTAATTTCACTTTCTGCTTCTATAGTAACTTGCCTAACCTCTTCAATATTATTTTCCATCTCTCTTAAGCTAGCAACAAACTCATCCATCTGCTGATTCATATTAGTGATTTCTACAGATTGATTTGTATTTTCTGTCGCTGTATCTGTCATGGAAGTTGCTATATTATTGGCACCTTCATAAATTTCCTGTGATACGCCTTCTAAATCTTTCACTTGTCTCATTAATACGACTGCATTATTTTCAGCGGCACTTAGGGTCTTTCTTGTGGCATCTATACTCTTTTGAAGTGCTTCTGTCATAAGCGTTATTTCATCCCTAATCTTTCCACCCTCTGTGTTAAGTTTAATAGTGAAATCCCCTTGAGCCATTTTATCAATTTCACCTTTAACATAATTCAGCCTTTTTCCTAATGGCTTTGCAGTTATTACCATACCTATACATAATACTATCGTTCCTATAACACATGATACAAGATTAACTGTCGCTATTGCAGTGACCTCATTAATAATATCTTTTCTTTTCACCTCAAAAGCAAGGCTCCACCCTTGGGAATAAGGTATATCATGATAGACGATATATTTTCTCATACCATCATTAATCAATTCAGCCCCTTCTCCTCCTTCAATCATTTTTTGATGAACCTTAGCAATGCCTTCTAAGTGAGTAAGTGTAGGATCTTGTTCTAATTCTTTGATAACATTATATCTCTCTGCTACCTCTGATGAATCATTAGAGGCAATTACTGTACCTTGTCTATCAAGCACATAGGATTTACCTTCTAGTAGATATTCTAAATCCTGAATCATATCCGAGAGGAATTTACTATCAAAGGTACATGTAATAGCCCCTACGACCCGCGTACCTTGTTTGAGTGCTGTTCCCATAAATATCATTTGTTTTCTGCTATTTATATCATAACTCGGGCTACTTATATATTTCTTATCTTGCATTAAATCTTTAAAATAATCTGTGTCAGATATATCCTCTTCATATCCATCGGTTGAAGTTAATTTTCCTTCCAAATCAATATATCCAATAGATTTGACTCCATATTTCTCTTCATATAAATCTACATAGTTTCTAAGTACATCTTCTTTTTCATCAAATCCGGTCTTTGGATCACTTAAGCGTTCATCTGCTGAAATAGTATCCACTAACATCAAGTATTGATCTAGTCTTCCTTCTAATAACCTTGCATTATCTTCTACCATCTTAACAGTGCTATTGATGATAAGACTTTCTATACGTCCTGCTCCTACTGAATACATAGCAACAAGTGCTATACCAAAACTAAGCACTGCTAGGATACATAATCTCTTAGTTAATTTACTCGCTACGCTTATCTGTTTCAATTTTCTTGCCGTCATAACTGCTCCTTATCTAGTAATCATTATAGTAACTCTTTACTAGACAGCGAGAAATTTTAATCCCCATCTTTGTAACTTTTAGGTAGCATATCCCCCCATACCTTCTTCCTTTAAGTCCTTCTAACTGTCTAGTTTTTCAGTAAGCCACATGTATATCGACACAACTTTAATGTATCATAATCCAGAAAATTAATTTCTAAAAATTACCTCTTTTACTGAATTTTTTCAGTATCTTAACTTCATTTAGTTCTTATTCAAAGTGGTATTCGATTTTCCTATCATGTAAGTAATCGTCTTATCTTTATTTTCTACAGCATCATGATACTTAAATACTAATGCTTCCTCAGTCTCCCATACCAAATTAATGGTATCTTGAGCCGTTAATCCCATATCAAATGGATATACATAGTATTTAGCTTCTTTTTCCTTCTCTGTTCCTTCAGGAATAAAATCCAATATTCTAGTAGCCTTACCACTTACTAAATCAATGACATGAATAGTATTTTCATATCTGCCTACTATATAATTATTACTATAGCTTATAGGAGTAAAGCCTTCTCCACCTAATTTTTCTTTTAGGTTATAAGCCTTAATTAAAATACCTGTTAAATCATCATATACTTTAAATTCAGTTCCTGTACTAATAGCTACTTCATTATTTTTATAAAGTATACCTGCTGTACTTAGAACACTTGGCTCTTCTACTAGCTTGTCAATTACCTTACCATCCTTAATATAGAAAGTCGTAGTAGCAGTCTGAGAGAGTGCTCCTGCAATAGAATAGTTCACACTAACCATTTCACTCCCTGCTTTGGTTTTCGTTAAAGATATATTCATCCCGTCTACTACATGCTCATCATAAGTATTAATATCTCCCACTACCTTTTTCCCACTAGCAGTCCTTACCATTAACTTTTTAGTCTTATAATCTACAGTATATTTCCCCTCTAAAGCCACTGTATTTTCCTTAGCCTGCCAATCAACGCCCATTCCCATGGCTTCACCAATAAAGCGAAGAGGTACATAAGTCACGCCTTGAATTATTTGGGGTGCTGATTCTAAAGTCATAGGTTTCCCATTAACCTGAGCCTCTTTGTTCCCTAGATATAAGATCGCTGTATAGTTACCCTCTTTAATTTCAATCTTTCCTGTAGATGATTCCCAATCCACTAAATAGCCTAATTGCTGAGAAAGGTCTCTTAGGGGTAACATCACACTTTTTCCAACTAACCGAGGTGGGCTACTTAGAGAAAGTTGATTTTGATTGTAGGTAACCGTTATAGGTGTTGTAGCCATAATTGGTTTTTCCCAAACTCCACTTAATAGTACACAACAAAGGGATATTGTTATAAAGCTCTTTATCATTTTTGACAACTTAATATTTCTCATATTTTCCACCTTTTTATCATTATATTTTTTGTTCCCTTATTAATTATACTGATTTTTCTGTAAATAAGTAATAATTCTCATAAAAAAATTCAATTGTAATCAACATGTAATCTGACTTTACTCAAAAAAATAAGACCTCTTTCGAGATCCTATTCTTCAAAACACCTTCCTTTATAAAAATTCTCACTTCCTTTATTATGCTTCAAGAACTCTCTTTAGGAATTCTTTAGTTCTTTCTTCCTTTGGTGCATTGAAAATATCTTCTGGCTTGCCTTCCTCGGCAATCACACCTTGGTCCATAAATACCACTCGGTCTGATACTTCTTTGGCAAAGCTCATTTCGTGAGTTACTACCAACATAGTTAGGCCAGTTTCTGCCAGTTCTTTCATAACCTTAAGTACTTCTCCTACCATCTCTGGATCAAGAGCTGAAGTTGGCTCATCAAAGAGCATCACATCTGGCTCCATAGAAAGTGCCCTTGCTATGGCTACACGTTGCTTTTGCCCACCGGAAAGTTGCTTTGGTTTAGCATGAATATATTGTTCCATCCCTACTATTTTTAAATACTTCATTGCAATCTTCTCAGCTTCTTCTTTACTGCGTTTAAGCACCTTCATTTGCCCTACAGTGCAGTTACTAAGGACATCATGATTATTAAATAAATTAAACTGCTGAAATACCATCCCTAATTTCGTACGATAGGTGTAGACATCATGCTTATCATCTAGAATATTTTCTCCGTTATAAATGATTTCTCCACCACTTGGCTTTTCAAGTAAGTTAACACAACGTAATAAAGTTGATTTTCCAGAACCTGATGAACCTATAATACAAACTACCTCTCCTTTATTTACAGAGAAGTCAATGTCTTTTAATACCTCGTGAGTACCGAAGGATTTATTTAAGTGTTTAATATCTATTACTTTTTCCATATGTATTCCTTCCTCCCCTAGAAAATTCCTGTTTCTTTTTGATGTTTAATGGCATCTTCAGGTTTTTGTACCTGCATCTGATTAGCTACCATATTATAGTTATCTGGTCCATCTAAGCGCTTTTCAATATAACGCAAAATAAGAGTTACTGTATACGTCATAATGAAGTATAAGATACATGCCACAAAGAAGGACTCAAAGTATCTAAAGTTATTCCCTGCTACAGACTTGGTTTGGAAGAATAATTCATTCACACTAATAACATTCAGCACAGAAGTATCTTTAATATTAATGACAAACTCATTACCTGTGGCTGGAAGAATATTACGAATGACTTGTGGTAGCACTACATGCCTCATGGTTTGTATATGATTCATCCCTATAGCTTGTGCTGCTTCAAACTGCCCTTTATCTACAGAAATAATACCTCCACGTACGATTTCTGCCATATATGCCCCTGTATTAATAGAAACAATAAAAATAGCTGCCACTAATACATTCATATCCATGCCAAAGGCTAATGCTGAACCATAATAAATAACCATGGCTTGAACAATCATTGGTGTGCCTCTAAAAAAGGCTATGTAAGCTGATAAAATAGTATTCACTACTTTTAGCACCATACGTTTAATGCCTTTCTCTGGCATAGGTACTGTACGTACTACCCCAATTAATAAACCTATGATAGAACCTAAAATAGTACCTATCATTGAGATCAATAAGGTTAAACCTGCTCCTCTTAAAAACATAGGACCATTAGCTGAAATAATTTTTACAATCCACTCAAAGCTCATCTATTTCCTCCTATATCTTTTCATCCTGTGCTTTCTTATTTTCTATGTATTTAGTTGGCTGCTGGTTGATTCTTGATGGCTTCGTCCATCATCTTGGTACGTTCTTCTTCAGAAATATCTTTTAATATACCATTAATTTGAGGCGTTAATTTGCTATTCTTTGCAATACCTACTGCAATGGCTGTATCTTCTTCAGAAGTCTCAAAGCCTTGTGTAAACTCTACCATAGCAAAGTTAGGATTTGCACTTGTAGCACTTACCCCTTCTGGTTTTTCTGAAACATAGCCATCAATCATCCCTGACTCAAGGGCTACACGCATTGCTGGGAAATTGTCCATAGCAGATTGTTTTTGTACCCCATTAATTTGATCAATCACTGTATAGTGGAAAGTATTTAATTGTGCCGTTACTTTTGCCCCACTAAAATCTTGAATGGATTTGGCATTTTCATAAGCCCCTCCCTTTTTAACCACCATAACTAAATCTGATTTATAGTAGTTATCAGAGAAATCAATGGTTTCCTTACGTTCTGCTGTTGGTGACATACCTGCAATAATGGCATCAATTTTCCCTGAGGTAAGCGCTGGTACTAAACCATCCCATTCTGTTTTTACAATCACTAATTCTTTGCCTAAGCCCTCTGCAAGCTTCTTAGCAATCTCTACATCATAACCACCTGCATAATCTGCACTTCCTGAAATTTTAACTGCGCCATTGCTATCATCCATTTGTGTCCAGTTAAATGGGGCATAGCCACATTCAAGGCCTACTTTAAAGGTTTTCTCATCTTCACTTGCTTTGCTACCAGACCCACATCCTGTCAGTAAAGTTGTTCCCATTACCACGGCTGTTAATAGTGTTACTAGTTTCTTTTTCATTTGACTCACACATCCTTCTCTTTTTATTTCTAAGGGTAAAAAAGGCACTTCACAACTAAGGACTTTACCTCATTATAAAACACCTAAAGACTCCTTACTTAATTGTAGTAATCTTATCATTTTCGACATTAAATTACAATTAAAAAAAATAATTAAATTTTAATACATAATTAAGTACTTTTTCATCAAATAAATGTATAATATGACTATATATTTAGAATTTACACAATTTATTTTCGACAACAAAGAGGAAATAAATGAATAAACAATCACTTTTGCAAGAAAATGAACACCTAGCACACTTTTTTGTCTCTAAACTTATGGCCATCACGGCAATCTTCTATACTTTAATTTATGTCCTCAATTTAGCAGGTATTTTCGTAGTCCCTTTTCATATTATGACTATTGGCTACATAACAGGGCTTATTCTTCTGCTCCTACCTATCTTATTAGTTCGGATATTGAAATATTTTTGCTATTATACAATCCGTAATCTTTTTAATCATTGCTCAAGTTTGTTCCTTAACGTTTAACATTGTGCCTGTTCATAATACACCTAAAATTTATATAGAGGTACCATTTACATCATTTTACCTCGAACTATTGAGCTTCTAGCTATATCTTGTGTCTTTACTACCTTAAGTAGTCGTACTCGCCTTTTACTAAGAGATGTGGTAGGAGCTGAGGAACAAAAAAGTATGTATGAACATATTGCAAATCTTTCTCAAAAGTCAGGAGAAATCTCTAGGGATTTAGCAGAATCTTAATATTATTTCTATTGATAATAACCTTACAGCCTTATCCGTTTGTAATACTGAAGTAGCAGAGCTTTCTCAGCAGGTCAATAAACTTTCTATTAGTAATTCTCAAATTATGACCCATGCTACCAACGATATGAATGCTATTCAAGAAAGTACAGATCATGGTAAAGTCGTGATTGGAAAGCTATTAGAGAAATCCGAAGAGATTTTAAAAATTGTTGATATTATTACAGGTATCTCTACTCAAACAAACCTTCTTGCCCTCAATGCAGCCATTGAAGCTACTCGTGCAGGCGATCAAGGTTCAGGCTTTGCTGTTGTAGCTAGGGAAGTTCGTAAACTATCAGAAGAGACTAAAAATGCTGTTGAAAATATTAAAGTGGTTGCTAATGAGGTTATTGACCACACGAGCTTGGCAGTAGAAAGTATGAATACTAGTGCCACCTTAGCCATAGAGGGTGTCTCTGTTATCGAAGAGGCTAAACAATCTACCTCGGAAGTCACAGAACTTAATAATCTCATGGGGACTAAAATCACACATATGAATACCCTATCCTCTGAAGTAACAACTAACAGCAAACATATTGTAGCTATTATGAATGAGGTCAAGAAACTTGCTACCCTCAATCTTTCTCAACTTGAAAATATTTCTAGTGCCTGTGAAGAAAATGCTGCTTCTACTACTTCTCTCTTAGGTCTTATTGATAGTATTGAGGAAATGACCATTAAACTCAATCAACTCGCTTATGATTCTAATTAGTCTTGGTAAGCTAAAACGTCCTATAAGGAGATTTTCCTCCATTATAGGACGTTTTTAGTTTTTTCTATCTTTATTACACCCTTTATTATGCCGTTTCAAATTGCATATTATAAAGCTGAGCATATACGCCTTCTTGACCCATTAATACTTCATGAGGACCTTGCTCTACTATTCCTGCCTTTGTTAGTACAAGAATCTCATCTGCATTTCTAATAGTACTTAAGCGATGGGCAATGACTAAAGTCGTTCTTCCCTTAGAAAGTTCCTCTAAAGACTTTTGAATATAACGCTCGCTCTCATTATCTAAAGCCGAGGTTGCCTCATCTAAAATAAGAATAGGCGGGTTTTTAAGAAATACCCTAGCAATAGCAATGCGTTGCTTTTGTCCTCCTGATAATCTTACCCCTCGTTCTCCTACAAAGGTATCATACCCCTCAGGTAGATTCTTAATAAATTCATGAATATTGGCTTTCTTGGCTGCTGCTATGATTTCCTCGTCACTGGCCTTTGGATCTCCATAAGCAATATTTTGCTTAATACTGCCACCAAATAAATAAACATCTTGCTGTACAATACCTATGGCATCTCTTAAAGAGCTTTGTGTCAGCTTCTTAATATCCTTACCATCTATGAGCACTTTTCCTTCACTAACTTCATAAAAACGTGGGATTAAGGAACAAAAGGTTGTTTTTCCTCCTCCAGATGGCCCTACTAAGGCAACAGTCTTACCTGCTGGAATATGAATGTTCATCTCACTGAGTATATTTTTCTCCTCATCTGAGTAGCTAAAAGAGACATTTTCAAAGGTAATATCCCCTTTTACTTCTCCTATGTCTTGGGCATCCACATCATCTTCTATTTCAGGCTTCGTCTGAATGACACGGAGAAAACGTTCAAACCCTGTCATCCCCTTTTGGAATTGCTCTGTAAAGTTTACTAGTTTTTCTACCGGATTTAAGTAGGTGTTAATATAAAGAATATAGACTGTTAAATCTGCTACATTCATCTCTCCTCTGGTGATAAACAACCCACCTACAAGTACCGTAGCCAGGTATAGGATATTTTTAAAGAAGCCATTGCCACTAAAGTATCTTCCCATAATAAAATAACTCTCGCTCTTAGTGTCCACAAAGGCTTTATTACCTACTTTGAATTTCTCCATTTCAATTGCTTCATTGGCAAAAGACTTCACTACACGAATACCTCCTAAGGCATCTTGGGTAATAGCATTAACTTCTGCAATCTTTTGTCTATTCTTTCTAAATACCGCCTTCATCTTGCGATTATAATAAAGAGAGAAAGCTAGCATCAGTAGGGTAAAGAATACTAGAATAAGTGTCATTTTAATATTAATGATACTTAAGATGATAAAGGTCCCTACAATTTTAATAACGGATATAAAGATATCCTCTGGACCATGGTGAGCGAGCTCAGATATATCAAAAAGGTCATTGGTGATACATGACATGAGCTTTCCTGTATTCACTTCATCATAATAAGAAAAGGAAAGTTTCTCTAAATGACCGAAAAGCTCCTTCCTCATATCTGATTCCATTCTTGCTCCCATAATATGCCCCCAGGTAGTGATATAATACTGGCAGAAAAATGCGAGTATATACATGCCAAGAAGAATACTTCCTATAATTAAAATAAACTTCATAATTTGAGTGCTATTATCTAAGACATAGACTTCATTCATTAAAAACCTCACCAAGAGTGGGAAGGTTAAATCTATACCTGAAAGAGTAAGGGCACAACCCATATCATAAAAGAACATTTTACGATATGGTTTATAGTATTTTATAAACTGTTTAATGACGTCCATTGTGTCACCTCCTATTTCAATTTTATCCAATGATTGTAACACAAGTAAGCTGAATAATTCAAATTACAAAATGAAAAAAGAGGTATCTGCCATAGGCAAATTACCTCTTGTGCTCATTAGTAAGCATTACGTTCTGCTTTTACATCTATGTTTTGATCTTCTAGAACATAGACATTAAGCCCGTGTTGACGTCCAAACTGGTAACATTCACTATTTGAATTAAAGAATAAATCTACGATATTACCTTTAATTGCGCCTCCTGTATCTCCAGCAATGGCAATCCCATAACCTTCAATATAGAGTTTAGTGCCGAGAGGAATAACTTTTGGGTCTACTGCAACCATACCTACAAAAGTAGTCATACCACTTGCAGTTTTGTTACCCCATCCATCATTACCATTTGTGTACGCTGTAGCTTCCATTTCATATACCTTTGTATAGGCATAATTCTTACCTGTGAATGAGTCTTTGATTGCATTTCTTGCACCTTTAAGTACAATCTTATCTGTAGGTTCTTGTGTCACATTGGCACTAATTACCTTCTCATCAACTACTTCACCGCCAAAGTAAGTTCTTTCTAAACTTACTTCTTTAAGCCCGTTTTTACCTTCTTGCTTAACTTTCGTTTCACCAAATGCTAAATCGGTTGTATCAACTACTTTTGTTTCAAAACCGATTTCTCTTGTTTCCATTACTGTTTCAACTTTTTTAGTTTTAACAGTGATTTTCATACCGTCTGTAATATTTGTATCTAGACTAGGTTCAACTGCTAAGCCCTCAGCAGCTATTAAGCCCTTTGCCTTGATGATGTCCCCTACTGTAGCAAACCCCGTTTTAAATTGAGTCTCTACACCATTTTCTATAAAAGTTACTGTAGGTTTCCATCTTTCTATAGTTATTTTCATATTGTCTTCAATTTGAGTGTCTAATGCAGGTTGCAGGGTGTCTTTGTCCCCTAGTGTTACTTTTAACTGTGCTAAAAGTTCCTCTACACTATTTGCATCTGTTTCATACTGAGTCACTTTTCCGTCATCGACTAATGTAATAATCTTTGACACGGATTGGTAGGCTGTAATACTAACTGCACATAGCATAAACAACGCTACAATCAATAAAGCGATTCTACTTCGATTCTTCATGATATCCTCCTTAATTGATTGCTTTGATAAAAGTTTAGTTTTATCTTTACTAATCAAAACAATTGGTCTTTCTCACTTGATCTGGTGAATCGGGCTTTACTACAACGATTTGTTATTAAATATAATTTTTATTTTTTTTACAACTACAAATACGATTGTAATATATCCTTTTTAATTTTTCAAGCTTTTTGTAACAAGTTTTTTTTTAGAATGTGAAAAAATAGGCTTTTTTTTGTTATACATTAACGTTTTATCAATAGTTTGAGAGTTGTAAAATTTTTTTTCGAAAAATTCAATTTTAATAATTACGTAACATTTTGTTAATAACTATTATATGTTCTTCTTTCTCTTTTTATGACACCCTTCAATTTTTATTTTATTTCTTGGAGTTTTAGAGTTATTTCAGACCATTTTTTTCATAACCCACTACCCAATTTATTATTTTTAGCATTGTTTTTTTTTACTTTTAATAAGCCATAAGTTTAGTATTTGTATACAAAATAAAAAAACAGCTTTTTCCAAAAGCTGTTTTTTTATTATCTTTTTTTCTCTTTTCTCCCAAGCCTTCTCGTCTAAATTCTAAATAATGTTTTAGCATTTTGACAGCTTATGCTAGCCACTTCTTCTGGGGTCACCCCTTTAATTTCTGCAATTTTCTCTACTACATATTTTAAGTAAGATGAGTCATTTCTCTTTCCTCTATGAGGTACTGGTGTCAGATAAGGTGAATCTGTCTCAATAAGTATATTTTCTAGTCCGATAGTTTCCACTACCTTAACTGTTTTTTTGGCGTTTTTAAAAGTTAAAGAACCACCTATTCCTATGAAAAAACCTTTTTTTACATATTCTTTAGCGAGTTCATGACTTCCTGAAAAGCAGTGAATAACGCCTTCTCTTACTCCGCTTTCCATAATCAAATCAAACGTCTCCTGTGAAGCTTCTCTACTATGAATAATCACTGGCAAATCAAGCTCTTTTGCTAAAAGAAGCTGCTTTTTAAACCATTCTCTTTGCACCTGCCTAGGTGAACTATCATAATAGTAATCTAGGCCTATTTCACCAATGGCTACAACCTTCTCATAACTAGCTAGCTTTCTCATTTCTTCTAAATCTTCTTCTTTTAAGCTCTTTACATCGTGTGGATGTACTCCAATGCTACAATATATAAAAGGATATTTTTTAGCTAAAGCTATTCCCGTTAAACAAGAATCCATATCCGCTGCTGCATTAACAATAAAATCAACGCCTTTATCTTTCATACTTTCTAGCAATTCATAACGATCCTCATTAAAACTTTCATCATCATAATGTGCGTGTGAATCAAAATACATTTCTATTTTCTCCTTTACATGCTTGGGCTTATTATCTCTTATGTTGTTTATTGTAATGGTTCTATATCAAAACCACAAGGTCAGCTTTGAATCTACTCACATGTATTGGGTGTTCTTACCTCAAAAAAGTCTTTAACCACTATCTCTCTGTTATCTAATGCTACTCCAGATAGCTTAAATCCATAGTCCCCCTCTGGAGTAGTTCTATCTAATGCTACATCTGGATAACTTACAGCAATGGTTGATGGCAACGTACTTTGCTCTATGATCTCTATTACATATGTATTAGCCTTTTCCTGGCTCACTCCTATAAGTTTGATTTTTAAATCCCCTTTGATAACTGAAACTTCGGGTATCGCTTGTAATATATAGGATTTATACTTCTCATTAACCCCTCCATCTCCAATAACAATTTCTAATACCCCTTTCTTAAATCGTTCATTGGTTCCTTCTTTTATATAAACTTCCCCCGCATTTTGTCTTCTAAGCCCCGCTTTTAATCTTTGTCCCTCGGTAACTATTTTTATCTCTTTACTTTTCTCTTGTTCTTCTACCCCCAATACTATACCTGTTCCCCTTCTATAAGAGGAAACCTCTAATTCTAAAAGGGTTGCTATTTCAGATACTGGTACATGTAAGATACCCGCTCTTAATTCTGGTGCTGTTTGCATAGTATAAGTTTGATTATCTACAATAACATCTTTTTCTCCTAATTGTAGAGTGATTTTCCTAATAGGCTCTTCTTTTCCCACTGTAAGCGTTATCTCTCCTTTGTTGTAAGTAAGGTCGTAATGAGCTATCCCTGTACTTTCTAAGATACTTCTTATTGGTGCCATAAGATATTGATCTTTCATATAAATAGAGCCTTGTATTGGATAATATTCTTCTCCAACAATATACCCCTCACTACCAGCTTTGAAATAAATAGCCCTATCGGCTGCTCCTGCTGTTACTTGTTTACTTGGAAGTATGCTCAAGTAGTCTTTTAAACAATACTTGGCACTGACCCCTGTATTTGAAAACACTTGACTTGTTATGAGTAAGTCCATTGTTTTAAATGGTGATGATGTACTTAATGGTTCTACTAAACATGTTTTTTCAATAAATAAACAAATTTTTGAAGGTACAGTTGATGTCTCTACTACCTCTATCCATACTTTTCCTGCCTTCCGTGCGCCTTGCTCCCATACAATCACTTTAATATCGCCTTCTAGAATCTGTATCCCCTTCCACCAATTTAATAGCTCTTCTGAAATTGCTAGCTCTATAACACCTTTATTTAAGGCACCACTTACTTTTTCCTGTATATAAACACTATCGTGTGTCTTTTCTGCTTGCTCAATATTAACTGTATTACTCACTTCTCCAAGTTCTAACTTTTCCTTTACTTTAATAATGAGCTGTGTTTTTTTATTCTGATTAAAGGTCAGTATAATATCCCCTTTTTGATTGGAGGTTCTATAAATAGGCAGTTGATCAATAATATTATTATTGTCAACGCTCCTCTCATCCACCTCTAAGCAGAGCTTTGAAGCTAACTTGCTTCCTTTTAAACTCTCTTTATTTGTTTGCATACATTTAGGGAAGTCTATAAGCTGATTATACACTTTAAAATCAATCTTTCCCGAAAAGGGATCTACTACAAAATAAGCTCCTTCTATTTCTATAGTAATTTCAGTCATTTCAAC
>JAEZJJ010000023.1 GCA_023436395.1 Bacillota bacterium | reverse complement strand
TAGCGCTCTCAAACCTCTATTTTGAAATAGAAAGTGAGGCGGAGTCTTATTATGATCGCATAGCGGAGTGTGAGTAAAGTGCAAGTAAAACGTGGAGATATTTTTTATGCGGACTTAAGTCCAGTTATTGGTTCAGAACAAGGGGGCATTCGCCCTGTATTAGTAGTACAAAATGATGTTGGTAACAAATTTAGCCCTACAGTCATCTGTGCGGCAATCACTTCAAAGATTAATAAAGCAAAGCTACCTACACATGTGGAGATAGATGCAGCAGAATATGAACTTGTGAAAAATTCTGTTATACTCCTCGAGCAAATCAGAACGATTGATAAGAGACGTTTAAAGGAGAAAATCTGTCATTTAGATGATGAGCTTATGGCACAAGTAGACAAAGGGATTATGATTAGTTTTGCATTACAATAAATACATAATAAATGTATCCGGAGACTTTATTGGAGTCTCCTTTTTGTTGCATTATTTACTTTGATACTTGTGTGAGATGTGGTAGAATAAAGGCTAATATATGGGGGAAGAATTTGTAAGATAGGTTAAAAGGAGAAGCAAATGGATTTAATTAATGTTTACATACAGCTTGGTGTATTATTTATGCTGATGTTAATAGGATATATATTAGGGAAAATCAAATTTTTTACACCACAAAGTAATGCCATATTTTCAAAGTTTATTGTCAATGTGGCATTACCAGCTGCTATTATCTCTGGAATGAATATACCACTGACAAAGGAAAGTGTGAATAGAGCTATTGCCATTTTGGGGTTATCAATTGTGGCTTACGCACTTACATTTATAGTGGCTTGGTGGACCTCTCGTACACTAACTACTGATGGAAGAAAAAGAGGCGTATTTAGTTTTATGCTAATATTTTCTAACAGTGCATTCATGGGATATCCTGTATTAGGGGCATTACTCGGACAAGAAGCCATTTTTTATACAGCGATTTATAATATCAGTTTTTATGTTTTATTATATACGTTGGGTATTAAACTTTTACAATCAGGCAACAATCAAAGCACAGGCTTTGATTGGAAGTTTCTTATCAATCCAGGGATGGTGGCTAGTTTTTTAGGTATTCTATTATTTGTAACAGGCGTGAGATTGCCAGAGTTTATAAGTGGCACTATAGAAAGTGTAGGGAGTGTTTGTACACCTCTCTCAATGATTGTTATAGGAAGTATGTTAAGCTTGTTGTCCTTAAAGAAAACGTTTGGTGACTATAAAATTTATATCTTGGCAATTGCGAGACTTCTTGTGTTGCCATTCATTATTTTTACATTTTTAAAGTATATACTAAAAATAGAGGATTTGTGGTTAATTACAATTCCTGTGATAGTAGCAGGTATGC
The DNA here is from genome assembly GCA_023436395.1 of Bacillota bacterium. Taxonomy (GTDB): domain Bacteria; phylum Bacillota; class Clostridia; order Lachnospirales; family Cellulosilyticaceae; genus Cellulosilyticum. The sequence goes on along the minus strand of JAEZJJ010000023.1, from coordinate 10,123 downwards.
CTGTAGCAAGTAATGCAGCAATGATGGCAGAAACCTATAAAAGTGACGGAGAGCTGGCTTCACAAGGTATTCTGATTACTACACTGTTGAGTTGTATTTCTATACCACTCCTTATATACTTTATTTAATGAATTATTAAGAATGAAAAATGAATAATTGAAAAAACTCTTAATGTATACTTTATCATTCTTCATTATTTTATAAAGTATAGGACTACAAGTAGGCGATTGAATATTATAAGTCAATAAACTCGCATATACTAAAATGAAGACATTCAGTGCATAGTTTAAATAAAAATAGAAAAATAGGAGGGTTTTAAAATGGCAGATGTATTAAGTAAATTAGGGGATAGTTTAAAATCAACATTTAAAGTGGCAACAGAGCAAACACAAAAATCAGTAGATCAAGTGGCTTGCAGAACCGAACTCATCAACAAAAGAAGTGAGTTAAAAAGATTATTCACATTGCTTGGAGAAGCACAATATAAGTGCTATCTTGAAGAAGGTGAAAGTCAGGATAGGAATATGCTATATTCCAAGATCGATGCACTTAAACTGCAAATCACAGAACTTGAAAAGCGTCTAGGTGAAGTCGTAACAGCTCAAAAGAGCAGTTTTGATTCTTATAAGAGAGAAGTTAAGTCAACATGGAGTGAATCAGACTCAGAAGAGAAGAAAGACAATCTTACAGGGGATGATATTGAAATTTTAAAGGTTTGTCCTGTATGTAATACAGGTAATCATGAACATGCAGCCTATTGCATTAAGTGTGGAAATAAATTCGAATAAGTGATAGGCAGATACAACATGAGTACCTAAGAAGTACGTGAGACGAAGGAGAGAAATAACATGGAAATTAAGTTTACACCACAGGCCCAAATGGCTATTGAATATGCTGAACAAGTTATGACAGATTTTAGACACGGTTATTTAGGAACTGAGCACTTGCTTGTGGGGCTTATTCATGCTAAAAACTCTGTTGCCCAAAAGGCTCTTGAAGCATGCGGAATTACAGAAGAAGATATTTTAGATAAAATTAAAGATATTATTGGCATGGGGGGAAGTCCACTAGTAGTGACTAGGGATTTTACCCCACGTGTTAAACGTATATTTGAAATGAGTACACAACTTGCAAAACAATTAGGGAGTGAGAGGATTGGGACTGAATATTTACTGATTGCAATCCTAAAAGAAAAAAATTGTATTGCGGTAAAATTGTTAGAAACTTTAGGAATTAATGTGAGCAAATTATCTGCTGTGTTAATGGAAATGTTGACAGGAAGTACACAGAAGACAGAAGCAAGCTTTAGTACGACGAAGGCAGGCAGCCAAGCTAGTAAGTCTACAACACCAACTTTAGATAAATATAGTAGAGATTTAACGACATTTGCTAGAGAAGGTAAGTTTGACCCTATTGTAGGTCGTGAAAAAGAAATTGACCGTGTCATTCAAATTCTATCTAGAAGAACAAAAAATAATCCTTGTTTAGTAGGAGAACCAGGGGTAGGTAAAACTGCAGTTGTAGAAGGATTAGCACAGAAAATAGCATCAGAAGAAATTCCTGATTTATTAAAAGGAAAAAGAGTTGTCTCTTTAGATTTATCCTCCATGATTTCTGGAACAAAATATAGAGGAGAATTTGAAGAACGTATTAATAAAGTTATTGAAGAAGTTAGACTCGCTGGAGATGTCATTTTGTTTATCGATGAGCTTCATACAATCATTGGTGCAGGTGCTGCTGAGGGGGCTATGGATGCTTCTAACATTTTAAAGCCTTCACTAGCTAGAGGTGAGGTGCAATTAATAGGCGCAACAACCTTAGATGAGTACCGTAAACATATTGAAAAGGATGCGGCACTTGAGAGACGTTTCCAACCAGTACAGGTGGAAGAACCGAGTGAAGAAGAAACCCTAGAAATATTAAAGGGAATTAAAGATAAATATGAGATGCATCACCAAGTACAAATTACAGAAGATGCGCTTAAAGCAGCGGTGAAATTATCAGCTCGTTATATTGCAGACCGCTATTTACCAGATAAGGCAATTGACCTGCTTGATGAAGCAGCTTCAAAAGTAAGATTGCGTGCTTTTGTCTCACCTACTAACATTAAGGAATTAGAACTACAACTTGTCACCTTAGGTCAAGAAAAAGAAATGGCAATTATGAGTGAGGAGTATGAAAAAGCCAGTGAGATAAAGCGCAAAGAAAATGAAATTAAAGAAAAAATTGCCAATGCCAAAGTTGAATGGGATGCGAAGCATACCAAGAATGATCAAATCGTAGGAGAAGAAGAGATTGCTGATATTGTTAGTAGTTGGACAAATATTCCTGTAAGACGTTTAGCAGAAGAAGAAACAGAGCGTCTTAAACAAATGGAAAAAATTCTTCATGAGCGAGTTGTCGGTCAGGAAGAAGCTATTGTGGCTGTATCAAAAGCAGTACGTAGAGGTCGTGTAGGGCTTAAAGATCCTAATAGACCAATTGGTTCCTTTATGTTCTTAGGACCTACAGGTGTAGGTAAGACAGAACTTACCAAAGCATTAGCCGAGGCTATGTTTGGAGATGAAAATGCTATGGTTCGTGTGGATATGTCCGAATACATGGAAAAGCATACCGTTTCTAAGATGATTGGTTCGCCTCCTGGATATGTGGGATATGAAGAAGGTGGACAGCTTACAGAGAAAGTAAGACGTAAGCCGTACTGTGTTGTATTATTTGATGAGATAGAGAAAGCCCATGGAGATGTTTTTAATATTTTACTTCAGATTCTAGATGATGGTCATATTACTGATTCAAGAGGAAGACGTATTAACTTTAAAAATACGATTATTATCATGACATCTAATATTGGAGCAAGAAGTATTATTTCACCTAAGAAGTTAGGGTTTATATCTACAGAGGATGCAGAGAAATCTTATGAAGATATGAAGAAGAATGTAATGGAAGAAGTAAAACGTACTTTTAAACCTGAATTTTTAAATCGTATAGATGAAACACTGGTATTCCATCCTCTTACTACAAAAGAAATTAGAGAAATTGCAGATATTATGATTAAACGCTTAATAGAGAGAATTAGTAAAAATGTAGGAATAGAAATCAAGTTAACAGAAGAAGCTTTAGATTTCTTAGGTAATAAAGGATATAATCAAGCCTACGGTGCAAGACCACTTAGAAGAACCATTCAAACTTATATTGAAGATCGCCTCTCAGATGAAATTTTATCAGGACAATTTAAAGAGGGAGATGTGGTTACTGTTGGAGTAGAGGGGGAAGTATGTACTTTTGCTAAAGAAAAGTAAAAGGGGAGTATGGGTGAGTTTTAAGTCTTATTTGAAAGAAGAAAAGATGTATTAGGTTCAAAATTGAATGATTAGTATACAAAGTTTATGATAAAATAAAATTGAGTATAAATATGCGTATACTTTTTATGAGGCATCATGTATAATAGAATAATAAGAAAGATTTATAGATAGAGATTAATAAAGAAATATACATTGGAGGATTTAGCAATGGCAGTTGTTAATGAAATTATACGTGTTGAAGAAAATGGGGCACTTAGTTTTGGAAATTATGAACTTCAAGAAAAGACAAAAGTATTAGATTTTGAAGTAGAGGGTAGACTCTATAAAGCTAAAACTTTTTATGAAGTAACAAAACTTAAAAGAGATGGTGCTTTAGTCTATGAATCATTACCAGGAACTGCAGTGCATCAGTTTGTAGTTACAGACGCAGGAGTAAGTTTTGAAGTAGAAGGTAGTGGAAGTTCACAAATTACTTTAGAACTAGAGCCGGCTACAGAATATAAGCTGATTATTAGCGATGTAACAGTAGGGAATATTCGTTCAACTGTTTCAGGAAAATTAAGTTTCTCTGTAGATTGTGCAAAAGAAGCGCAGCCTGTAATATTAAAGAAAATAAAATAATAGATAACAATATAAAAGATGATTTTGATAAGATATTAAAATCATCTTTTTGTTTTGAATAGACTTTAATTGAAATAGATAAGGGGAGTAGTTTTGTGATACAAGGGAAATGGTTAAAATATTGATGAGATGATTAGTAAAGATAAGCAGAAGTTCGGGTATAATAAATATAAATTGAGAGTAGAGCGTAATGCATAAAAAGGTTTATACTATAGAAAGTAGTTTATATCTGTAGTTGATTGATTGCAGAAGGAAAGGGAAAATAATGGCAAAAGCAAAGCAAGTTTATGTATGTACAAATTGTGGACAAGTTTATTCAAAGTGGCAAGGGAAATGTGATGCCTGTAAAGAATGGAATAGCATAGAAGAACAACAGCCTGAGCCAGTGCGTAAAATAGGGAGTGGTAGAGGTAGCAAAGGAAAGGTAGTAACAAAACGTTTAATAGATGTGCAAGGAAGTACTTCTGCACGTATAATAACAAATATAAGTGAATTTAACCGTGTAATGGGGGGAGGAATTGTGAAAGATTCTTTGACCATTATTACTGCTAGACCAGGAGCTGGTAAATCTACTTTATTACTTCAGGTAGCACAAGACGTTGCTAATCAAGGGATGAATGTCCTTTATGCATCAGGAGAAGAAAGTGATAGTCAAATTAAGAATAGGGCAGAGCGTATTTTAGAAAGTATACATCCTAATATTTGGATTCACTCAGATGTGAGTATGAACAATGTCCTAGACTTAATAGAAGAAGTTGAAGCAGATCTTATTATAATAGATAGTATTCAAACTTTTATTATGGAAGAATATAGTTCAAGGCCTGGTAGTCCGGTACAAACTATGGAATGTGCCAATGCCTTATTACAGGTAGCTAAAAATGGTACAAAACCGAGAGCTGTTATTATTGTAGGACAAATGACGAAAGATGATGAAATAGCTGGGGTAAGGGCTCTTGAACATTTAGTAGATGCTGTACTTATTATAGAAGGGGAAAGTGGGGAGGAACTTAGAGGGGTCATTGCATCCAAAAATCGTTTTGGTTCTACGGGAGAAGCCGCTTTCTTTGCTATGACAGAAAGGGGAATGGAGCCTATTGAAAATCCATCAGAGTATTTCATGACGCAAAGAGAAAAAAATGAGCAAGTTTCAGGATCTGCTTTAACTGTAGTAAGAGAAGGGTCAAGGCCTATCATTGTAGAAATAGAAAGTCTTGTAAGTACTTCTTTTACGCCTTATCCAGCAAGAATTAGTGAAAATATGAAAAGAGAACAGCTTAATACACTGATTTCAATTTTAGAGCAACGAGGAAAAGTACAACTTTACGATAAGAATGTAGTTGTTAAGACAACAGGTGGTTTAAAATTAAAAGAACAGGCTGTTAACCTAGCTGTTATCATGAGTGTTGTTTCTTCGGAAAAAGGGAAAGGTATACCAAGTGATACCATTTTTATAGCAGATATTGGTTTGACAGGAGAATTAAAGAGAGTGCCAACTTTAGAAGCAAGATTAAAGGAGGCAGACCGAATGGGCTATAAAAGGGCTTATGTAGCAAGGAAAGCGATTCAAAGAGAATTGCCTCTTAAGAATTTGCAAATTATAGAAAAAAATACACTCAGTGAAGTGATTTGGAGTGTCTTTGAGGAAAGAAGAGATCTCCCATTTTAAAACTGACAGTCCTGCATGTCTTAGAAGAGGGAGGATTAGGGGATTACTATAAGTAAAAAGGTAGAGATTTTATATCTCTACCTTTTTACGATTTTAAAATTTATTATTCCATTGTAATGGCGCTTACAGGGCAACAGTTACAAGCTTCTGCAGCATCTTCTTCTGCTTCAGGTTTAACCGTATCTACAATAGGTTCAGATACCCCTGAATCATTCATGGCAAAAAGTTCTTCAAACATAGATACGCATAAACCACACCCTATGCATGTATCTTGATCAACTAATAATTTCATATCAATAAACTCCTTATATAAAACAATAATAGCCTTGCTAAAAGGGCAAGTCCAAAGGGATTATAGCATGAAATGCTAGTTATTAAAAGCGACTTTTAAATATCAAATAATTGATAATAAGCAATTGAACTTCTAAAAGTGATTTATAAATGCAATTTCAGGTGGATGAGATTGCAAAAATAACACAATATATGATTTTTGTCACAGGGGAAAGTGGGAAAAAAAAGAGCAAAAGGCTTGAGTATCAAAGAGGTTTAGATGTGTATTAAAAACGAGTGAAAAAGTTTACATAAATTTACACAGCTAAAGACTTGCAAATGATATGTCCTATTGTTATAATAAGCATAGAGTAAATTAGTTGACATAAAAACATAATATTTTTGACGGGAGGGAACGTATGAAGGCTGAAAAGAAAATGAAGAAACAAAGAAAATCTCTTATTGAGACGATTGGTAGGAAAATACCAGATCCAACTATTATATTTATGCTTTTATTTGCTATTACGATGGTATTAACCTATTTTTTAGGTGGAAAAGAATTTACGACATTAGCAAAAGATGGTAGTACAATCACCTATCACATCAAGAATATGTTTAAAGCAGAGAATATGAGATGGATTTTTGATAATGCATTACTTAAAAACTGGCTAGCATACGGGAATGGCGTACTAGGAACTATTCTTGTTGTTATGTTAGGGGTTGGACTCGCAGAAGAGTCAGGTTTATTATCAGTACTTATTAAAAAAGTAGGACTTAAAGTGTCTGATAAATACTTACCTTATGTACTTGTATTCTTAGGGATTATGAGTAGTATTGCAACAGATGCAGGGTATGTCATTTTAGTTCCCCTTGCAGGGTTGCTTTATGCAGGGCTGAAAAAGAATCCTCTGATTGGTATGGCAGCAGCATTTGCTGGAGTATCAGCGGGATTTAGTGCCAATTTAATTCCTGCTACTCCAAGTGATATTATTCTTGGAACAAATGCACAAGCATTTGCACAGGCTCAAGGGATTCCATTTGAAACAGCAGCAGGTGTACCTATTACACCGGCAACAATGCACTACACTTTCATCTTTGTATCAACAATCTTGTTAACAGTAGTAGGAGGATTCATTACTGTTAAATTTATTAAACCTAAATTAGAGAAACAAACCTATATTATGCCAGAAGATATGAATTTAACAGACTTTACTGTTACACTAGAAGAAAACAAGGCATTAAAATGGGCTGGTCTTGGTCTTCTTATTGCAGGTACAATTGTAGCTCTTTTAGGATTTGGACCCTTAGCACCTTATCAAGTAGTAGATGAAGCAACGGGCATAGCTAAAACAGTTACACCATTGATGGATAATATTATTTTAGTTATTACATTCCTCTTCTTAGTGCCTGGTGTCTTTTATGGTTATAAAGTAGGATTATTTAAAAACTCAAGCGATGTTGTAAAAGCAATGTCAAAGGCTATGAGTTCAATGGGATCAATTATCGTTCTTACATTTTTCTCCTATAACTTCTTAGCATTATTAAGTGAGTCAGGTCTTGGAACTTACCTTACTTATTTAGGAGCAACTGGGCTTCAAAATATGGGACTTGCGGATTATCCAATTCTTCTATTAATCGGTTTTATTCTTACAACTGCAGTTATTAACTTATTTGTGGGTGGTATGACATCTAAATGGATGTTACTTGGACCAATATTTATTCCTATGTTATATAATGTAAATCATGCGATGACACCAGATATGGTTGCAGCTGCTTACCGTGTAGCAGACTCATCAACTAATATCATCACACCTTTAATGTCATATGCAGGCTTGATCCTAGTATATATGAGAAAATATAAGCCAGAATATTCAGTGGGAGATTTAATCAGCTTAATGTTCCCTTATTCAATGGCATTTTTAGTGATGTGGACAATAGTGCTTATTGGATTCTTTACACTAGGTATTCCATTAGGATTTTAATCAACAAAAATTTAAAAAAGGTGTATCTCCAAGATTATTTATAAAACTGGAGATGCACCTTTTTAATGCGTATCTAATTGACCTCGCTGATAGACTTCATGTCCTATAAAGCCGGTTTTAAGATCTTCCCAAAACTGCTGCTTAAAAACAGGGGGGAAGATAGGAATACCTGAATGATTTAATTCTTCTTGAGAAATAAATCGGCACTCCTTAATATACTGTTCATTTACTTCAGGATCAGTACCTACTTTTAAATTTTCAATATTATCTGCCAGGGTTAAAAAGAACATACCTAAATGGTGTGTATTGATACTATAGTCTACATATTCACTCATATAGATAAGTTGCATAGGACGACAACGGAGATGACACTCCTCTTCAACTTCACGTACAATAGTATCAATGACACTTTCTTCAGGTTCCATACCTCCACCAGGTAGAGTCCACCATTCGAAGCCTGTATGTGGGTCTTTTTGTTTGAGAACAAGCAATTCGTTATATTCATTTAATATAACAGCTGCAGCTCGAGGGCGTAGATTCATAAAAGCCTCCTCAAAGTTAGTACTATTAATCTACTCCTATTATAACATGAGAGGTAAGTAATAGACAGGAAAAGAGTAAAATATTAAATATTTAATAACAATTAGCGAAGAGAGTATTTTCCTAGTAATTTGGTGCGCTCTGTTTCCTTTTTTAGTATATCTGAAAGAGAAAGGTCGAAAGTATTAGCGATTGCACCAAGATAAAATAAAACACGCCCAATTTCTTTTTCAAAAAGTTCTTCGCAACTAGGGCATAGCTTTCCGGTTACATGTGTACACATAAGTTTTTGAATTTCTTCTATAGATGAGTCTTCAGAAAAGGTATAAGATTGTTTATGTGCCTCAATAGTTATACAACCACAAGTAGTGGCAGCCTTTGATATTGTACGGCATAGATGAGTACAAGCATCCTGTAATTTAGTAGTTTGGTCTAGTATACTTTTGTTTCTTATTAATATGGTATCAATAAATTCTTGGAATATTTCAAGTTCAGTAGACATTTATATCTCCTTCTTTTTGGGAATTATACCTTATTATAGCACAGTAAATTCTAATAATAAACAACTAAGTGTATATTACAAAAAATAAACATAAATAGGTATATAGTTGTTTTTTGTAAGAAAATGAGGTAAAGTAAACAATATGTAAACTTAGATATGTACAAAAAATATAAAAGTTGATATAATAAAAATGTTGTTTTACGAAATATAGGTACTTTATTAACAACTAAAAAGGGGTATTTAAGATGAAACTTAACTTTGATTACAAAGGCATTCAGATAACCTATGACTTGACATACAAGAGGACAAAGGCAATATCTATAAAAATTACTGAAGAGGGTAAAGTAAATGTTATTGCACCAAGAGGTACCTCTGTATATGCTGTGATGGATAAAGTTAAAGGTAATGCACCATGGATTATCAGTGAATTGTATCGTAATAAACCACAGAAATTAGAACCAGAATTACTAGAACAATATATGTATTTAGGTAAAAACTATAAGTTAGAAGTAAGTAGTAATTCAGAGTTAACAGAGACTAAAGTGAAAATGTTAAGAGGAAAACTTGTAGTTGATACTTATACAGAATCTAAAGTAGAAATAAGAGGGGCTATTGTTAAGTGGTATGAGCAAAAAGTAATTGCTAAACTTAAAGAACGTTTGAAAATCTATAAGGAAGCATTTGAAATTATTCCACAGCAAATTGAAGCACTAGATAATGATTCGATTTTATTCCGTTCAAATCAAACAGGCATAACTGTTGATGTAAGAATAGGAATGATACCTGTAGATGTTATAGATTATATTGTATTAAGTGGTCTATGTCGAATTAATAACCTAGTGGGTGGTAATGAAATTGCCAAGTTGACGGAACTACTTCCCGACTTTGAAAAAAGTAAAGTATGGTTGGAAGAAAATAAGAATAAGTTAACTCTATAAAATGTGTTGACAAGTAGTGAGTATATCTAGTATAATTCATGAAGTCAGCACAAAACGGGTTGACGCAAGTAGAAAATAAAAGCCTTGACGTATAACAAGCAATGTGATATATTGAGTAGGCACTTGTACTTTGAAAACTAAATACAATCAATTATAGATTAGTAAGTTACGAAAGTAACTTGCGCCTAACGATAAAATGTACTAAAGTGCGTAACGTAAGCACTATAAACAATTTGTCAGGGTGTAAAATCTACAATTAACCGATAATAAATATTCTTTGTATTCAACGAAAGTTGATTAAC